>NZ_JBEXQG010000001.1:0-338128 GCF_040612485.1 Streptomyces sp. NPDC006385
GACATGTCGGAGGAGATCCCGTCCACCTCGTACGTGGACATGGCGCCTTCGGCGTCGGCGTTCTTCTGCCGCCAGACCCACGCGGAGGCCCTGTTGGCGGCGGGCGACCGCGACACGGCAGCGGCCGAGGCCGCCGAGGCCCGGGAGACGGCCGCCCGGCTCGGCGCGACGCTCCTCCTGGGCCGGCTGGACGCCGTGATCCGTCGCGGCCGCCTCAAGGAGACCGCGACCGACCGTACGGCGGGCGCCGCCGGCCGCACCGCACCGCTCACCGCCCGCGAGCAGGACGTCCTGCGTCTTCTCGCCCTCGGCCGCAGCAACCGGCAGATCGGCGAGGAGCTGTACATCACCGGCAAGACGGCGAGCGTCCACGTCTCCAACATCCTGGCCAAGCTGGGCGCCGCGAGCCGTACGGAGGCGGTGGCGATCGCCTACCGCGAGGGTCTGATCACCCGCGAGGAGACGGTCGGCTGACTCCCTGTCCGGCGCGTCAGTCGGTGGTGTCGCAGTCGAGGGCGGTCAGGTCGACGGCGTCGGCCAGTGCCTGCATCCCCTTGTCGTTGGGGTGCAGATGGTCGCCGCCGTCGAAGGCGGGAAGGATCCGCTCGGGATCGCTGGGGCTGCGCAGGATGCGGTCGAAGTCGGTGACGGCGTCGAACTCGCCACTGGTGCGGATGAACGCGTTGACCTCCTGGCGTACGGCCTCGGCGGCCGGGTCCCATTCGTGCCAGCCCTTGAAGGGCCCGACGGTCGCGCCGACGACGCACTTGCCGGCCGCGTGCGAGCGGTGGATGATCTCGCGGTAGCCGTCGATCAGGTCCTCGGCGGTGACGCCCGTGCGGGCCTTGATGTCGTTGACGCCCTGGAAGAGGAACACGGTCCGCACGCCGGGCAGCGACAGGACGTCCCGCTCCAGCCGGTTCAGCGCGCTCTGGCCGGGGAGGTCCGTGAGGACCTTGTTCCCGGCCATTCCTTCGTTGGCCACGCCCTTGACCGCCGTGTCCGCCCGGTGCAGCCGGCGGGCGAGGTGGTCGGGCCAGCGGCGGTTTTGGTCGGTGGTGGACTGCCAGCCGTCGGTGATGGAGTCGCCGAGGGCGACCACCGCCCCGGTGCCCGCGGGGGCGCGTACGGAGACGGCGTCGAGGTGGAACCAGGAGCCGGTCGGGATCGTCCAGGCGGCGCCGCTCTCCTCGGCGGTGTGGTCGCCCTGGGTGGCGTACGACGTCTGCATGGCCATCCAGTGGCCGCTGGCCGGGCCGCCGGCGTCCGGGCTGTGCAGGCTGACGACCAGGTTCGTGGCGGCGGGCAGCTTCCCGGGCAGCGGGTCGCTCCACACGGTCCGGCCGGCCGGCACGGTGACCGTGCGCTCGCCGTCGAAGGTCAGGCGCCGGTTGCTGCCCGGCCGCAGCTCGGCGCCCTGTTTCTGGATGCCCGCGTAGACGCTGTCGAAGGTCATCGGCCGGTCCCCGAAGGCGTTGGAGAGCCGGACCCGCAGGTCGGTTCCGCCCACGCTGGTGTGCACGACGAGCCGGTAGCCGCGGCCGGCGACGCCGTCGCCCATGCGGTCGGCGGTCGCCGCCCAGGTGACGACGCCACTCGGGTCGCCGGTCGTCCCGGCGGGCGCGCTCTGGCAGGCGACGACCGTCAACAGGGCGGCGGCCAGCGGGAGTCCGGCCCTCACCGGGCGAAGTCCTTCAGCGTGACGGACGCACCGGGCGTCAGGGTGACCGTCCGGGACAGCCCGCCGTACGCGACCGTCGTGGTGCGGCCGCCGACGCTGTGGAGGCGGACCTCGGCCGGCCGGGAGTACAGCAGCATCTCCACCATCGCGGCCGGGGTGCCGAGGTGGGCGTCGATCTGGAAGATGCCCCGGCCGCGTTCCACTTCGTAGATGTCGAAGAGGTTGGGGGCGGTGCCGTTGCCGCCGCCGGTGGAGGGGCGGAGGTTGTCGACGACCGGTCGGTAGGCGTTCTCCGCGTGTTTCAGGCGGGTCCGGCACAGGCCGCGCCAGGCGTTGGCCCAGCCGAAGCCGTCCATGCCGCGTGCGGTGAGCAGGGCGGTGGCGCCGGCGACGATGTCGGCCGGGGTGGAGCCGTCCGGGCGGATGCGGTCACCGGGGAACAGGCCGACGAGCGGGGACAGGTGGCGGTGCGTGGTCTCGCCGAGGTTGTCGGGGGACATCCACTCCTCCAGCCAGCCCGTGGTCGGGCTGACGTGTGGCAGGTAAAGCTTTCTGCGCAGTGCGGCGATCGTATCCGCGTGGTCGTGGTCGTGGTCGAGGCGCGATTCGGCCGCCGCCGTGCGGTAGTTCCCGAACAGCGCCCACACCGGTTCCTGAGCGTACGTGACGCCCTTGGAGAAGCGGGATCCGCTCGGAAACGAGGCCCCGGACGACCATCGGGGACTCCCACCCGGTGATCCGCGACGGTCCAACTGTGAGTCGTCTGTGGGGATCTGACGGGATGCGAGAAGGTTGCCCCGCACGAACCCGACCGATCACGCATCGGTGACACAGCAACGGAAACGAGAGGAATCCGGATGGTCTCAGCAACGGTGGTCAGGGGTACGGCGGCGACGGCGGCCCTGGTGTCGCTCCTGGCGGTTCCCGCCCATGCCGCGCCCCAGCGGCCCGGCGTCACCACGACGGCCCCCTCGGCGGGCGCGCTGCCCGGACCCGATGTCGACGGCCTGTGGGACGTGCTGCGCACGGCGCGGCGGCAGGGCGCTCCCGGCGCGATGGCGCGCCTCGACGACCGCAGCACGGTGTACTGGGCGGCCACAGGGGTCGCCGACCGCCGCTCCGGACGGACCATCAGCAACACCGACCGGTTCCGCATCGGCAGCGTCACCAAGATCTTCTCGGCGGTCGTGCTGCTGCAACTGGCCGACGAGAAGAAGCTGGCGCTCGACGCCCCGGTCAACCGCTATCTGCCGGGGCTGCTGCCCGACGACCGCATCACGGTGCGCCATGTGCTCAGCCACCGCAGCGGACTGCACGACTACACGAACGAGATGTTCGCGCGGACGGTTCCCGGCTTCGAGGCGGTCCGCACGAAGGTCTTCACCTACCGGCAGCTGGTGAACCGGTCCCTGAGCAAGCCGCGGACCACCAAGCCCGGCGGTGCCTACTCCTACTCCAACACCAACTTCGTCGTCGCCGGCATGCTCATCGAGGAGCTCACCGGCCACTCCGTGCGGACCGAGTACCAGAACCGGATCATCGACCCGCTGCGGCTGCGCGACACCTTCTATGTGCACCCCGAGCAGAAGATCCCCGGCCGTCACGCGCGCGGCTATCTCACCCCGGACGCGGCCGGCGCGGCGCTCGTCGACGCCACCGAGCAGACGGTGTCCTGGGCGCAGAGCGCGGGCGCAGTGATCTCCACCACGCGGGACCTCAACACCTTCCTGTCGGCGCTGCTCGGCGGCCGGCTGACCTCCCGGGCGCAGCTCGCCCAGATGCAGCGGTGGGTACCGGCGGGCGGCACGCAGGCGTACGGGCTCGGACTGCGGCGCCGCGACCTGTCGTGCGGGATCTCCGTGTACGGCCACACGGGTGCCGTCCAGGGCTACTACACGTACGCGTTCGCGTCCAAGGACGGCGAGCGCAGCCTCGCCGCGCTCGCCAACACCTCCAACAACGGCACGGTCCTCAACACCATGCTGGGCACGCTGGAGTCCGCGTTCTGCGGCAAGAAGGCGAAGTCCGGGCGCAGCTCGGCACCGGTCGAACGACACGAGGACGTCGCACCGGCGATCCCGGTGAACCCGAACTCGCGCTGAGGGCGCGCTCCGGGCGGGAACCCGTGAGATCCGGTGGACGTTCCCCGGACAGCACCACCGGATCTCGCACCACCCACCAGGACGGCCCGATGAGCGAGTTGGTTCCCGGGGGCAATCTGCCCCTTCCGGCCGGCAGCGTGACCGTCCGGGTCCCCGGCCCCTTCGACGTGTCCGCGCTCGTCACCGACGACAGCGGCAAGGTCCGGGGCGACGCCGACTTCGTGTTCTACAACCAGCCGTCCGCTCCGGGTGCCCGGCTCCGCGGCGACACCCTGACCGTCGACCCGTCGAGACTGCGCCAGGGGGCCACGCGGGTCACGGTGGTCGTCAGCCCGGCCGACGCCGGCACTCCCCTGGGCCGTCTGCCCACCCCCGTGCTCCACGTCAGCGGCCCGGGCGGCCACGCGATCGCCCGGTTCGCCCCGCCGCGCCCCCGGCAGGAGACGGTGCTGCTGCTCGCGGAGATCTACCGGCGGGGCGACGGCTGGAAGCTGCGGGCCCTGGGGCAGGGATACGCGGACGGGCTGGCCGGGCTCGCGCGTGACTTCGGGGTGGACGTCGTCGAGGACGCCACGCCGACCCCGGTCCCCTCCGCCCCCGCCCCACCCGTACCGGCCGCTCCCCCCGTGCCCACCGCGCGGCCCGCGACGCACACCCTGTCCGCCGTCACCACCCCGCACCTCTCCTCCCCCGCCCCCGACGGTTTCCTCGACCTGGTCAACTCCGCCCGTGGCAGGGCCGGTTCACCTCCCGTGACCCTCGACGCCCGCCTCGCCTCCGCCGCGCGGGCCCATGCCCGCGCCATGGCCCAGGCAGGAAGACTCGGCGTCGAGGGCGGCGACGGAGTCTGCGTGTACCAGCGCGTCACGGCCGCCGGGTACGCGTATCTCACCGTCGGCGAACACCTGGTCTCCGGCCCCCGCACACCCGCCGAGTTCGTCGCGTACTGCCTGCGCACCGAACAGCCCCGCCGCACCCTGCACGACCCGGCCTTCACCCACGCGGCCCTGGCCCACGCCACGGGCGGCCGCTCGGGCGACACCTACTGGACGGCACTGTGGGCCAGGCCGCTCACGCCGGGCGACCTGTCCCGCACCGCGACCGAGGTCGTCGACCTCACCAACCGCGAGCGGGCCAGAGCGGGGTTGCGTCCGCTGGCCGTCGATCCCGCGCTCGGCACGGCGGCGCAGGACTACAGCGCCGACATGGCGGCCCGCGCCTTCTACTCCCACACCTCGCCCGAGGGAAGCCGGCCCTGGGACCGGGCGGCCGCCGCGGGCTCCCCTATGCGTTCGATCGGCGAGAACATAGCGTGCGGCCAGCGCTCCCCCGCCGAGGTGGTGGAGGGCTGGATGAACAGCCCCGGTCACCGTGCCAACATCCTCAAGCGCGACTTCACACACATCGGCGTCGGCTTCGCGGGCGGCGGCCCGGCCGGCACGTACTGGACGCAACTGTTCGGCGCGTGACGACCCCAGGGAGGCCGACGCGACGCGAACTGGCCGGAACGGGAGCGTCCGGGAAAGGATGCGCGTATGAAGGGTGACCTCTTTTCCAGCGAGCACATGGTCCAGCCCGCCACGGCGCCGGGCATGACGATCGAGAACGCCAAATGCATCAAGTACGCGGTGAACGGCGAGATGCACGCCCGCCAGGGCGCGATGGTCGCCTACCGCGGCAACCTCCAGTTCGAGCGCAAGGGCCAGGGCATGGGCGGCATGCTCAAGCGGGCCATGACCGGTGAGGGGCTGCCGCTGATGGCGGTGCGCGGGCAAGGCGAGGCCTGGTTCGCGCACGAGGCGCAGAGCTGCTTCATCGTCGACGTCGACCCCGGCGACGAGTTCACGGTCAACGGCCGCAACGTCCTGTGCTTCGACGCCTCGCTGTCGTACCGGATCGCGACGGTGAAGGGCGCGGGCATCACCGGCGGCGGCCTGTTCAACAGTGTCTTCACGGGGCACGGCAAGCTGGGGCTGGTGTGCGACGGCAGTCCGCTCGTGATCCCGGTCTCGCCGGAGTTCCCGGTGTACGTCGACACAGACGCCGTGGTCGGCTGGACCGCCGGGCTGCAGACCTCGCTGCACCGTTCGCAGTCGCTCGGCTCGATGCTGCGCGGCGGCTCCGGGGAGGCCGTGCAGCTGATGCTCCAGGGTCAGGGCCATGTCGTCGTCCGGCCGAGTGAGGTGACACCTCAGAAGGCCCAGCAACACTGACCGTCCGCACCGACCCCGCCGGACGTGATCTGCGCCTCACGGGCAACCCTCTCTGTCGCGTCGGCGTCTTGATCGGCAACAGGTGACGCCCTGGCCCCCGGGCCAGGGCGGGTTTTCGACGCTCTATACACATCGTGTATACACAAAGCGTATATGCAGGACGTATACGTAGGACGTATACGCCGTGTGTATATGAACCGAGAGGAATCGATGTACGGCAAGGCATTCGCCCCCGAGTACCAGGGCGCCCTGACCACACTGTCCGTCAACTCGTCGCTCACCGACGTCCTGGCCGCCGGCACCGAGCGGTTGCGGGCCGCCGAGCGGGCCGGGCAGCACGGCGAGGCGGCGCGGTCGGGCCTCGCGGTCGCCGAGGCGCACCGGCGGCTGGGTCAGATCGGGGACGCGGACCGGGCATGGAAGGCGAGCTACCGCGCCGCCCGGGAGGCCGGCGACACCGCGGCAATGGCCTGGGCGCTGTGGAGCGGGGGCACCCTGGCCCGGCAGCGGGGATCGTTCGCCCTGGCCCGGCGGCTGCTTCGGCTCGCGGCGGAGCTCGGCGAACGCGGCGGTGACATCGTCGTACGCGGCTATTCCCTGGCCGGCCTGGCGGAGACGGGCCGGATCCAGGGCGACTACGAAGCCGTCCACCGGCTGCACGAGCAGCTGCTGGCCGAGGCCCGGCGGCGCGGCGAGGCACGGCACACGGTGTGGGCGCTGGAGGGCATCGCCCAGATCCATCGCAACACCGGGTCGTACGACACCGCCTACGCCCTGTTCGAGGAGGCGGCCGGGATCGCCGCGCGTGCCGACGACCGACGGGGCCATGCCTGGGCGCTGCGCGGGCTCGCCGACATCGTCTCCGTCCGCGACGGCGACGCGGAGCGGGCACTGGAGCTGCTGTCCGAGGCGGAGACCACGTGCCGCGCGATGAAGCTGTCCAGCGCGCTGGCCTACAACCACAAGATGCGCGGCAACGTCCTCTACCGCGCCGGGCGTTACGCCGAGGCGCGAGAGCTGTACGAGCTGGCCCTCGGGGAGTTCCGGGACATGAGCGAGCCGCGCGGGGAGGCACTGTCCCGGCTGGGCCTGGTCAAGTCGCGGGCCCGGCTGGGGCGCGACCGTGCCGAGACGGCGGCCGAACTGGCCGAGCTGGCGGGCGTGTTGGAGCGGATCGGGCTGCGGCACGCACGGCAGATGGTGGCGCGGGCGCAGGAGGAGTTCGGCATCGTGCGGGACCCCGCGGACAGTGCCGTGGCGGGCGCCGGGGCGGTGGCCGTACGGTGACGGTCTTCCCTTCGGCGGTGCGGGATCCGTACGGCTCCCACGAGGCCGCCTCGCCCGTGGGTGCCCCAACAGACGCCCGCCGGCTCCTCGACCGCTGCCGTGCCTTGGTGCGGCCCGCCCTGCGGGAGGCGGTGGGGCGGACGCATCCATGGGTCGGTGAGATGGCCGCGTACTCCTTCGGCTGGTGCGAGGTGGGCGGCGCACCCGCCGACGCCTCCGGCGGGAAGGGCGTACGGCAGGCGCTGGCCGTGCTCGGGGCCGAGGCGTCCGGGGCGCCCGGGTGTGTCGCGGTGCCCGGCGCGGTGGCGGTGGAGCTGGTGCACGCGTTCTCGCTGCTGCACGACGACATCATGGACGGCGACACGGCCCGGCGCCGCCGCCCCACCGTCTGGAAGGCATACGGCACGGGACCGGCCGTCCTCGCGGGGGACGCGTTGTTCGCGCTGGCCGTCGAGACACTCGCCGTGGCACCGGCCGGTCCGGCGGCGGTGCGGCTGCTGTCCGGGGCGTTGCGGGACCTGGTGCGTGGGCAGGCGGACGACCTGCTGTTCGCCACGCGGCCGTGGTCGGGCCCGGAGCGGATGCGGCCGCGGGAGTACCGGGCGATGGCCGAGCACAAGACGGGCGCCCTGCTGGGCTGTGCGGCCGCGCTGGGCGCTCTGCTCGGCGGTGCGCCGCCCGCGACCGTCTCGGCCCTCGACCGGGCGGGACGCCATCTGGGCATCGCCTTCCAGGTGGTGGACGATCTGCTGGGCATCTGGGGCGACCCCGCCGTCACCGGCAAACCCGTGTACGGCGATCTGCGGGAGCGGAAGAAGACGTTCCCGGTGCTGGCCGCGCTCGACTCCCCCGCGTCCGCTCGGCTGTCCGCGCTGCTGGAGTCGGCCACCGACCCCGGCGCGGCGGCGGCGCTCATCGAGGAGTCGGGCGGCCGCTCGGCCGGACTGGCCGAGGCACGGCGCCAGGTGAGCGCAGCAGAAGCGGCTCTCGCCGAGGTGCCCCTGGAGGCGGGCGCCGCCGCGGACCTGCGGTCGCTGCTGGACTTCCTCGTGCGGCGCGACCTGTGACGGCTCGGTACGGGCCGTACGACGACCGGCGCGGCACCACGCCCGCGCCGGAACCGAGTTGACCGGCGCCCCCCGCCACGTCAGGGTGCGAAGCGGCGCGGATCACCGCCCCGCGCCGGAGAGGTGACTGCCTTGATCGGGATCTCGGACGTCGAATCCGCGGCCGGACTCATCGCCGGACACGTCGTACCCACCCCGACCGTACCCAGCCCCGGGCTGTCGGCCCTGCTCGGCGTTCCGGTCACGGTGAAGCTCGAACTCCTGCAGCGCACCGGCTCGTTCAAGGCCCGCGGGGCGACGGCGAAGCTGCTCTCGCTGACCGACGCGCAGCGCGCCGCCGGGGTCGTGGCGGTCAGCGGGGGCAACCACGGCATCGCCCTGGCGATGACGGCCGCCGTCCTCGATGTGAAGGCCACCGTCGTGATGCCGCGTTCGGCGCCGGCCCGTGCCGTCGAGATCGCGCGTGACGCGGGGGCGCACGTGCGGCTGACGGACGACATGGACGGGGCGTTCTCGCTCGTCACGAGGCTGCGCGACGAGGGCCTGACGCTCGTCCACCCCTTCGACGACCCCTTGGTGGTCGCCGGCCAGGGCACCGTCGGGCTGGAGCTCGCCGACGACGCCGGTGACCTCACGGACGTACTCGTCAGCGTCGGGGGCGGTGGGCTGATCGCGGGTGTCGCGGTGGCGTTGCGGGCCCGCCGTCCGGGGGTGCGGATCTGGGGGGTGGAGACCGAGGGCGCCGAGGCCATGTCGCGGGCGCTGGCGGCGGGCGGGCCGGTGCCGGTGGCGCTGTCGTCGATCGTGTCGACGCTGAGCGCGCCGACCGTGTCCCAGCTCACCTACGACCATGTGTCCGCCCTGGTCGACGAGGTGCTCGTGGTGCCGGACCGGGAGGCGGTGCGGGGCGTGCTGGATCTCGCCGAGCACGCCAAGGTGTGGACCGAGCCGGCCGCCGGTTGTCTGCTGCCCGCGGCCCGGCGGGTGCGGGAGCGGGTCGGGGGCGGCGCCCGGCTCGGGCTGGTCGTGTGCGGGGGCAACGCGACGACCGGGGATGTGCTGCGCTGGGCGAAGGATTTCGGTCTGGGCTGAACTGTTCTGGCTCAATTCCCTTAACTTTCAGTCAGCTTACTCGCCCGTCAGAAACAATGGAAAAGAAGCGGCCTTTGGTTGGGGATTGCGTTGAACGCTTCCCGTCACGTCTCTCGTACTTCCTGTAAGAAATGAGAGCCAGGGGTTCAGCGAGGGATGGCCATGGTCAAGGCGCGCGTCTCCACAGCCGGGTTGGTCGCCGGAAGGTACCGGCTGGTCGATGTCGTCCATCGAGAGACGAATCGCGTCAGTTACTACGCCGAGGACATGGAGACCGAACGCCCGTGCCTCCTCTCCCAGATCGGGCTGCCCGACGACATGGGCCCGGACGACAGGCGCCGGGCGACCTCGCGGATCCTGCGGACGTCCGAGCGGATGGGGCTGCTGCGCCCGGGCCGGGTCGCCACCGTCCTGGACGCCGTCGAGGAGTCCGGGAGCCTGTGGATCGTCACCGAGTGGATCGACGGCACGCCTCTGGGGGAACTCCTCACCCAGCAGGGCACGCTGCACCATGTGCGGGCCGCGCGCATCGGCCTCGAACTGCTCGACGTGCTGGAGGCGGCGCACGTCGCGGGCATCACGCACGGCGAGCTGAGCCCGGGCCAGGTGTTCGTGGATGACGAGGGCTCCGTCGTGGTCACCGGCTTCGGGCTGGCCGGCGCGACCCTCGCACCCCGGGTCGCGGCGCCGTCGTACGCCGCTCCGGAGCAGGCCCGCGACGAGCGCATCGGGCCGGCGTCCGACCTGTGGGCGCTCGGCGCGATCCTGTACACGATGGTCGAGGGGCGTCCGCCGTACCGCGAACGGGACCGGCCCGAGGCCACGCTGAAGGGGGTGGACCGGCTTCCGTTGCGCGCCCCGGTGCGTGCGGGGCCGCTCACCCAGGCCGTGCAGGGGCTGCTGCGCAAGGACTCCCGGGAGCGGCTGAGCAGACCGGTGGTCCGTGACGCGTTCGTCCGCGTCCTCGACGAGGACCCGGAGGCGTCCCTCCAGACACCGCCGCGCCCCCGGGTGCGCGGCCGGTACGTCGCGGGGCCGGGCTGGAGCAGACGTGCCATGGTCGCCGGCACCGCGCTGGCCGTCGTCACCGTCGCGGCCGCCGTTCTCGTGGTGACCAGCCAACGGCCGGACGACTCCGACTCCTCGGCGGCGGGTACGGCACCCGGCCCGTCCGCCTCCGCCGGGGCGCCGACCGCCCCGTCCCCCGCTCCCTCACCCAGTTCGTCCCCCACCCAGGAGGAGACGGAGGCGGGGACGCCCACCGCGACCCCCTCGGGCACGGCCCTGCCCTCCGGCTACCGGACGTACACGTCACCGGAGGGCTTCTCCGTCGCCCTGCCCGAGGGCTGGGAGGCGCAGCGCACCAAGCGTGCCGCGGACCTGGCGTACCGCGTGATCTTCAGTGCCGAGGACGATCCGCGCAAGCTGGCCGTCACCTACAGCGAGCGCGTGGGCCCGGATCCCGTCGCCGTCTGGCGCGACGACGTCCAGCCCGGCCTGGAGGAGCGGAGCGGATTCCGGCGGATCGGCGAGATCGAGGCGACCACGTACCAGGGATACGAAGGCGCCGACATGCAATGGCTCTCCGAGAAGGACGGCACCCGGGTCCGCACCTTCGGCCGCGGCTTCCTGATCGCCGAGCACCGCGGCTACTCACTGCGCTGGACGACCCCCGAGAGCGACTGGGACGACCCAGGCAACCGCGAGGCCCTGGAGGTCATTCTGCGCACCTTCCAGGTGCCCGAGAACTGACCGGGCCGCCCGGTGGCGGCGGTCCCGGCAGATCCTGTCCCCCGGCCCCGTCCGTCCCGTTTTCGGCCCCGCGGGTTCGGGGACTCGGTCCGCATGGTGCAGATCGGATACACGATGATGACCGAGCAGGCCGGCCCCCGTGAGCTGGTGGACCATGTGGTTCGCGCCGAGGAGGCGGGCTTCGACTTCTCCGTGACCTCGGACCACTACTTTCCGTGGCTGCGCTCGCAGGGTCACTCTCCGTACGCCTGGAGTGTGCTGGGCGCGGCCGCCCAGGCCACCTCGCGGATTCCGCTGATGACCTACGTGACGTGTCCGACGGTCCGCTACCACCCGGCGGTGGTGGCGCAGAAGGCCGCCACGACTCAGTTGCTGTCCGAGGGCCGGTTCCGGCTGGGGCTCGGCTCGGGCGAGAACCTCAACGAGCATGTGGTGGGCGGTGGTTGGCCGCCCGTGGACGTACGGCACGAGATGCTCGAAGAAGCGGTGGAGATCATCCGCGCGCTGTTCGCGGGCGGGCATGTGAACCATCGCGGCACGCACTTCGACGTGGAGTCGGCCCGGCTGTGGGATCTGCCGGACCAGCCGCCGCCCATCGGCATCGCCGTCTCCGGGGACAAGTCCTGTGAGCTCGCCGGCCGGCTCGGCGACCTGGTGATCGCCACGGAGCCCAAGGCGGACCTGCTGGAGGCGTTCGACCGGCACGGCGGCGAGGGCAAGCCGCGCGTGGGGCAGTTGCCGGTCTGCTACGACCCCGACCGGGACGCCGCGATCGAGCGCGCCCACTCCCAGTTCCGCTGGTTCGGCAGCGGCTGGAAGGTGAACTCGGAGCTGCCGCACCCCGACTCCTTCGCGGCGGCGACCCAGTTCGTCACCGCGGACGACGTCGCCGGCTCGATCCCGTGCGGCGACGACCCGGACGCCTTCGTCGAGGCCGTCCGCCCGTACGCCGAGGCGGGCTTCACCGAGATCGCCCTGGTGCAGATCGGCGGCGAGACGCAGCTGCCCTATCTCGACTGGGCGGAGAAGACGCTGCTGCCCGCGCTGCGGGACACCCTCGGCTGACTCGCCCGCACCACAGCGCACCGGGCGGCACCGGGGAGCGCGCGTGCGTCCCGCGCGGGTGCCATAAGCTGCCGGTCTGCACTTCTGCCTTCCGAGCAGCCCGTACCCGTACAGGAGAGCCATCCGTGACCCTGGCGTTCGTCCCGCCCGAGACGTCCCCCGCATCGCCGTCCCCGCTGTCCGATCTCGTCGCGCGGGACGCGCGTGAGTTCGGGGTCTACGCGCGGACCGGAGGGTGGGCCTTCGGCCTGATGGTGGCGCGCAGCGTGCGGCCCGGCGGCCAGAGCGCGGGTGAGACGCCGAAGGTGTCCGCGAAGGAGTTCGCCGAGCTCGCCGGCTGCTCCCCCGAGCGCGTCATGCGCTACTACAAGGCCTGGGACCGGGCCGCCGACGACGGTCTCGTCCCGCACTTCGAGGCTCTCGCGCCGGGTCAGGAGGTGGAGCTGCCGGACGCCGACGTGTGGCTCGGCTACTACGTCTCCCGCACCAGCGCCACCTCCGAGCGCGGCACCGCCATCGCCGAGGCCGCCGAGGCCGAGGGCATCCGCCCGACCAAGGCCCTGGAGGTCGCCGAGAACCCCACCGCGCTGCGCGCCGCGATCCTCGCCGACCCCTCGACCGCCCGCGCGGCCCGGCAGGCGCTGCTGGACCGGGTGCGCGAAGACCCGGAGCTGCAGGCCGAGTTGGCGCGTGACGTGGTGCGCACCGAGGAGCTGAAGAAGGCGGTCGCGGGCGAGAACCGGGCGGCCGACCGGATCGACTACGTCCGCCAGATCGCCGAGTCCGGCCAGATCAAGACCCCGGCGGGGCAGACCGTCGAGGCGCCCTCCGACCTGCGCCAGGAGGCCGAGCGGCATCTGTCGCTCATCGACGAGCTGGAGGACGACGAGGACACCGGTGAGTGGGCCACCGAGGCCTACGGCGCGATGAGGTCCCTCGTGGCCGAGACCGTGGAGGCCGACCCCGAGCTGCGGGTGCGGGAGCGACGGACGAAGTTCTACAACAGCCTGCAACGGGCGACCAAGGTCTTCGAGGAGCTCACCTTCGACGATGTGCAGGAGTTCGTCGAGGACGACATGGTGCAGCAGCTGGAGGATCTCCAGCAGGCCATCTCCACCTGCATCGCGGCGCTGCGCGGGGCCCAGGGCGGGGCGGCGCGACCGCGGTAGCCGTGCTCATGCCGACGACAGTGGACGCGCCGCCGCTTGCTCCGCGTGGCGGCGTGTGCTCACTCCGTGTGGCGGCGGCGTGCCCACAGCGGCAGCACGAACCAGCAGACGACGTACCAGACGACCACGCCCGTGACCAGCCAGGGCACATACCCGTCCTCGGTGGCGACGCGCAGGATCAGCAGGAGCGAGGCCGCCATCGTGACCAGCAGCAGGATCAGGCCCACGAGGGTGAACCGGGAGGCCCACTCCACCGCCTTGGGTTTGATGCGCCGCCCGGAGACCAGCCGGTGCAGGGACACGGGACCGATCAGGGCGCCGGTGGCGGCGGCGCCCAGGACGACGGTCACGATGTAGATGGTCTGGTCCGTGGACTCCAGGTCGTCGTATTTGGGGGTGAACACGACGGTGAGCAGGAATCCGAACAGGATCTGCACGCCCATCTGGGCCACCCGGACCTCCTGGAGGAGCTCGACCCACATGCGGTCGGCTCTCTCCTCCTCGGTCTCGTTGCGCCCCCTGCGCCTGGTAGCACCGCCTTCGGTGGCCGTCACCATGTCCTCCCGCGTCGAACGACCTGAGTCCTTCCCTCCGCGAGTACCCCCTGAGCGGGGATTCTGTCCGGCCGGCCGGGGCGGTGCCGCGTCGGCGGACTACCAGCGGCCCTCCACCTGGTCCTTGATCCGCCGGTCGTACAGGTCCCGGATCGCGGTGAGGGTCTCGTCGGACAGGTCCGGCAGCGCGGCGGCGGCCGCGTTGGCGCGGGCCTGCTCGGGCGAGCGGGCACCGGGGATCACGGTCGTCACGCCCGGCTGCTGGATGATCCAGCGCAGCGCCAGCTGGGCCGGTGTGAAGCCCTCGGGCGCGAGGTCGGCGAACTCGGCGGCGGCTTCCACACCCGACGCGTAGTCGACGCCGGAGAAGGTCTCGCCCTGGTCGAAGGACTCGCCGTGCCGGTTGTAGGTGCGGTGGTCGTTCGCGGCGAAGACGGTGTCCTTGGTGTACTTGCCCGACAGCAGGCCGGAGGCCAGCGGGACGCGGGCGATGATGCCGACGCCCGCCTCCTGGGCGGCGGGCAGCACCTCACGCAGGGGCTTCATGCGGAACGGGTTGAGGATGATCTGCACGCTGGCGACGCCCGGGCGGGCGATCGCGGTCAGCGCCTCCTCACAGGTCTCCACGCTGACGCCGTAGTGGGCGATGCGCTCCTCCGCCACCAGGGTGTCCAGGGCGTCGAACACCTCGTCCGTCGAGTAGACCGGCGTCGGCGGGCAGTGCAGCTGGACCAGGTCGAGCCGGTCCACGCCGAGGTTGCGCCGCGAACGGTCGTTCCAGGCGCGGAAGTTGTCGAGGACGTAGTTCTCCGGGATCTGGTCGAGGCGGCGGCCCATCTTGGTCGCGACGAAGATGTCCAGCTCGGGCCTGGCCCGCAGGAACGCGGCGATGGTCTGCTCGCTGCGGCCGTCGCCGTACACGTCGGCGGTGTCGAAGAAGGTCACCCCCGACTCGACCGCCGCCTCCAGCACCGCCAGGGCTTCCTTGTCGTCGACGTCTCCCCAGTCGGCGCCCAGTTGCCACGTACCGAGACCGACGACGGATGCCCGCTGACCCGACCTAACAATCACACGCTCGTCCATGGCGTCAGTGTGTCATTCCTCGTGAGCGCTCACGGAACCGGCCCCTCCGCAGTGTCACCCGGCGCATGCATCACTCACAGGTGTGAATGGTTCCGACAGGCGAGCCACGGGTGTCGCGCCGGTCCCTAGCGTGGCCCCGTGACCGACTTCCTCAGCCGCAGGCGCTTCCTCCGCACCACCGCCGCCCTGGCCGCCGTACCGGTACTCCTTCCGGTGGAACCGGCCGTCGCGTCACAGGAGTTACCGGGCTTCCCCGCCGATGTGGCCCTGTACCGCTCGGCGTACCGGAACTGGGTGGGCGAGATCACCGCCGACGGACTGTGGGCCTGCGCGCCGGCCGACCCCGACCAGGTGGTAGCCGTCGTCAACTGGGCCCGGCGGCACGGCTGGAAAGTCCGAGCCCGAGGCGCCTCGCACGGCTGGTCACCGCTGACGATCGCGCAGAGCACGTCGCCCGGCGCTCCGGTCCTCCTGGTCGACACCGCCTCCCACCTCACCGGCCTGGCCCTGGACTCGCCGACGTCCGTACGCGCCGGCGCCGGCGTCACCGTGGAGGCCCTGCTGACCTACCTGGAGCAGCACGGCCTCGGCGTCACCGCGGTCCCCGCGCCCGGCAACCTCACGCTGGGCGGTGCCCTGGCCGTGGCCGCGCACGGCACCGCGGTACCGGCGCGGGGCGAACAGCGGCTGCCCGGGCACACGTACGGCTCCCTGAGCAATCTCGTGCTGTCGCTGACGGCCGTGGTCTGGGACGGGGCGAGCGACGCGTACGTACTGCGGACGTACGAACGTGACGCGGCGGACTGCGCCGCGCTGCTCACCCATCTCGGCCGGTCACTGGTCACCGAGGTCGTGCTGCGCGTGGGCGACAACACCAACCTGCGGTGTGTCAGCCGTACGGACATCCCGGCCGGCGACCTCTTCGCCGCGCCCGGCACCGGCGGACGCACCTTGGCGAGTTTCCTGGACCGGACGGGACGCGTCGAGGCGATCTGGTTCGCCTTCACCGAGTTCCCGTGGCTGAAGGTGTGGAGCGTCTCCCCCACCCGGCCGCTGGCCTCGCGGCACGTGCGGACCCCCTACAACTACCCGTTCTCCGACAACGTCCCGACCCCGGTGGCGGACCTGGTCGGGCGCATGGTGTCGGACGGCGCCTGGCACCTGGCACCGGTGCTGGGCAACGCGCAGTACGACGTGGCCGCGCTCGGGCTCGTGGCGACGATGTCGGCGGACATCTGGGGGCCGTCCAAGAACACACTGCTGTACCTGCGGCCGACGACCCTGAAGATCGCCACGAACGGTTACGCCGTGCTGACGGGGCGGGCCCAAGTGCAGCGCGTCGTCGCCGAGTTCACCGCCTTCTACCGGGAGCGGCTGACGGCGTACGCGGCCCGCGGCCGGTTCCCGGTCAACGGTTCGGTCGAGATCCGGGTGACCGGCCTGGACGATCCGGCGGATGTCGGGGCGGACGGTGCGCGGACCCCGCTGTTGTCGGCGCTCCGGCCGCGTGGAGATCGTCCCGAGTGGGACACGGCCGTGTGGCTGAACGTCCTGACGCTCCCCGGGACGCCGTACGCGGAGGAGTTCCTGCGCGAGATGGAGCGGTTCGTGCTGCGCGCCTTCGACGGCGGGTACGCCTCGGCCCGCGTCGAGTGGTCGAAGGGCTGGGCCTACACGGACGAGGCGGCCTGGCGCGACGAGGAGGTGCTGGACGCGGTCGTGCCCGGCTCCTTCGGGGAGAGCGCATGGGGGCAGGCTGCCGGGGTGCTGGACCGGCTCGACCCCCACGGTGTGTTCGGCAACGCCTTCCTCGACCGGTTGTTCCGGTGAGTGCGGCTACTCGCGGGACGCCAGTGCCCTCGCCTGCACGGTGCGCGCGACCTTCGGTCCCAGCCAGCGCTTGAAGCGGCGCACCGTCTCCAGCTGGCCGGCCGCCCGGTCGATCCGGTAGTACAACTGGGGCGGCACGTGGGGCAGCAGGGGTGAGTGGCGCTGGCCGAGCAGGGCGAACATCCGCTGCGGGGGCAGGTCGATGTAGCGGGGCAGGTGCTCGTACCACTGGGCGCTGTGCCGGGCCGCGCTCTGGGCGGGCAACAGGGCCTTCTTGCGGCGCTGTTCGTAGTCGGCGAGCGCCCTCGGCAGCGTGGCGTGCGCGTGCAGCGCGCCGGCCAGGGCGATGGCGTCCTCCAGGGCGAGGGTCGTGCCGGCGCCGATGGAGTAGTGGGTGGTGTGGGCGGCGTCGCCGAGCAGGACGAGGTTGCCGCGGTGCCAGGTGCGGTTGGTGAGGGTGCGGAAGTTCCGCCACCGCGCCCGGCCGTCGGCGTCGGCGCGGCCGGTGAGGGGGTGTCCGTCGAGGGCGTCGGCGAAGAGTTTCTCCAGCAGGGCCAGACCGTCGGCCGCGCTCACGGTGTCGAGGCCGAGACCGGTCCAGGTCTCGGGGGCGCATTCGACGACGACGGTGCCGGACGCGGGGCCCACGCCGTATCCGCATCCGTATCCGTATCCGTAGCACCAGATCCAGCCGTGGTCGGTCTCGACGAAGGCGAAGGTGAAGGCGTCGAAGGGCTTGCTGGTGCCGAGCCAGATGTAGTGGTTGCGGCCGATGGTGGTCCGCGTGCCGAAGTGGTCGGCGTGGTGGGTGCGCAGGGCGCTGTGGACGCCGTCGCCCGCCACGACGAGGTCGGCGTCGGGCGGGTTCCCCGGCGTGATCTCGTGCTCGTACTCCAGCCGTACCCCGAGTGAGCGGGCACGGGCGGCGAGGATCTCCAGCATCCGGTGGCGGCCGATGCCGTGACCCTCGTCGCCGGCCCGACGGGTCGTCAGGTGCCGTACGTGGGCGACGCCCTCGCTCCAGCGGACCGCACTCTCGGCGATGGCGCGGGCCGATGCGGGGTCGTGTTCGTGCAGCTTGTCGAGCAGTCCGCGCCAGTAGGTGACGCCCCAGCCGTAGGTGGAACCCTCCGGGTCGCGTTCGTGGACGGTGACCTCGTGGGACGGGTCCCGCAGCTTCAGCAGGATCGAGAGATACAGGCCGGCGGGCCCGCCGCCGACGCAGGCGACCTTCACACACACCCCCATAAATTACTCAAATCAGCCATTTCGGCTTCGCACGCTATCAGGGCGGGCGTGACACATCACGACGCTCCGGATCGCGTCAGCTTCGACGGGTGAGGCAGACCACTGGCGACGCGCCGGTGAGCGAAGTACCGCCCGGAACGGCGCCTCCAGGGGAGGAATTTCCCGTTCCGGGTGGCGGCGGGCTCCGCCCGCAGCAAGATCATCTTCGTACAACCTTGCACGACATGTGGGCACTTGTCCGGATCGCGGCCAACCGCTCCCGACCGATTTCTCCCACCCTCGTCCGGCCCGGTAGGCATGCGGAGTCGTCATCCGAACCAACCCGATCCAGGAGCCCGCATGCCGGAACTCAGCCGTCGCCGTGCGCTCACCGCCGCGGCCGCCCTCGCCACCACGGCCGGTGCCCAGGCGGTCGCCGCCCCCACCGCGTCGACCGCCGCCAGGGAATCCGCCGCGTCCACCGCGTCCACCGCGTCCACCGCCGGGCATGGCCCCCACTCCCCCGCGTCCTTCGACGAGGTCTACAAGGGCCGCCGGATACAGGGCCGGCCGGTCTCGGGCGGCGGTCACCAGCACCACGGCGCCGGCTACGCCGTGTTCGTCGACGGGGTGGAACTGCACGTGATGCGCAACGCCGACGGCAGTTGGATCAGCGTCGTCAGCCACTACGACCCGGTCCCCACCCCGCGCGCCGCCGCCCGGGCCGCCGTCGACGAGCTCCAGGGCGCCACGCTCCTCCCCTTCCCCGCCAACTGACCTGCCGCCGACCGACCGGCCGCACAAGTACTTTGGAGCACCACCGACCATGACCGTCCGCAAGAACCAGGCCCTGCTGACCGCCGACGAGAAGCGGCGACTCGTCGCCGCCCTGCTGGAGTTGAAGCGCAACGGCCGTTACGACGAGTTCGTCACGACCCACAATGCCTTCATCATCGGCGACACCGACAACGGGGAACGCACCGGCCACCGTTCACCGTCCTTCCTGCCCTGGCACCGCAGATTCCTGCTTGAGTTCGAGCGCGCGTTGCAGGAAGTGGACGCCTCGGTCGCCCTGCCGTACTGGGACTGGACCGCCGACCGCTCGATACGGTCCTCGCTGTGGGCGCCCGACTTCCTCGGCGGCACCGGGCGCAGCCTCGACGGGCGGGTGATGGACGGGCCGTTCGCCGCGTCGAGCGGCAACTGGACGGTCAACGTGCGCGTCGACGGCCGCACGTATCTGCGCCGTTCGCTCGGCGCCGCCGTACGGGAGTTGCCGACCCGGGCCGAGGTGGAGTCCGTGCTCGCGATGCCGACGTACGACATGGCGCCCTGGAACAGCGCGTCGGACGGTTTCCGCAACCACCTGGAGGGCTGGCGCGGGGTCAATCTGCACAACCGGGTCCATGTCTGGGTCGGCGGTCAGATGGCGACCGGCATGTCACCCAACGACCCGGTGTTCTGGCTGCACCACGCCTACGTCGACAAGCTGTGGGCGGACTGGCAGCGGCGCCACCCCGGCTCGGGTTACGTCCCGGTTGCCGGGACGCCGAACGTGGTCGACCTCGACGACACGATGAAGCCGTGGAACGACGTGCGTCCCGCCGACCTGCTGGACCACACCGCGCACTACACCTTCGACGCGGCCTGAGACCGCGCCCGATCCGCCCGGGCCCCGTCCGCGCCCGGTCCGTCGTCGTTCATGCCTCGGCGGTGCGGCACTCCGGGTGGCCCCAGCCCTGCGCGTTCTTGGCGATGGGCTCGCCCGCCGCGTAGCCGCGTCCGCAGACGCAGCGGCCGGGGAACTTGGCCTTGATGGTGCGCGAGGAGTTGCCGTTCTTCCGGCCGGGCGCGGACTTGCGGCGGGGGGCCCTGGCCTGCGGGGTGTCCGGGGAGGGCGGCGGCTCCGGCGAGCCCAGGCCGCTGCCCGCGGGCTCCTGCACGGTGGCCGCCTGACTGGCGGCGCGGTCGGCGAAGTCGTTCAGCGGGTCGCCGTCGACCTGGTGGGCGGGGACGTAGCGGAACTCGACCGTGCGGCCGGCGAGCAGTTCGTCGATGCGCACGACCAGGTCCTGGTTGGCGACCGGCTTGCCGGCGGCCGTCTTCCAGCCGTTGCGCTTCCAGCCGGGCAGCCAGGTGGTGACGGCCTTCATGGCGTACTGGGAGTCCATCCGGATCTCCAGTGGTACGCCGGGGTCGGTCGCCGTGAGCAGGCGCTCCAGCGCGGTCAGTTCCGCGACGTTGTTGGTGGCCCGGCCGAGCGGGCCCGCCTCCCAGCGGTCCGGGGTCTCCTTCTCGTCGGCGACGACCCAGGCCCAGCCCGCCGGGCCGGGGTTTCCCTTCGAGGCCCCGTCGCACGCGGCCACCACACGTTCACGCATGTGTCCGATCATGCCATGGGCGGGCCGGGTGCCCGGTCGCGGAGTCGGTCAGGAGAGGTCGGTGATCTCGGGCATCTCGCCCTCGGTGGTGCCGGTGTCGATCACCGAGAAGTTCGCGCCCTGCGGGTCGCTCAGCGCGGCGAACCGGCCGAAGGGGCTGCTCATCGGGCCGAAGCGCAGCACACCGCCGAGCTTGGTGGCCCTGGCGACGGCGTCGTCGCAGTCGGGGACGTTGAAGTAGACGTTGATCCACGGCGGGATGTCCTGCGGGAAGTCGTCCGTCATCTTCATCCGGCCCAGGGCGATGGTCTCCTTGCCGAGGGTGTAGAGGCGGAAGTCGATCCCGTCGTCCTCCAACCGCTGTTGCCGGTAGCCGAAGACGGCGGGGAAGAAGGTGTCGGACTTCTCCGGCTCGCGGGCGAAGATCTCCGCCCAGCAGAACGCGCCGGGGTCGTCCATCGCCGTGTCGAAGCCCTCGTGGGTACCGGCCTGCCACACGCCGAAGACGACGCCGCCCGGGTCACGGGCCAGGCACATGCTGCCGAACTCCCCGACCTCCATCGGCTCCATCAGGATCGCGCCGCCGTTCTCGCGGATCTTGGCGGCGGTGGCGGCCACGTCGGAGGAGGCGAAGTACAGACACCACTGCGACATGCCCTCCTGGCCCGGCATGGGCGGGACGACCGCGGCGGCGGCCTTGCCGTTCGCGTAGGCCTGGGTGTAGTTGCCGTACTCCGACGACTCCTCGCCGAAGGTCCAGCCCAGGACTTCGCCGTAGAAGCGTTTGGCTCCCTCGACGTCACCGAACATCGCGTCGGCCCAGCAAGGGGTTCCTTCAGGTGGCACGGCCATGGTGCGACCCTCTTCCGGATGGGTTGGTTGTCCGGATTCTCACGCTAGCCACCCGGAGGGCGGGGCGCGCGCCGAATGTCCGCTTCCGTTCCAGACTGGAGGCAGACGGTCGGGCCGGTCGACGAAGGGGCGCGGTGTGGCGGACGGGACGATGCGCGCGTGGGCGGTGCTCGGGCCGGGGCCGGTCGAGGAGGGGGCACTCCGGCTGGTCGAGAAGCCGGTTCCGGTGCCGGGCGACGACGAGCTGCTGGTGAGGGTGCGTGCGTGCGGGGTGTGCCGGACGGACCTGCACGTCACCGAGGGGGATCTGCCGGTGCACCGGCCGGGGGTCACTCCCGGGCACGAAGTGGTCGGTGTGGTGGCCGGGTTCGGGGCGGCGGTACGCGGCTTCGAGGGCGGGGAGCGGGTGGGGGTGGCCTGGCTGCGGCGCACCGACGGCACCTGTGCCTACTGTGCGCGTGGGGCCGAGAACCTGTGCCCGGCCTCGCGGTACACCGGCTGGGACGCCGACGGTGGTTACGCGCAGTACACGACGGTACCGGCCGCGTACGCCTATCGGCTGCCGGACGGCCTCGACGACGTCACGGTCGCGCCGCTGCTGTGCGCCGGGATCATCGGCCATCGCGCGCTGCGGCGGGCGGCGCTCCCCGCGGGCGGGCGGCTCGGGCTGTACGGCTTCGGGGGCAGCGCGCATCTGTGCGCGCAGGTGGCGCTGGCCGAGGGCGCCACCGTGCATGTGCTGACGCGAGGCGCGGCCGCGCGGAAGCTGGCGCTCGATCTGGGTGCCGCCTCGGCGCGCGACACCTCCGAGCTGCCGCCGGAGCCGCTGGACAGCGCGATCCTGTTCGCGCCGGTCGGCGATCTCGTCCCGGTGGCGCTGCGGGCCCTCGACCGGGGCGGCACCCTGGCGATCGCGGGCATCCACCTCAGCGACGTCCCGGCGCTGCGCTACGAGAGCGACCTCTTCTACGAGAAGCAACTGCGCAGCGTCACCGCCAACACGCGCGCGGACGGCGTCGAGTTCCTGGCGCTCGCCGCCGAGCACGCCGTACACGCCACGACGCACGCCTATCCGCTGTCGCGGGCCGACGCGGCGCTGCGGGACCTGAAGGCGGGCCGGTTCGACGGGGCGGCGGTGCTGGTGGACGACCTGTCCTGAGCGCCGTCACTCCAGCGTGCGGGGTCACAGGAGGGGAGCGGGTGCACCCACGGTGTGCCCATTGCCCCGTACGGCAGGTTTGTACCTCCAGGGTCCGAAGCCGCCCCCTTCACGCCCTGATCCAGGCGCCACAGCGGCTGTTTGGCTGGTGCACGCGCTTGACCAGCCCGCTCACCTCCCCGGGAGGGAATGTGTCCACACCGGACAGCGCCACCGGTCCCGCCATCGACGAACCCGATCCCGATCCCCGGTCCGACGGTCAGCTCACCAGTCTGAGCACCCAGGCGGCCCGGCAGCTCGCCACCACCACCAAGTCCGAACCCCAGATGCAGGCCATCAGCTCACGCTGGCTGCTGCGGATGCTGCCCTGGGTCGATGTGAAGGGCGGCACCTACCGGGTCAACCGCCGGCTTCAGCTCCGCGTGGGCCGGGGCCGGGTGCAGTTCGACCAGAACGGGGCCGACGACATCAAGGTCATCCCCGAGACCCTCACCGAGCTTCCGGCCCTGCGCGGCTACGCCGACACCGACGTCCTCAGGGAGGTCGCCACCCGGTTCCGGGTCCGGGAGATCCGGGCCGGCCAGGTGCTCGTCGAGGCCGGGCAGCCCGTCACCGAGGCCTACCTCGTCGTGCACGGCCGCTTCACCCGCTTCACGGAGGGCAAGTACGGCGAGGAGGAGATCCTCGGCGTCGTCACCGACGGCGACCAGATCGGCGACGAGGCCATCGGCCGGCCCGACCCGCTCTGGCTGAGCTCGGTGCGCGCGGAGACCGCCGGCGTACTGCTCGCGCTGCCCTGGACCGTGGTCGAGGAGTTCACCGACCGGGTGCCGTCCCTCGCGGCGCACCTGGAGGCCTACGCCGCGCGCCAGAGCCTGCCCATGAACCGCAAGGGCGAGGCCGATGTGCCCGTGCGGGCGGGCCATGTCGGCGAACCGACCCTCAACGGCGGCTTCGTGGACTACGAACTCGCCCCGCGTGAGTACGAGTTGTCCCTGACCCAGACCGTGCTGCGGGTCCACACCCGGGTGGCCGACCTCTACAACAACCCGATGGACCAGACCGAGCAGCAACTGAGGCTGACCATCGAGGAGATCCGCGAGCGCCAGGAGTGGGAGCTGGTCAACAACCGGGAGTTCGGGCTGCTGCACAACGCCGACCACGGGCAGCGCATCAGCACGTTCACCGGGCCGCCGACCCCGGACGACATGGACGAGCTGCTGTCGATGCGGCGCAAGACCAAGCTGTTCATCGCCCATCCGAAGGCGATCGCGGCGTTCTTCCGGCAGTGCAACCGGCGCGGCCTGGTACCCGGCACGGCGACCGTCGAGGGGCACGAGATCCCCGCGTGGCGCGGCGTCCCGATCTTCCCCTGCAACAAGATCCCGATCAGCGCGCAGCACACCAGCAGCATCATCGCGCTGCGCACCGGGGAGGGCGACCAGGGCGCCATCGGGCTGTACCAGACCGGCATCCCGGAGGAGTATCAACCGGGCTTGAACGTGCGGTTCATGGGCATCGACGGCAACTCGATCATCCGCTACCTCGTCACGGCCTACTACTCGCTGGCGATCCTCGTGCCCGACGCGGTCGGGATCCTCGAGAACGCCCAGATCGGCCGGACGGCCGAGTGACCGCGTGGAGCACGCCATGAGCACGCCGTCCGTCTTCTCGCCGCCGGGCCCGCCGAACGTGGCGAGCACCCTGCGCACCCGGCGCGGCGGGGTGATCCCGGGGCTGCGGTACCGGCAGGTCGCCCCCGCCGACCCCGCGAAGGCAGCGGAGGTCGACCGCAGGCTGGAGGCCTGGGCCCGGCGGCTCGACCTGTTCCCCGAGGCGTGGAAAGGGGACTTCTCGGGGTTCCAGTTCGGTCGGGCCGTGGTGCTCCAGCATCCGGAGGCGGTCGATCTGGAACGGCTGACGGTCGCCGGTGAGCTGCTGCTCGCGGAGAACGTCGTCGACTCCTGCTACTGCGAGGAGGACGAGGGCCGCGGCGGAGCCCGCCGGGGCCTCGGGGGCCGGTTGATCATGGCCCAGTCGGCGATCGACCCGTACCACGGCGTCCCCGAACTGGAGGAGGAGTGGCGTCACGGCGTGCGGGCCGACGGTCCGCTGCGCTCGTACCACTTCGCCCTCGCGGACTACGCCTGCTTCGCCACCCCCAGCCAGACCGACCGCTTCGTGCACGACATCGCCCGGCTGCACCTGGGCTATCTGGCCGAGGCCGCCTGGGCGGAGACCCGCCATGTGCCGCGGGTCTGGGAGTACCTGGTGATGCGGCAGTTCAACAACTTCCGTCCGTGTCTGTCGATCGTGGACGCCGTGGACGGCTACGAGCTGCCCGAGGCGGTCTACGCCCGGCCCGAGATCCAGCGGATCACGGCGCTCGCCTGCAACGCGACCACGATCGTCAACGACCTGTACTCCTTCACCAAGGAGCTCGCGAGCGATCCGACCCACCTCAACCTGCCGCAGGTCATCGCGGCCAACGAGCGGTGCGGGCTCAAGGCCGCCTATCTGAGGGCCGTCGAGATCCACAACCGGATCATGGACGCCTTCGACGAGGAGTCGGCCGCGCTGTCCGCCACCTCCCCCCTCGTCGAACGCTACGCCCGGAGTCTGTCCGACTGGGTGGCCGGCAACCACGAGTGGCACGCCACCAACAGCCACCGCTACCACCTGCCCCACTACTGGTAATGCGCCAAGGAATGACAGAGCGAAACAGCCACCAGCACGAGGAGTCACCGTTGACCATCGCCCCCGAAGCCGGCACCACCACCGCCCCGGTGCCGTCCCAGTCCACGTACCAGACCCGCGTCGCGGACTACTGGAACGCCGAGGAGAACCCGGTCAACCTCGAACTCGGAAAGATCGACGACCTGTACCACCATCACTACGGCATCGGCGAAGCGGACCGCTCCGTGCTCGACGAACCCGACCCGGTGCGGCGCCGGCAGCGCCTCACCGCCGAACTGCACCGGCTGGAGCACGCCCAGGCCGAACTGCTCGCCGACCGGCTGGGACCGTTGACGCCGGGCGACCGGGTCTTCGACGCCGGGTGCGGGCGCGGGGGCGGCAGTGTCGTGGCGCATCTGCGCTACGGCTGCGAGGCCGACGGGGTCACCATCTCCGCCAAGCAGGCCGAGTTCGCGGGCGAGCAGGCCCGTAAGCGGGGCATCGACGACCGGGTGCGCTACCACTGCCGCAACATGCTCGACACCGGTCTGCCGTCCGGGGCGTTCGCGGCCTCGTGGAACAACGAGTCCACCATGTACGTCGAGCTCGACCTGCTGTTCGCCGAGCACGCCCGGCTGCTGCGCCGCGGCGGTCGCTACGTCGTCATCACCGGCTGCTACAACGACACCTACGGACGCGCCTCCCGCGAGGTGTCCTTGATCAACGCCCACTACATCTGCGACATCCACCCGCGCTCGGCGTACTTCCGCGCCATGGCCCGCAACCGCCTCGTCCCGGTCCAGGTGCAGGACCTCACCGAGGCGGCCCTCCCCTACTGGGAGTTGCGCCGTGAGGCGGACCACCTGGTGACGGGCATCGAGGACACGTTCCTGAACGCGTACCGCAACGGCAGCTTCCAGTATCTGCTGATCGCGGCGGACCGCGTCTGAGTGACCGTCATGACCGGCGTCGGCCAAGGGACTCCGGTGGCCGACGCGGGTCTTCCCCCTGGGGCCGGGCTGTGCTTGCCTGGGGAGCCGTTTTCGGTGTCCGGGGCGGGAGTTGCCTTATGCGGAAGCCGTGGTTGGTGGGGGTGGTGCTGGCCGCCGTGCTGCTCGGCGCGTGCGGGGATCCGGCGTCCGGGCCCAAGGCCGCGGCGCCGCTTGAGGCGCCTCAGGGGTCGGCCACGACGCAGCAGCGGGCGCCGGCCTCTCCGAGCAGCGGCGCGAAGTCCCCTGCGCGGGCGCCCTCGGTGCTGTATCTGGGCGACTCGCTCGCGATGGAGGCGCAGAAGGTGCTCGGGCAGGAAGTGCGCCGCGCCCTGCGAGCGGCGTACACAAGCGCCCCGTACTCGGGCACCACCCTGTGCGACTACCTGGAGGGCACGGGCGAACGGTCCCTCGTCCCGGCCGCGGACAAGGCGGCCGCCTTGGTGCGCCGGCTGCGGCCGGACTTCGTGGTGCTTCAGTTCTGGGGCAACGCGTGGGGGTACACGCCGTGCATGGACGGCATCACCCACGCCGCCTCCCCTGAGAAGTACTTCAAGCGGTACGCGGCCGACATGAGGCGGCTGAGCGACCAGATCGCCGCTGCCGGAGACGCCCGGATCGTCTGGGTGCTGCAAGGTCCGGACCCGGTCTCTCCCGACCGGGTCCGGCGGGTCAACGCCCTCTACGAGGAGCAGGCCGCCACCCCGGGCCACGTGGTGGCCGACGCGGGCGCGACGGTGGCCCCCGCCGGGTCCCGCTACACCTGGACGCAGTATCTGCCGTGCACCGCGTACGAGCGCGAGCACCCGGACTACTGCACCCAGCCGGACCGCGACCGCACCGCCCTGCACCTCGACGAGGACTACCTGCACTTCTGTCTGGCCCCCACGACGTCCACGCCGAAGCCCTGCCCGGTCCGCTCCCCGGGCATCCTGCGGATGGCCAGGGAGATCACCCGGGTGATCGGCGAAACCGGGGGCGGCTAGCGCCTCATTCGCCCGCGTAGGCCCGCTCCAGGGCGGCGATGTCGAACTTGCCCATCGCCATGAACGCCGCGGTCACACGGGCCGCCTTCGCCGGGTCCGGGTCGGTGACCATCTCGTCGAGCCGGTCCGGGACGACCTGCCAGGACACGCCGTACCTGTCCTTGAGCCAGCCGCACGGGCCGGGCTCGCCGCCGTTCTCGGTGAGCTTGGTCCAGTAGTAGTCGATCTCCTCCTGGTTCTCGCAGAAGATCATGAAGGAGACCGCCTCGGTGAACTTGAACTGGGGACCGCCGTTGAGCCCGAGGAACCGGTGACCGTTGGCCGTGAACTCGACGGTCATGACACTGCCGGCGGGCTGGAGGGCCCCCTCGGGATAGCGCGCGATCTTGCCGACGCTGGAGTTCTTGAAGACCGAGACGTAGAAGTGGGCGGCCTCCTCGGCCTGGCCGTCGAACCAGAGACACGTGGTGAAACCGTCGCTTGCCATGAGTTCCTCCTGGGGTGGGGCGGGGTCGCTGTCATCTGTGTCGACCGTTCCTCGCGGCGAAACTCATCGGTCGGGCCGTTTCCGCTGAACCAGATGGCCGATACGCCCAAGCGAGCCCGACGCCGGCGCGCCGATCATCACGCGCGGCTGGCCGGGTCGGGCGGGCACTTCGCGACGGGGGGGGGATCCGGATCTGCTGGTCGGCGATGTGCGGGCCTTCTTCCGGGAGTTGCGGAAGGGCTCTGCCGTCAGCTGATCTGCCACGGGCAGAGAAACCGACCAGCGGCGGCGTTCGCGGTCGACAGTGGAGTCGACGGCATCCCCACCACCACGAGGAGATCCGATGACTCCACTTTCCGCGCTCGCGCCCCGGGCCGAGGAGGGCGACGCGCCGCCCACGCGGTTCGACGACCATCTCGCCGCCCAACTGCTCGGGCAGCGCATCGTGTTCCTCGGCACCGAGGTCACCGAGGCTTCCGCCAACCGGGTCTGCGCCCAGCTCCTGCTGCTGTCGGCGGAGGATCCGCGCACCGACATCAGCCTGTACATCAACAGCCCCGGCGGGTCGGTGCACGCGGGCCTGGCCATCTACGACACGATGCGGCTGATCCCGAACGACGTCGCGACGCTCGCCATGGGGTTCGCCGCGAGCATGGGCCAGTTCCTGCTGAGCGTCGGCACCGCGGGCAAGCGGTACGCGCTGCCGAACGCGCGGATCATGATGCACCAGCCGTCGGCGGGCATCGGCGGCACCACCGCGGACATCGAGATCCAGGCGGAGAACCTGGAGTTCACCAAGCGGACGATCGAGCGGATCACGGCGGAGCACACCGGCCAGACCCCGGAGGCCATCTCCCGGGACGGTGACCGCGACCGCTGGTTCACGGCCGAGGAGGCCAGGGAGTACGGCATGGTGGACCGGGTCGTGGAGTCCCTCGCGGACGTCCGCCCGGCCACGTCGCGACGCAGGATGGGGCTGCAGTGATGGGGACGTACACGATTCCGAACGTGGTCGAGCGCACGCCGGCGGGCGAGCGGTCGTACGACGTGTTCAGCCGGCTGCTCAACGAGCGCATCATCTTTCTCGGCACCGAGATCGACGACGGTGTCGCCAACGTCGTCATCGCGCAACTGCTCCATCTGGAGTCGTCGGCCCCGGAGAGCGAGATCTCGGTCTACATCAATTCCCCCGGCGGCTCGTTCACTTCGCTGATGGCGATCTACGACACGATGTCGTATGTGAGGGCGCCGATCTCGACGTGCTGCGTCGGGCAGGCGGCGTCCACGGCGGCGGTGCTGCTGGCCGGTGGCGATCCCGGGCGGCGGTTCGTGCTGGAGCACGCGCGTGTGCTGCTCGGTCAGCCCGCCTCCGGTGGCAGCCGGGGCATGATCTCCGACCTCGCCCTGCATGCCCAGGAGATGGTCCGGATCCGCTCGCAGGTCGAGGAGGTGCTGGCCCGGCACACGCACCACGACATCGCGACGCTGCGCGCGGACATGGACCGCGACAAGGTGTTCACCGCTGAGGAGGCGGTGGCGTACGGCCTGGCGGACGAGGTGCTGAGCCGGCGCCTCGTGGGGGTCTGAGGCGCCGGTCCGCCACCGCGGTCAGGCGGCCAGGCACAGTCCGTCGTACCGCGAACCCGCCCTGCCGCGGCTACCGGCGGGCACTCGGCGGCCGGCCAGCCTGACCAGTTCGCCCTGCGCCAGCGACAGCAGGTCGCCGAGGCCGAGTCCCAGGGCGTGGGCGGCGGCCGCGAGGACCTCCGAGGAGGCTTCCTTGCGGCCGCGCTCGACCTCCGAGAGGTACGGCATGGAGATCCGGGCGGCGTCGGCCACGTCCTTGAGCGTGCGCTCCTGGGCGAGGCGCTCGCGGCGCAGGACGTCGCCGATCAGGTCGCGCCACAGGGGCTCTTTGGCCGCGGGGGGCGGGGCCGCGGCGGGGGCGTGGGGCGCGGGCGTGGTCGTGGTCGTGGGTGGCGCGGTGGCAGGGCGTTCGGACGCTGGGCGGGTCGCTCCCGAGCGGGCGGCCGACGGGCGGGCGGTCGGCGGGCGCAGGGGAATGACGCGGGCTTCGTTCGTCGCTTGTTCGCTCACCCGACCAGCGTAGAAGTCAGGGACGTCAGGGGAAGGGAGCGGAATTCCGCCCTGGGGGAAATCGCGGCTCAGGTCGGCGCGGCGGTCCGCGCGGCCGCGTCCGTCACTCGGCGCTCGTCCGCAGCACAGCGCGCACCCGCTTGCCGACCGGTACCCGTTCCACGGAGACCTCCGCCGCCAGGGCGTGCACTATCTCCAGGCCGTGCCGCCCGACCCGTTCGGGATCCCTGGGGTAGCGGCGGGGCAGGGCGGAACTGCTGTCGTACACGCAGACCGTCACCGCGTCGTCCGTGCCCTCCAGCTCCAGGATGTACGGGCCGTTGCTGTGCCGGTCGGCGTTGGTGACCAGTTCGCTGACCACGAGGAGCACCTTGTCCTCGGCGGGCTCATCGATCGTGGCACACCACTCGGTCCTGAGCCGGCCGAGGAACACCGCGGCGAACGACCGCGCCTCGGCGATGCATCCCGGTTCGCCGCTGTAGTGCGCCGCCCGCCGAAGCGGTTCCACGGGCACGTCGAAACCAGTCGGAATCACTGCCCCGCCCACGTGCTCGATCATGCGTGTCTCTCTCGGAAGCCGGCCTGGCCGGACGCTGCTGCACCAGTCCTCGTACCCAGCGCAGCGCTTCGCAGTCCCTTCGCAGGTAGCGCCGTACGTCACAGCGACGGCGACTGCGGCGACCGGCGCGAACGCCCTGTTCTTCCTCCCGCTCCCGCGCGCCCGCGAGCCGACGCGGACGGACCTCCCGGCGGGCGTGCCGCGGGGGCGCTGCTTAGCGTGGGCAGGGTGAGCGTGCCGCCTCCCTCCCGTCCGGCCGTGGCCCGTCACGGCTGGGTACCGGCCGTCGGCGCGGTGCTGGCCGCGCTGGTGTCGATGGGGGTGGTGGCCGCGCTGGGGCTGTGGGCGGCCGGGGCCGCGGAGCTCCCGGACAACGCCTTCCCTCGGGTCGTCGCGGCGACGGTGGTCACGGCGGTCGGCGGCAGGGTCGAGCTCTCGGGGAACGCCGGAGACCTGGCCGAGTCCGACGCCGGGCTGGCCGTGATCCCGCTGTCCGTGACACTGGTCGGTGCCCTCGTCCTGGCCGCCGGTTTCCTGCGGCCGCTGCGGCACCGGGCGGTCGCCGGCGCCGGGGAGCTGGCCGGCTGGGCCGCCAGGATCGCCGTCCTGTGGCTCGTCGCGCTGCTGGCGCTGTCCTTCGCCGCCCGCCAGACCTTCTCCCTGTCTCTCAGCGACTTCGGTGATGAGACGCTCGGCGACCTCGGCGACCTGTTCGGCATCTCGCCGCAGGTCGGCTTCACCACCGACGTACCGGCGACCGTGTTCTTCGGCGTGCTGTGGCTGGCGGGCGTGCTGCTGCTCGCCCTGCTGGTCTCGCGCGGGGCACCGCTGCCGGGTCGGCTGCTGCGCTTCCAGGAGTCGGTGCGGCCGGCCGCGTACGCCATGGTGGTGCTGCTGCTCGTCTGGGTGGGGCTCGGTGTCGTCATCGGCCTGGTCGTCGCGGCGACCCGCGGGCACGCGGCCGAGACCCTGGCGGTGATCCTGCTCGGCCTGCCGAACCTGGTGTGGCTCGCCCTCACGATCGGTCTCGGCGCGACGTGGGACGGCCGCGTGGACGGTCCGTTCGGGTTGCCCATGCCGCATGTGCTCGACGAGGTGCTGCGCGGCCCGGAGGTCGCCGAGCTCGATCTGGGCAGCCTGGCCGAGCACGACGGGAGGGTGTGGTGGCTCGTCGTCGTCGACGCGGTCCTGCTGCTGGGCGCGGCGTTCGTGATGGCGAGGCGGTCTCCGGCCCGGATGCCCGCCTGGCGGCACGCGGTGCGTCTGGCGGTCGCCCTCGCACTGACGGTGCTGATGATCTGCCTCGTGGGCCGCGTCTCGGCGCACTACGGGCTGTCGGTCCTGGGCATCGGTGACCTCGGCGGGGACCTGGGCGGGGAGCTGTTCCTGCGGCCCGAGGTTTGGAGCGCGGTCGGACTGGCGGTGCTGTGGGGGCTGGTCGCCGGGTTCCTCGGCGGGCCGGCGGCGCGGTGGGGGCGGCACCGGGGCGAGGCCGGGAAGCGCGGGGAAGGGTGAGCGGGTCGGCGTTCACCGCCGGAGGAGCGGCTCGACAGCGCTGACCCCGATGCGTGGACGCGGTGGCCGTCGGTGTGGATGCCATGCGATGCCTGATTTGTCCGTCCTTGCGGCCTGCCTTCACCTGGTGCGGCGCCCGTTCGGAACGGCCACCTCAGGCGACCGGCACGACCAGCGGAGGAACGGTCCGCTGCATGCGCAGGGCGTCCACCGACTCGGCGAGCAGTTCGTACTCGGTGGTGTCGTCGCTCACGGCGATCCTCACCAGCCGTCCGGCCGCCAACTCGTCGGCGACCAGCTCCTGCCGGCCGACATCGCCGCACCAGGCGCGCAGCACGGCCGGCACGTCGGGCACGGTGTCGGCGACCGGGACGAGCGCCTTCGGCGGGAGGTGCCCGGCGCCGGGCTGCGGGTCTAATCGCTCGGCGATCCAGGAGGCCCGGTCGCGTAACCACCACAGGGCGAGGGCCAGGGTGGGCGCTCGGTAGGTTCCCAGGGGTACACCGATGCGCCGGCCACCGCAGACCCCGTACGCGGTGACATGGCACAGGAACTCGTCGTGCACGTGACTCTCCCCCGTGTCGCTTGTTCGCCTGTCGGCGGGCCTCGCTTTCCCTGCGGCTCATGAGCGGTGCGTGAGGGCGCCGTCGCCCCAAGTGAAGCGCTCTCGCAGTCGAGTATGTTCACTACTGAAACACTGTCACCACGACTTTCCGGCCACTCTCCTGGCATATTCACAGCCCGTGGTGGCCGAAATACGGCGGGTACACGTCAAGTTCGCTGCGCGACCCGGGCATTACCCCGGAGGTAATCGAGCTTTCCGGTGCGTACGGGCATCGTTGCGGTACCGGCTCGCCGCGACCGCGATCCGGTTCCGACCAGCAGTGACGACCTCGTTGGAGGCTGATCGACCATGCCCACGCCCACCGACCGGTACGAGATCGCCGTCGCCCGCTATTTCGAGGCCTGGAACGCCCGCGAGCCGCAGGAGCGGGCCAGGGCCGTCGCCACCGCGTGGGCCCCTGAGGGCGGCTACACCGACCCCCTCGCCGAGGTGCGCGGCCACGAGGGGATCGTCGCCGTCGTCGCGGCGGCGCAGGCGAAGTTCCCCGGCTTCGCGTTCCGGCTCACCGGCTCCGTGGACGGCCACCACGACACGGCGCGCTTCTCCTGGGAGCTGGTGAGCGAGGCCGACGAGGCGGCGCCGGTGGCCGGGTCGGACGTGATCACCCTGGACGCCGAGGGCCGGATCACGTCCGTGCTGGGATTCCTGGACCGGGTTCCCGCCGGCACCTGAGCGATGAGTTCCGCGCCGCGCGGCGGTCTGACCACCGAAGGCGGAAGGACCGCCGCGAAGGAGGGCACCATGACCACCGGTGGGACAGGGACGGTGGACGCGGAATTCACCGCCGTCCTGCGCAAGAGCCCGAGCAAGGGTGGCTGGACCTATGTCGTCTGGCCGGAGTCCGTCGGCTTCTTCGGCACGCGCGGTCTGGTGAGGATCCGCGGGACGATCGACGGACATCCGTTCCAGAGTTCGTTCATGGCCCTCGGGGACGGCACCCACAAGCTCCCCGTCAGGGCCGACGTGCGCAAGGCCATCGGGAAGCAGGAGGGCGACTCCGTGACCGTGCGCCTGACCGAACGGCTCAGCCCTTGATCACCGCGTCGATGCGGGCCAGTTCCTCCGCGTCGAAGTCCAGGTTGCCGATCGCGGCGACGCTGTCCTCGATCTGCCGCGCGCTGCTCGCGCCGACCAGCGCGGAGGTCACCCGGCCGCCGCGCAGCACCCAGGCCAGGGCCAGCTGGGCCAGGGACTGGCCGCGGGACTTGGCGATGTCGTCGAGGGCGCGCAGCTTGGCCACCAGGTCCTCGGTGAGCGCGTCCGAGTTCAGGAAGGGGCTGTCGCTCGCTGCCCGCGAGTCCTCCGGGATGCCGTCGAGGTAGCGGGCGGTCAGCACGCCCTGCTCCAGCGGGGAGAAGACGATGGAGCCGACCTGGAGCTCGTCCAGGGCGTCGAGGAGGCCCTCGTCCTCGGGGCGGCGGTCGAGCATCGAGTAGCGCGGCTGGTGGATGAGCAGCGGGGTGCCCAGCTCGCCGAGGATGCGAGCCGCCTCGCGGGTCTGCTCGGCCGAGTAGTTGGAGACGCCGACGTACAGCGCCTTGCCCTGCTGCACCGCCGAGTGCAGGGCGCCCATCGTCTCCTCCAGCGGAGTGTCCGGGTCGGGGCGGTGCGAGTAGAAGATGTCGACGTAGTCCAGGCCCATCCGCTTCAGGCTCTGGTCGAGCGAGGACAGCAGGTACTTGCGCGAGCCCCACTCGCCGTACGGGCCGGGCCACATCAGATAGCCGGCCTTGGTGGAGATGACCAGCTCGTCGCGGTACGGGGCGAAGTCCGCCTTCAGCGCCTCGCCGAGCGCGGACTCGGCGGCTCCGGGCGGCGGGCCGTAGTTGTTGGCCAGGTCGAAGTGGGTGACGCCGAGGTCGAAGGCGCGGCGCAGGATGGCCCGCTGGTGCTCGACCGAGCGGTCCGCCGGGCCGAAGTTGTGCCACAGTCCGAGGGACAGCGCGGGGAGTTTCAGTCCGCTGCGTCCGGTGCGCCGGTAGGGCATGTCCGCATAGCGGTCGGGGTGTGCGGTGTACAACGCGACTCCAGAGGGGTTGGCACACGAAGGACGGTTCCGCAGAACCGTAGTCCGGTCGGTATCCACTCTTTCGTGACCTGCGGGCAGTGGTCCAACAGGTAAATCAGATGGGATTCAGCGGTTACGCTGCTCAATCATGGAATTGCGCCATCTCCAGCACTTCGTGGCGGTCGCCGAGGACCAGCACTTCACCCGGGCGGCAGAGCGCCTGATGGTGTCCCAGTCCGGCCTGTCGGCCTCGATCCGGGCACTGGAGCGGGAGCTGCAGACCCCGCTGTTCGTGCGGACGACCCGCCGGGTGACGCTCACCCCGGCCGGGCGGGCCCTGCTGGGTGAGGCGGAGCGGATCCTGGCGCAGGTCAGGACGGCCCATGAGGCGGTCGCCGCGGTGCAGGGCGTGCTGCGCGGGATGCTGGCGCTCGGGTCCGAGCAGTGCATCGCCGGGGTGCATGTGGCGGGGCTGCTCGCGGCCTTCCGGCGGCAGCATCCGGACGTGGAGATCTGCCTCAGGCAGGCGGGCGCGGGGGCGCTCGCGGAGGAGGTCGCGGCCGGGCGCCTGGACCTGGCCTTCGCCGTGCGGACGGCCGAGGAGGACACCGACCAGCTGCGGGCCGTGCCGCTGTCCAGCGAACCGATGACGGTCCTGTGCCACCCGAGCCACCGGCTCGCCGCCGCCGGTGCCGCCGTCACCCCCGAGGAGCTGGGCGGGGAGGTCTTCGTCGACTTCCACCCGGACTGGGGGCCGCGCCGCACCACCGACGCCGCGTTCGCCGCGGCGGGCGTCCGGCGGTCCGTCGCCCTGGAGGTGAACGACGTGCACAGCCTCCTGGACCTGGTGGACGAGAACCTCGGCATCGCCGTCGTACCGCGCCACTTCCGGCAGAAGCGACGGTCACTGACCGCGCTGCCCGTGAAGGGCGACGGCGAGACCGTCTACGAGACGGTCGCGCTGCTGCCGCCCGCGCAGGCGACGAGCCCGGCGGCCCGGGCGCTGATGGCCCTGCTGGACTCGGGGCGCGTGGCGGACGGTTCAGGGGACGGTTCAGGGGACGGTTCAGGGAGCGTGTGACCCGAGCGCCCGGGGGCGCACGGCGGTCGGCTTTGCGCGATGGTGGATGCATGCATGCCAAGGACATCCTCATCGACGGGTACAACCGCATCCAGGAAGAAGTCCACGCGACCGTCGAGGGCCTCGGCCCGGACGACCTCGTCGCCCGCCCCTCCCCCGACGCCAACTCCATCGCCTGGCTGATCTGGCACCTCACCCGCGTCCAGGACGACCACATCGCCGACGCCTTCGAGCGCGACCAGGTGTGGCTGACCCAGGACTTCCAGAAGACCTTCGGACTGGACCTGCCGCGCCACGACACCGGCTACGGCCACACCGCCGCCAAGGTCGCCAAGGTGCGGGTCGACTCCGGTGACCTGCTCACCGACTACTACGACGCCGTGCACGCCCAGACCCTGGGGGCGCTGCGCGGGCTGACCGCCAAGGATCTGGAGCGCATCGTCGACGAGCGCTGGGACCCGCCGGTCAGCCTCGGCGTACGGCTGGTCAGCGTCCTGTCCGACGATCTCCAGCACGTCGGACAGGCCGCGTACGTGCGCGGGCTGCTTCAGAGCGCGTAGCCGGGAAGCACGACCTCCGTGATGAGCGCCTGGCGCTCGTCGAACGGGATGAACGCGCTCTTGACGGCGTTCACCGTGACGGTGCGCAGGTCCTCGACGGTCCAGCCCGCCTGCTCGACCAGCAACGACATCTCGCGGGTCATCGTCGTGCCCGACACCAGACGGTTGTCGGTGTTGAGGGTGACGCGGAAGCCGAGGTCCTTCAGCGCGGTGATCGGGTGCTCGGCGATCGAGGTGGCGGCGCCGGTCTGGAGGTTGGACGTCGGGCACATCTCCAGGGCGATCCGGCGGTCGCGCACCCAGCCGGCCAGGCGGCCGAGCTTGCCGGCGGCGAGGTCGGGGATGTCGTCGGTGATGCGCACGCCGTGGCCGATGCGCTGGGCGCCGCAGACCTGGAGGGCCTGGTGGATGCTGGGCAGGCCGTGCGCCTCGCCGGCGTGGATCGTGAACGGCACGCTCTCGCGGCGCAGGTACTCGAAGGCGTCGAGGTGGTCGGCGGGCGGGAAGCCGTCCTCGGCTCCGGCGATGTCGAAGCCGACGACACCGGCGTCCCGGAAGGCGACGGCCAGGTCGGCGGCCTCGCGGACACGGTCGAACATCCGCATGCCGCAGAGCAGGGTGCCGACACGGACGGGCGTCCCGGCGGCGGCCGCCTTGGCCATACCGGCGGCGAGGCCCTCCTGGACGGTCTCCACGACTTCGCTCATCGTCAGCCCGCCCCGGGTGTTCAGCTCGGGGGCGTAGCGCACCTCGCCGTAGACGACGCCGTCCGCGGCCAGGTCGAGGACGTACTCCTCGGCGGTGCGCAGCAGGCCCTCGCGGGTCTGCATCACGGCGAGGGTGTGCTCGAAGGTGGCGATGTACCGGACCAGGTCACCGGAGTTCGCGGCCTCGAAGTACCAGGCGGCCAGCTCGTCCGGGTCGGTGGTGGGCAGGGTGTGGCCGACCGCCTCGGCGAGCTCCACCACGGTGGCGGGGCGCAGGCCGCCGTCGAGGTGGTCGTGCAGGACGGCCTTGGGGAGGCGGCGGATCAGTTCTTCGTCTACGCGCGTAGCGGTCATGGTGAGGTCTTTCGTCGAGCGGGGCGGTTCGAATCGAGGGGAGGGGGTCAGCCGGCGGGCTGGAGCAGGTCCCAGCGGTTGCCGTACAGGTCCTGGAAGACGGCGACCGAGCCGTACGGCTCGTGCCGGGGCTCCTCCAGGAAGGTCACGCCCGCGGCGAGCATGCGGGCGTGGCCGCGGGCGAAGTCGTCGGTGTGCAGGAAGAACCCGACGCGCCCGCCGGTCTGGTCACCGACCCGGGCGCGCTGCCCGTCACCCTTGGCCCGCGCCAGCAGCACACCGGCGCCCTGGTCGCCGGCGGCCACGACGACCCAGCGGGAGCCGTCCGGGCGCGGGGTGTCCTCGACCAGCCGGAAGCCGAGGGCCTCGGTGTAGAAGCGGATCGCCTCGTCGTAGTCGTCGACGACGAGGGTGACCAGGGCGATGCGTCTCATCGGGGCCTTCCGGGAGGTGCGATTGACGGGAGAGGTTATACGTAAAACTGCACGCACGCCAGTCCGGTTCTCGGTTCTGTCGTCGCTGCCATCGCTGCCATCGCTGCCATCGCTGTCGTCCCTGTGATCTCTCATCTCTGTGATCTCTGTCGTCTCTGTGATCGCTGTCGTCGATCGCGCTGTGGGCCTAGGACCCACGCCCCGGCCACGACGGGACCCGGGCCCGATCCGCACCGCCCGCTCCCCCACTACCGTCACGGCCATGAAGATCACCGAGCCGCCGCGCGGCCCCGAGCGGCGCAAGCACGATCTGCTGGCCCGCCTGGAGCGGGAAATGGACGTCTGGGTGGCCACGGCCGACGCCGACGGGCTGCCGTGCATGGTCCCGCTCTGGTTCGTATGGGACGGCGAGTCCGTATGGCTCGCGACCCGGCTGAGCACCCCGACCGGCCGCAACCTGCGCGACGGCGGACGGACCCGGCTGGCGCTCGGGGACACCCAGGACGTCGTGCTCGTCGACGGCGACGCGCACCTGTACGCCGCCGAGGAGGTGCCTGCAGCGGCGGCCGAGGCGTTCCTCGCGAAGACGGGCTGGGATCCCCGGGCGGACGCGGCCCCGTACGTCTACTTCCGGGTACGCCCGCGCGTGGTACAGGCACGCAACGGGGAGCACGAGATGCGCGGCCGGTACCTCATGCGGGACGGGGTCTGGGTGGTCTGAGGCGAGCTGCGGTACAGGTCAGTCCGCCGCAGACTCGGCCTCTGGCAGCGCCGGACAGTCGGTCGGGTAGAGCCCGGCAGCGAAGCCGTACACCACATCGCCTCCGCGCGGCAGTTGGGCGTAGTCGTTGGCAAGCTCCAGGACCCGCTCCCAGAACTCGCGGGCCTGCTCCCGCGGGATCCGTGCATGCCGCACGATCGAGGAAAGTTCGTCTGCCTGGTGTGCGGGGGCCGACTCGGCCGCGGCCGTGGCGAGATCGTTGTTGCAGTACGGGGTGGCGCCCTCGTCGGCCGGGCTGACCGTGCCGACGCGAAAGATGCGCGCGGTGCGGCCGTAGTAGCGCTCCTCGATGGCCCGCACCCGGCGGGTCCGCACGACCTTCAGCAGCCGGGCATCGACCAGGACGCCCACGTGATGCGCGACCGTGCTCTTCGGGCGGCCGAGTGCAGTGGCCAGTTCGCTCACCGTCGCGGCGCGTTCGAGGAGGAGCTCAAGGATGGCGTTGCGCAGTGGGTTGGCCAGCGCGCGGAGCTGGGCCGGGGCTGTCACATCGGTGACGTCGGAGAGGTCGTAGTCGGGAAGACGGGGATGGTTCGGCACTCTTCGATTATTCTAGAGTTCCGGATCGTTCGCCACCCGCAAACAAGGGGATTGGGCATGGCAGAGGTCGTCGTCCTGTTCCATCACGCGCAGGGGCTGACGCCCGGAGTCGTCGCTTTCGCCGACGAACTCCGCGCGGTGGGCCACACCGTCCATACGCCCGACCTTTTCGACGGGCGCACCTTCGACTCCCTCGAAGAGGGCCAGGCCTACGTCGAGCAGCTCGGCTTCGGCGAGATTACGGAGCGCGGCGTCCGCGCGGCCGAACTCCTGCCGCAGGACGTCGTTTACGCCGGCCTCTCACTCGGTGTGCTGCCCGCCCAGAAGCTGGCGCAGACGCGGGCGGGCGCGCGGGGCGCGCTCCTGTTCCACGCCTGCGTCCCCGTCACGGAGTTCGGCGCGGCATGGCCTGACCGTGTGCCGGTGCAGGTGCATGCGAAGGAAGCCGATCCGTTTTTCGCCGAGGACATCGACGCTGCCCGCGCGCTCCTCTCCGATTGCGCTGACGCGGAGATGTTCCTGTACCCCGGAGACCAGCACCTGTTCACGGACAGCTCGCTGCCGTCCCACGACCCGGACGCCGCCAAGCTCCTGACCCAGCGGACGATCGAGTTCCTCGGCGCGCGCCAGTGAGGCATGGTCGGTGCCGTCCAGGGGGAAGTGGCGCAGGGCGGTGAACTGGGCCTCGATGCGGTTCGGCCAGGAGCTGTTGGTCGGTGTGCAGGCGAACTCGATGTTGTGGGCTGCGGCCCAGTCGCCGACCCGGGTGTCCTTCTTCGTGGTCAGGTGCCGGGAGAAAACGTCGAGCACGATCGCGATCCGAATCTCGGGCGGGTGCAGGTCGCCCGTTGGCGGGGCCGCGGCTCCCGCTCGGGGTCCTTGTGCCGTCCGCCGCGCTCGGCGCACTGTCACCCGGGGTGGGGCTGAAGGTCGAGCGGGCCGAACTCGTCGAGGCACAGGACGACGTCCGGTTCGCCGTCCTCGGGTATGACCTCGCCGTCGGCCATCGCATAGAGGTGCTCGATGCGGGCCTTCTCGCTGGTGAAACGTCACTTCGGCGATCTTCGGCACCGGCATGCCATGGGCGGGCAGCAGCACCATCTGGGCCCGCCGCCAGGTCACCACCGAGCCGGTGCCCCTGCGGATGATCCGCAGCGGGCGCTTGCCGGTCCAGGAGGTGACTTCGGTTGGCCAGCCTGCTGTCGGGCTCTGCGGGACCTACGCTCGCACGAACCCGTGGCTCCGCTCCACTTTCGCCACGTGCAGCGTGTAGCTCTGGTACCACTCGGCTTGCCCACGCTTTTGCGCCGCGCGGTGCTCGGTGTTGGTCCGCCACTCCGTGAGGGCGTCGGCGTCGCGGAAGTACCCGACGGTGATGCCCAGCCCGCCGGGAGTCTGCGCGTGGTCCATCCCCAGGAACCCAGGGACGTCCTTCACCAGATCTTCCATGCGTGCGTTGGTCTCGCTGTAGCCGCTCTGGCTCTGGGTTCGCAGCGTAGTGAAGACAGCCACGTAGTAGGGGGGTTCATAGGCATGGACGGGTGCGACAGGCGCTACCGAGTGATCGCTCATGGCGCCACCGTAAGGCGGGCTGTGCCCAACGATCCAGCGTCTTTCCTGAACCGGATACATGAGGGATCGGGCTCTCGTTGGCTGATGCGGCACTGGGTTGTTGGCGGGTCATGCGCACAGCCAGAGGCGCGGGGCTGCGACGGCCCCGCTCCCGGACTCGATCTTCCAGGGCGGGGCTGGGGCATGTGGCGTCGCTCAGATCCGGACGGCGTGGGCTTGAGCTCCGCGTTGTCCACGTCCAACTGGAGCTGTCCGCCGTACTCCTGGTCCGCGGAGCGACGGTGAAGCCGTCGACCTTGCGAGAAAATGCGGAAGGTCACCTTGCGGGGGGGGGCCGTCGAGCCGGGGTGTTCTCCGCGATCGCCGCCGTCCGACCGTCGTTGGGGACGGTGTGGTTACTCACCGGGGCACCGGGGCACCGGTCGTCGAGGGGAGCGTGACGCCGGTGGCGAACATCCCGGCCGGCGAGCAGGTCCCGGTCACCGGGGAACGAGGGCGTCAAGGAGCGGGTACGCGGGCTGAGCGAAGCAGCCGAGTCCCGGCTCAACCGGTCTGCTGACGGGCCGCGTCGAGCCGGGACAGCTCGTCGGCGGTGAGGCGGAGGGCGCCTGCCGCCACGTTCTCGACGAGGTGGTCGGGGTTGCCGGTGCCGGGGATGGCGAGGACGTGCGGGCCCTGGTGAAGGGTCCAGGCGATGCGCACCTGGGTGGGACTCGCGCCGTGCGCCCGCGCGACGGCGAGCACCTCCTCGTCGTGCGCGGTGGTCGCGCCCTCCGCGCCCGCCTCGCCGGCCACGGCGTAGAACGGCACGAAGGCGATGCCCTGCTCCGCGCAGATGCGCAGGACCTCGTCGTCCACGGGGTCGGGACGGTCGACGGCGTACCGGTTCTGCACGGACACCACCGGCGCGATGGCCTGCGCCTCCGCGAGATGCCGGGGCTCCACGGCGGAGACGCCGAGGTGCCGGATCAGGCCCGCCTCACGCAGTTCGGCCAGCGCGCCGAAGTGCTCGGCGATGGAGTCCTGCCGCATGCGGCGCAGGTAGACGACGTCCAGGTGGTCGCGGCCGAGCTGACGCAGGTTCTCCTCGACGTGGCCGCGCAGCTCGTCGGGCCGGGCCGAGGTGCCCCACTCCCCGGCGTGGTCGCGGTAGGGGCCGACCTTCGTGGCGATGACCAGGTCGTCGGAGTACGGCGCCAGCGCGCTGTTGATGAGTTCGTTGGCGGAGCGGAGGGCGGAGAAGTAGAAGGCGGCCGTGTCGATGTGGTTGACGCCGAGCTCGATCGCCTTGTGCAGGATGGCTATGGAGCGCTCGCGGTCACTCGGGGTGCCATGGTGGAAGGCGGCACTGCCCGTCAGCCGCATCGCGCCGAGGCCGACGCGGCTGACGGAGAGGTCGCCGAGTTTCCAGGTGCCCGCGGCGTCCGCGGTGATCGTTTCGGAGGTCATCAGCGGAGTGTCGCACAGGGCGGGGGCGCAGAGGGTGTCGGCGGTAGGCGTGGGGACCGACCGCCGCGCATGGAGGTGTGGCCGCTCGGCACCGACCACGTTCGGCGCCCGCGATCACGGGGAGTTGCCGGGGCGCCGGCCCTCGCGTGACTCCGCGCACATCACCGGCGGCGGCCGTGCGCTCACGTGTTAGCGTCCGGCCGTGACTTTCCCAGCTCAGAGCGTGTCCGCGGGCGATCCGCTCGGGCTGCTCGATCTGTTCGGCGACGGCTTTGTCCGCGACCCGTACCCCTGGCTGGCCGCGCTGCGCGCCGACGCGCCGGTGCACCACGATCCCGGTACCGGGCTCTGGCTCGTCAGCCGCTACCGGGACGTCCGCCGAGTGCTGCTCGACCCCGACGCCTTCCGCCCGGACAACGCCCAGCATGCCGTCGCCCCGCTGCCGGTCGGCGTCCTGCGGGTGCTCGCCCGCGCAGGTTTCGCCATGCCGCCCGCGCTGGCCAACAACGGCACCCCCAGCCATCCCGGGCTGCGCCGGGTGGTCACCCGTTTCTTCAACGCCCGCCGCGTCGCGGCCGCCGTACCGGTCATCGAGGGCATGGCCGACGAGCTGCTCACCGCCGCCCGGCAGCACATCGACGAGGCGGGCGGTCACGACCTGTTCACCTCCTTCGCCCAGGTGCTGCCGTGCCGGGTGCTGATGGAGCTGCTGGGCATCGACGGCGTCTCCCCCGCCACGCTGATCCGCTGGAGCGACGCCTCGCTGGAACTCTTCTGGGGGCGGTCCGCACTGCAGCGCCAGCTGGAACTGGCGGCGCTCGTGGGTGAGTTCCACCAGTGGCTGACCGGGACGGTGACCGGCGGCACCGCCTCGCGCGACTCCTTCATCGGAGCCCTGACAGCACACCGCCTGCCCGACGGCAGGCCGCTCGACGTGCAGACCGCGGTCGGCGTGTGCCTTTTCGTCTTCATCGCCGGGCAGTCCACCACCGGTCAGCTCATCTCCACCGTACTGAGCCGGGCACTGGCCGAGCCCGGTCTGTGGTCCCGCGTCGCGCGGGAGGAGGGCCTGGCCGAGGCTTGGGTGGAAGAGGTGCTGCGGCGTGAGCCCCCGGTGACCACCTGGCGCCGCGTCACCGCGCGCCCGGTCGAACTGGGCGGAGTCGACCTGCCCGCGGGCGCGCAGCTGCTGCTGATGCTCCTGGGCAGCGGATCGGACCCGGAGGTCTTCGCCTCCCCGGAGCGCCTGTGCCCGCACCGGGCCAATGTCCGTCAGCACCTGGCGTTCGGCGCCGGCCGCCACCGCTGTCCGGGTGCCTCTCTGGCACGGACGGAGGCGGCGGTGGCCCTACGGGCGGCGGCCCGCCACCTGCCGCGGATACGGCAGGCGGCGGGGGCGCCGGACGCCCCGATGCTGGGCCTTCTGTCCTTCCGCGCGCCCCTGCGGGTCGCGGTGGAACAGCCGTCGTAGGACTGGCCCGGGGTCGGCGGAGCAGCACACCCGCTGCGGGCACACACCCCCTGCGGGCATCCGGTGGCGTGGGCGTCAGCAGTACAGGTTGCCGCCCGGCGAGACGCCGAGGATCTGCGTGAAGCGCTGGTAGGCGTGGACGCGGCTCTGCACCTGCGCCGGGTTCTTGCCGTCGCACTCCAGGGCGCCGTTGATGCTGCGGATGGTCTGGCCGAAGCCGGCCTGGTTGACCATGGCGTTGTGGGGGGTCATGGTGCCGGGGCCGGTCTGGGTGTTCCAGTACCACAGGCCGGTCTTCCAGGCGACGGCCGACTCGTTCTGCACCCGCCAGGGGTTGTTGAGCAGGTCGATGCCGAGGGCGTCGCCCGCGGCCTTGTAGTTGAAGTTCCAGCTGAGCTGGATCGGACCGCGCCCGTAGTAGGCGGCCTGCCCGGCCGGACAGCCGTACGGCCGGCTCCGGTCGCAGTAGTGGGGGTAGTTGGCCTGGTTCTGCTCGACGACGTGGACCAGGCCGCCGGTTTCGTGGTTGACGTTGGCGAGGAAGGCGGCCGCCTCCTGCTTCTTCACCGTGTCGCTGCCGGTGTCGGCGAAGCCCGGGTAGGCGCTGAGGGCGGCGGTGAGGCCACCGTACGTGTAGAAGGGATTCCGGTTCGGGAACATCTGGTTGAACTGCGACTCGCTGACGACGAAGCCGGCGGCGGACGCGCTCGGGGCCGGCTGAAGCACCAGCGCGGCGCTTCCCAGGGCGAGTGAGGACAGGACTGCGGCTATGCGGCGCCTCGACACGGGGTCAACTCCTTCGCGGAGCACGGCCGCACCCGGACAAGGGCAGGGCGAGGCAGAGCCTTGTGCGCACGCGCCGACGAGGTCGGCCACGGCGTGGGGGCGGCCGTGGTGGGGGGTGTGGGGACACACTCAACCGCGTTGGTCTGTACCAGTCAAGGGTGTAGACCAGTCAAGCCAAGGGATACCCGCGGGAGTTGAGGCACCGGCTCATCGCACCGCTCGTCCCGCGCACGCGCGGACATCGGCGTCGGCATCGCGGACGTCGGCGTCGGCGTCGGCGGCATCGCGGACATCGGCGTCGGCATCGCGCAGCGGCGCCGTCCGCCGGCCCGTCGGCTTCCGCACCGTGGTGTCACCGCGTCTTCGCGCCGCCTGAGCCCCCTTCATCCGTGCTGAGCGTGGCCGTACGCCGCTGGAGGAAGGCCCGCTCCGCCGGGCTCTCGGCGAGCGCGACGGCCGCCTCGTACGCGCGTGCCGCCTCCATGCGGCGCCCGAGCCGGCGCAGGAGGTCGGCGCGGACGGCGTGGAAGACGTGGTAGCCGTCGAGGTCCAGGGCGTCCACGAGGTCGAGGGCCTGCCGCGGTCCCTCGACCTCGGCGACGGCGACCGCCCGGTTCAGGGCCACGACGGGGCTGGGGGCGACGGCCATGAGCTGGTCGTACAGCCGCAGGATCTGCCCCCAGTCCGTGGTCCCGGCGGTCGGCGCGTCGCTGTGCACGGCCTGGATGGCGGCCTGGATCTGGTACGGCCCCGGCCGGTTCCGGCGCAGACAGCGCCGGACCAGTGTCTGTCCTTCGGCGATCAGCTCCCGGTCCCACCGGCGGCGGTCCTGCTCGGGCAGCGGCACGAGCGCGCCGCGCTCGTCCTGCCGGGCCTGCCCGCGCGATTCGATCAGGAGCATCAGTGCGAGCAGCCCGGTGACCTCGGGTTCGTCCGGCATGAGTTCGAGCAGCAGCCGTCCGAGGCGCACGGCCTCCTCGCACAGACCCGCCTCACCCCCGTATCCCTGGTTGAAGATCAGGTAGACGACGGCCAGTACGCCCTTGAGCCGGTCCGGCAGGTCGGCGTCGCGTGGGACGCGGTACGGGATCCGGGCGTCGCGGATCTTCGCCTTGGCCCGCACGATCCGCTGGGCCATGGTCCGCTTGGGCACCAGGAAGGCGCGGGCGATCTGGGCGGTGGTGAGCCCGCCGAGGAGGCACAGGGTGAGGGCGACCTGCGCCTGGGGGGCGAGGGCGGGGTGGCAGCAGGTGAAGATCAGCCGGAGCCGTTCGTCGCGCACGGGGCCCTCCTCGGGCGGCGCGTCGGGGGCGTTGAGCAGGGCGGCCTGGGCGTGCCGTGCGTCCCGCCCGGCCTCCCTGCGCAGCCGGTCGATCGCCCGGTTGCGGGCGGTCGTGATGATCCACCCGGCCGGGCTCGGCGGCGCTCCGGTCTCCGGCCAGCGCCGCAGGGCCGTGACGAAGGCGTCCTGGACGGCTTCCTCCGCGAGGTCGATGTCGCCGAGGTGGCGGACGAGGACGGCGACCGCACGGCCGTACTCCGCGCGGAAGACGTCCTCGATGTCCGTGGCGGTCATCAGTCCTCGGCCTCGCCCATGAACGGCCGCACCTCGATGGGCAGCGTGGTCGCCAGCGCCGCCTTGCGTCCCCATGCGAGGGCCGCGTCCAGGTCGGGTGCCTTGATCAGGCAGATCCCGCCGAGCATCTCCTTGCCCTCGGCGTACGGACCGTCGGTGATCAGGACGTCGTCGGCGCGGGGCCGCAGGACGGTGGACGACTCCGGTCCGTGCAGTCCTCCGGCGAAGACCCAGGCACCGGCCTGCCGCAGCTCCTGGTGGAAGACGTCGAGGTCCCTGCCGATCTCGGCGAGCACCTCCGGTGCGGGCAGCTCGTCGGTCACGGGCTGCATCACGCTGAGCAGGTAGTACTTCATGACGGCCTCCTTGGCGCCGGAGCGTCCCCTGTGACGCTCTCCCACCTCCTACACGAACGACCCGCCCTCGATTCGACACCGCGCAGGCCGGCACCGGAGGTCTTTTCATGGGCGGCGACTCCCCTCATGTCGTCATGAACTCGACGAGCACTACACATAAAGGGCAAATAAGCGCAGAATGTCCATAGGCGGTGCTTACCGCATACCGCACCAGACGCGGTCAGGCCTGAAAGTCAAGGGAGACGAGTCATGGCCAACGTGCAGCCCACCAGAGGTGACATATCCGCCCACCCCGATGCATCCGAAATGAGGGCACGCTACGACCGCATGCTCGGCGGCCGCGACGTGGCGCTCGTGGACGGACCGGTGTTCCTGCTCGGTCTGTACTGTGCGGTGTCCCCCTGGATACTCCACTACACGACCAGCCAGCCCCCGCTCGTGACCCACAACCTGATCGTGGGCATCGCGATCGGACTGCTGGCCCTCGGGTTCACCCGGGCCCCGGAGCGTATGTACGGCCTCAGCTGGGCCTTCTGCGCGATGGGTGTCTGGATGATCATCGCGCCATGGATCGTCGGCGACAGCCCGGACGCGGGTGTCGTCGTCAACAACATCATCATCGGCGCACTGGCCGTGATCCTCGGGGCGCTGTGCGCCGGTACGGCCGCGAAGAGCACCCCCAGGGCGTAGGAGCACACGGAGAACACGCCGTACGGGCCGGTCCGCGCCAGCGGGCCGGCCTTCCGCATGCACGGGCCTGCCTTCCGCGTCCGCCCTCACGGCAGTGCAGCTTCTCCCGCCCCGCCGCACCGTGCTGGCCAGGTTGGCGGCCTCCAGGACGGCCAGATGCCGGGTCACCGACTGGCGCGCCATGTCAACCCGGGCGCGTCAGCCTCAGGAATTTGCCCGTTTCGACCCCTATGTGCCACACAGCTGTTACATGACGTATGGGGCTCCTTGATGGACGGTCCGTAGCGTCGAACGCGTCGGAACGAACCCCACCGAAGGAACCTCACTGATGCGTGCACTCCGCACCGTCATGTCCGTGGCCCACCACGCCAAGGCCAAGCGCGTCCACGTGCAGACGGTGAAGCTCGCGGACGAGGTCAGCCGGGCGAAGGTCTACCGGACCGGCGAGACCCACTACGAGGCGGAGATCTGGGCCAAGGGCTCGAAGTACGGGGCCCTCCACGTCAACGGCAGGGCCGCGTACGCCCAGAACGACGGACTGCACGTCACCCTCCACCCGGACGGCAAGGTCACGTCCTGGGTCGGGCGGGAGAAGCCGAAGCCCAAGCCGGTCGTCAAGCGCGTCCTGGTCGCCACGCCGACGCTGGCGGACGGGGTGACGACGGCGAAGGTCTTCAGGCTCACGGCCGGCCGATACGAGGCCGACGTCTACGCCGACGGCGTGCGGCTCGACACTCTGGTGGCGAACGGCCGCGCCGCGTACGGCCAGAACAACGGGCTGCACGTCGCCCTCCAGCCGGACGGTCAGGTGACCTCGTGGGTCGACGACGATCCGGCGCCCGCGAGCTGACACGGACCCGCCCTCACGCGCCGGGGAGCGTTTCGGGCCGCTCTGCGGCGCGCACCCGCCCACACGGCCTCAGCGCAGGAAGAACCCCAGCTCACGCCGGTGTTCGGCCACCCACGCGTAGGCACTGCGCACCTCGTCCACGGCCCCACGTTCCCGCAACCCGACCATGGCCGGCTCACCACGCGCCGCGCCCGCCTCGATGCCCCGCCGGCAGCGGTCCTGCCACCACAGGATCACGTCGACGATCTCCTCCCTGCCGCCGCACGTCCCGTACGCGTCGCAGACGAGCGCGATCCGCCGGGCCGCGTCGGGGACACTGGTGATGTTCGGCCCCAGATCCAGGTACTGCCAGCACACGTGGGCGAGATCATGGACGCGCTCGCCGGGCGCCGCCAGGTCCCAGTCGATGACGGCGGTCGGCCACCACTCGGCGCCGTCCACCGTGTAGACGGTGTTCTTCGGGGCGAGGTCGTTGTGGCACACGACGTCCTGGTCACCGGCGAGCGGGGTGCCGTGCGTCATGTCGTGGACGGCGCGGACGAGTTGGGCGACGCGCACGAGCCCCGCGTCGGTGCACGCCGCGGCCCGCTCCTCGGGGGTGACGGCGGCCCGCCCCTCGATGTATCCGAGCACCTCCCTCCCCCGCTCGTCCGTCCCGATGTAGCGCGGGGCCCCTTCCCACCCCCGGCTCTCGAAGAACGTGAGCAACTCCCGCACAAAGTCCGCGCGTTCGGACGGCGTACGCCGCACGGTCGTCCCCACCCGCACGACCTCGCCGACGGCTCCGCCACCGAGCACCCGCTCCTCCATCCGCACCTCCGTCGATCAGCACGCGTCAAAGCCACCGGCCCAGCATGCCCGCATCCGCCGTCGCCGTCGCCGACGCCGACGCCGAGAACGGACTGTCTCTCCCTCCAAGGGGAACCCGAGTACACACGGGGACAGGAGGGGGACAGGAAGAAGAGAGGCGAAATGGAGATCTCGGGCATCATCAGTGCCATTGTCATCGGCATCATCATCGGTGTGCTGGGTCGCCTCGTGGTTCCGGGCCGTCAGCGCATCGGAGTCCTGTGGACGATCCTCGTCGGCATCGTGGCCGCGCTGCTCGGTTCGTTCATCGCGGCCGGACTCGACGTCGCCGACACCGACGGCGTCGACTGGGTCGAATGGCTCATCCAGATCGGCCTCGCGGCACTGGGCGTGGCGGCACTGGACCGGACGAAGGCACGCCGCTGACGTCGTAGGCGGAGCGGGCTGCCACAAGGCACAGAGCTGTGCACCGGGCACACAACCGGGCACACCGGGGAAGGGCGGCACATCCTCCGGCACCTGGTCATGACCTGAACGGCGCGCCGACCGCACGCGACGCGCCGCTCAGCCGCGTCCCGCGGTGGCCCGCAGCGCTGCGAGGCCGTCACGGGCCGAGGGGTGCGCGGGTACCCAGCCGAGTTCTCGCTCCGCCCGCGCCGTGGAGACCCGAAGCGTCGTCGACATCACCGTGTGCGCGTACGACATGGGCCTCATGAGCCACAGCGGTACGGTCATCGGCTTCGGCAGCCCGAACTCCTCGGCCACGCACCGCACATGCGCCCCGAAGCCCATGGGAGCGCGGTCCGCGATGTTGTACGCCTGGCCGGGGCGCCCGCGTTCGACGGCGGCGACCACGGCCCGGGCCGCGTCGGTGAGCTCGATCCAGGGCAGGACCCGGCCGTGGTCGGCGGGGACGGGCAGTTGCCGCTTGCGCAGCATGGTCACGAGGGCGTCGGTGCCGCCGGGACCGTAGAACAGGCCGAAGCGGAGCGCGACGCCCTCCAGGCCCGGGGTGCCGAAGGTGAGGCGCTCCTTGGTGCGCATGGCCCCGATGTGCCGTTCCAGCTCCGGGTCCCGGCCACGCGGACCGAAGGGGTCGTCCTCGGTGATCACGTGGTCGCCGTGGTCGCCGTAGCCATAACCGAAGACCATGGACTCCGCCACGAGACGCCGGGCGCCGGTGGCCTGCGCGGCCTCGATGAGGTGGGCGGTTCCCTCGGTGCGCAGCGCGTTGGTGGCGTACATGCCGCGGTGGCGCATGGGTGGCTTGCGCAGCGCGGTCGCGGCGTGGATCACCGTGTCGAAGTGGTGGCCGTCGACGGCGCGCAGCAGGGCGTCGCGGTCGGTCAGGTCGGCCTGGATGTCGTTGCGCGGGCCGCGGCCGAGGCCGGTGACCTTGTGGCCCGCCTCCTGGAGAGCGTGGGCGATGTGGCCGCCGAGGACACCCCCGGCGCCCGCGAGGAGAACGCTCCGGCTCCCGTCGGCCTCATTGCTGTGGTGGGTCTCATTGCTCTGGTTGCTGTGGTTGCTCTGGTTGCTCTGGTTGCTCTGGTTGCTCTGGTTCGTCGTCATGACCATGCGACGGATCGGTCGGGCCCGCATGTGACATCAACGGGGTGGCCGTCGCCTACGGCACATAGACGTACGGCGTCGTGGTGGTCAGCGGCGCGAAGCCGAGGCGCTCCAGGACGGGGCGGCTCGTGCTCATGGCGTCGACCTGGAGGTAGCGGTAGCCGCGGTCCACGGCGGCGCGGGCCCGGTGGGCGACCAGGGCGCGGTAGATGCCGCGACCGCGCCAGGCCTCGACGGTGCCGCCGCCCCACAGTCCGGCGAACCTGGTGCCGGGCACCAGTTCCATGCGGGCCGCGCTCACGGGTGTGTCCCCGGCCAACGCGACGACGGCGACCACGGTGTCCGGGTCGGCCGCGAGGCGGGCGAGCAGTTGGTGGCGCATGCGGGAGCTGTCGGCGCCGAACGCCTTCTCGTGCACCTCCGCCACGAGGCCGACGCCCTCCGCGTCGGTGACGGGACGGACGCGGATGCCCTCCGGCGGCTCGGCGTCCAGGGTCAGAGCGGCGACCTCGCCGATCATCAGCGTCTCCTCGGGCTGGGCCGTGAACCCGGCGCTCCTGAGCCGTCGGCCGAGGTCGACCGGCAGATCGTGCCCGTAGAGCTTCCACTCGAACTCTTGGCCGAGCCCGGTGAAGTGGGCGATCTGCTCGGCGATCGCCGCGTCCGCGGTCACCTCGTCCAGGTCGGACCACACGACGCCGTTCCATCCGTGCGCGGAGGAGATCTGGCGGACCACGCTCCCGATCCGCTCGACCCGGGCGTCCGGGCTGTCCGGCTGTGCGCCTTCACGCATGTCCCGGTCGTACAGGGCGAGTATCCCGACATGATCCATGGGCTCACTCCAGCACCGGGCCGGGCCCGGGGCAACAGCTTTACCGGTCAACCGAACCTTGACCGAGCTCGGGCAGCGCCGCCGCCGGGCGAGACTGAACCGGTCGCGTCGCGGGCCGGGCAGTCGATGCGGCCGTGGATGCAGTCGATGCGGCCGGACATCGCGGCGGGCTCGCTCGCTGGCCGCCGCGTTCCTCACAGCCGTGCTCGGTCGTCGGCCCGCCTTCCCGGCCGTGCGCGGGCGCGCATAGGGTGCGCAGGGAAGATCACGCCGCGAGGAGGGCCGTACGCCATGGTTGTGAAGGACGCCGAGCTGCCGTACCTGCGCCGCTGTGTCGAGCTCGCGACCGACGCGCTGGAGGCCGGGGACGAGCCGTTCGGCTCGGTTCTGGTGGGGGCGGACGGCGCGGTGCTCGCCGAGGATCACAACCGGGTGGCCTCGGGCGACCGCACCCGGCACCCGGAGTTCGAGCTGGCTCGCTGGTCCGCCGCCCACATGTCGCCCGAGGAGCGGGCCGCCGCCACCGTCTACACCTCCGGCGAGCACTGCCCGATGTGCGCGGCCGCGCACGCGTGGGTGGGCCTGGGCCGCATCGTGTACGTCGCCTCGTCGGAGCAACTGGCCGACTGGCTGGCCGAGTTGGGGGTGCCCGCCCCGCCGGTGCGGACGCTGCCGGTGCGGGAGGTCGCGCCCGGGGTGACGGTGGACGGCCCGGTGCCCGAGCTGACCGAGGACGTCCGCGCCCTGCACGTCCGCTTCCACCGGCGAGGGGGCACGACCGGCCCCCGACGCTAGGAGCGTGGGTCAGTGACGAGCAAGCGACCCGCCGGCCGTGATCGATGGCAGGTCATGATCTGGCCAGGGCTGGTCGGCCGCCAGGAACCGGAAAGCGATGTCGTCGGCGGGCTTGCGTTCGATCGCCCGCGAGGAGCGGACCCCGGTGGTGACGGGGCAGCAGCAGGAGCTGGTGCGACCTCGAACGGCCCATCCCCACCACGCATGCCAGGATCCTTCCGTACCTACGATCACCAAGCAGAGGCGGGACGCTTCCCGGTCGGATAATCCAGGTGCCGTCTGCTCGTCCCGCGTGATATCCCTCCCTGCCATGGGCGATCTTGTGACAGCGCGGCTCGTGCTTCATCCGATGACCGTCGGCGAGGCTGAGCGAGTCGTGGCGGGCGAGTCGCCCGGCGATACCCGGTGGGCGCCCGGATACCCCACCGATGGGGACGTGTCCGCGGCCAGACGCTTCCTGGGCACCTGCGCGGACACCGGTGATCCCCAGCCGTTCGGTACCTATGAGATCCGTCGCCGCGAGGACGGTCAGGCGATCGGCGGCCTGGGCTTCCACGGCCCCATGGACGCGAACGGCAGCGTCACGATCGGCTACGGCCTCATCCCGTCAGCGCGAGGCAAGGGATACGCCTCCGAAGCCCTGCGCGGGCTGCTGCTGATCGCGCGGGCACGCGGCGTCACCTGTGTGAAAGGCGACGCCGACCACGACAACATCGCGTCCCAGCACGTCATGATGGCAGCCGGCATGCGGCCGGCCGGACAGGACGAACGCGTCAGGTACTTCGAGATCATCTGGACCGCCGCGACGGCGATTACTGACCCAGGCTCCTAGAACTCGTTACCGACCCACGCTCCTAGCCGAGCTCCAGCGTGGTGACGCCGAAGACGCGCTCCTCGGCGTACGGCCGCACCGGGCCCGTGTACATGCGTGCCGTCTCGAAGGAGGGCGTGAAACCGGCGTCCTCGGCGAGGGCGACGCCCGCCGGGTTGGTCTGGGGCACGTCGATGGCGACCTGTCGGCCGGCGACCTCGGCGGTGAGGGCGGCGAACAGGGCCCGCGCGTCCTCGGCGGTGTCCGCGAAAAGCGGGCCGATGCGCGGGCAGTCGTGGCCGGGGCGGATCACGCCGTAGCCGGTGACGCGGTCGCCGGTGCGGCGGACGGCGGCGTGGTGTCCCGGTCCGGTGAGCCAGTGCGCGAGGAAGCGGGGCCGGTCGGCGGGGGTGCAGGTGGCGTCGTACGCGGTGATGTCCGCGATGTCCTCGGGCCGTACGACACGGACGTCCGCCGGGATGTCGGAGGCGGGCGCGGTTCCGGTGAACCGGGCCGTGCGGTAGGCAAGTTCGAAGCCGGAGCGGCGGTAGTTGTCCTGCTGCGCGACCACGCCGTCGAGCCCGACCGTGCGGTTTCCGGCGTGGGCGAGCGCCGTCTTCCACGTGGTGAGGCCGTGGCCGCGGCCGCGCAGGTCGGGGCGGACCAGGTAGTGGCCGAGGAAGGCGTAGTCGGTGCCGTGGTTGACGACCGAGATCGCCGAGACGGGCTCGCCGTCGATCCGGCCGATGAAGAACCCGTCGGGATCCTGCGCGAAGAACGCCGGTGCGTCGGCGAGCCCGGGGTTCCAGCTCTCGTCCGCGGCCCATCCCTTGATCACCGACCAGTCGTCGAGGCCGGCGCGAGTGACGGCGAGATCTTCGGGGGCCGGAGAGGCCATGGGTGCGCTCCATTCCGTAGGGGGTTGCGTGCGCGTGGTGACGACCGCGCCTCAGCATCCTTGCGGATCATCCGGAGCGGCGTCACGGCGCGATCAAGCCGTTGCCGTACCGGGAGAGCGAACTGACGAACGCACGTTCGCACGATGAAGGGCCGACTGAAGGGCCGGATGAAGGGCCCCACCGCCCGCCGTCCGGTGGGGCCCTTCGAGCCGCGCGCGAGGCGCGGGGTCAGCGCACCGCCTGGGGGCGGAAGCGCCGGTACAGGATGGCCCCGCTCAGGACGAGCACCGTGCCGCCCGCCACGGCGGCGAGCGTCTGGTCCGCTCCCGTGTGGGCGAGGGAGCCCCCGGGCCCGTGCGGGACGATCGCGGGCGGGACCTCCTTCGGCCGCGGGTGGTGCGTCCTGGGCACGGGCGGCTTGGGCGTCGGCTTCGTCGTGTGGGGAGGGCGGTCGCCGGGCGTGTTCACGGACTCGTTGCCGGTCGCGGGGTTGCCGACGCCGACCACGTTCACCGTGTTGCCGCTGACGTTCACCGGGACGTGCACCGGGAGCTGGATCGCGTTGCCGGCGACGACGCCCGCCGAATCCTTTCCGCTTCCCTCGGCCGAGGCGCCACCCTTCGCGGCGTCCTTCGCGGCGCTCTCCGACTTGCCCGCGCCGTCGTTGTTGACGCAGCTGTTGCCCGCGGCGGGGTTGAGCAGCCCCACCACGTTCACGGTGTTCCCGCACACGTTCACCGGGACGTGCACCGGGAGCTGGATCGTGTTGCCGGAGAGCACCCCCGGCGAGTCGGCCGTGGCACCGTTCGCCGCGGAATCGGCGCATGCCGGCATCGTCACGGCCATCGCGCCCGAGGCCGCGACGGCGATCACACCGTATCGGGTAACCCGTCTCATAGGTTCCCTGCCTTCCAGACATGGTCGCGGGCACTCGCCCGCACCGGATAAAACGCAGGCGAACCATCCGAGTTATGGCTTATCGGCCATTCACCCCATCGAGCGGCAAGGTTGTCGAACTAGCGGTAAAGACGTCCGACCGGTAGGCGAGGCGCGCAGGGTACGTCGCCCCGGACGGGCCCACAGCTCGGGAGGCGTGCGCCCCGAGGCCCGCTTATCGTGATCGAGGACGCCGTAACCCGGTCCGCGACGGGCGTCCCTGGAGGCATCGATGCTGGCCAAGCTGTCAACGCGGCCCAGGCTGCGGCGCTGCGCGGTCACCGGCGCGGTCGGACTGGCCGTGCTCGGCACCGGACTGCCGGCCGCCACGAACAACGCCGAGCCCGATCTCACCCGCTTCCACCGGCAGAAGATCACCTGGGCGAAGTGCCCGGGCGAGGGCCTGCCCAGGGATCTGCAGTGCGGCAAGGTCACCGTCCCCCTCGACTACGCCCACCCCCGGGCGGGGACCCTCGATCTGGCGCTCGCCCGCTACCGGGCCACGGGCAAGAAGCGGGGCTCGGTACTGCTGAACTTCGGCGGGCCGGGCGGCGCCGGCATCCCCGAGTTCACCACCGGCGGCAAGGAGTTCATGGAGCTGACGGACGGCTACGACATCGTGACGTTCGATCCGCGTGGCGTCGGCAGGTCCTCGCCGGTGAGCTGCGGCGACATCGAGGAGAACGTCGACGTGGCGGACGACGGCACGGAACTCGGCCGCGATCCGCGGTCCGTCCTGGAGCAGTTGAAGAAGGCGGCCGAGGCGTGCGCCCGGCATTCGGGGCCCGTGCTCCGCCACATCGGCACGGTCAACGCCTCCCGCGACATGGACGTGATGCGCCAGGCCCTCGGCGACAAGAAGCTCAACTACCTGGGTTTCTCCTACGGCACGCGACTCGGCGCGGTGTACGCCGCCCAGTTCCCGGACAAGGTGGGCCGGTTCGTGCTCGACGGCGTGGACACGCTGACCGAACCGCTCACCGAGCAGGGGGTCGCGGGCGCCAAGGGGCAGCAGAAGGCGCTGGAGGAGTTCATCAACTGGTGCGTGAAGGACATCGCCTGTCCGTTCGGGCAGGACGCGCGCGAGGCCAGGAAGCAGGTCGTACGGCTGGTCGACTCGCTCGACGAGGACCCGGTGCCGTCGGCCTTCGGCGAGCCGTTCAGCGGGCAGGACCTGGTGGGCGCCATCGGACAGGCGCTCTACAGCGAGGAGTTGTGGCCCTCCCTGGAGCGGGCCCTCGCCTCTTTGGTGGAGGACGGTGACACGCACGCCATCGAGACCTTCGCCTCCGGCGGGGCCGCGACCGGCCGCCGGGAGGAGACCGAGGATCCCGACGGCGGCCTCGTCGACGAGGAGGACATCCCTCTCGACAACCTTCCCGCGGCGCTGATGGCGATCAACTGCGCGGACGATCCCGACCGCCCCACCGCCGCGCGGATCATCGACGATCTGGACCGGCTGCGCGCCGAGTACGAGCAGGCGTCGCCGGTCTTCGGCGCGTACCGGCTGACCGGGGTGCTGATGTGCTACGGCCGTCCCAAGGGCACGGACTTCATCCGCGAGGAGGTGAAGGACGTGGACACGCCGAAGATGCTCCTCGTGGGCACCCGCGGCGACCCGGCGACGCCGTACCGCTGGACCGTGGAGACGGCGGAGCGACTCGGCTCCTCGGCCGTCGTCCTGGACAACAGGGGCAGCGGCCACACGGGATACGCCTCCTCCAAGTGCGTGCACCGCAAGGTCGACACCTTCCTGCTGTACGGCACGTTGCCGGCCGACGGCAGCTCCTGCGGGCCGGAGGACGGCCGTGAGTAGGGCCGGGGCGAGGTGGCGGATTGCCCCTAATGCCCGATCGGCGAATCGGTCCTATCGTGCTGTTATGGAGCACGCACTCAGTCCCACGACCCTCACCGAGCTGCGGCGCCCGCGCCCCTACCCGGCCGTGTCCGTGCTGACGCCCACGCATCGCAAAGAGCCCTACCGGGCCCAGGACCAGGTCCGGCTGCGCAATGTGGTGGCCGAGGCCAAGCGACAGCTGGAGGCCGATCCCTCGGTCACCCGCGAGCGACGGGCGGAGGTCGAGCGGCAGCTCGACCAGGCCCTCGCCGAGGTGGACCTGACGCACGCCGAGGACGGCCTGGCGATCTTCGCCGCTCCGGGTGAGCACCAGGTGTGGTCGCTCACCCGCACGGTGCCCGAGCGCGTGGTGCTCTCGGACACCTTCCTGACCCGCAACCTCGTCTCCGCACATGCCGCCGAGCGGCCGTTCTGGGTGCTCTCGGTCTCCGCCGACCGCGTCACCCTGTGGAACGGCAGCCCGGACCGTGTCACCGAGGCGCGGATCGCCGGCTTCCCGCTGACCAGGCGCGTCGAGAACTTCGACGCCGAGCGCCGGGAGCGGGTCGGCAACGTCCCGAGCACGTTCAACGACGAGGACACCCGCCACTTCCTGCGCGACGCCGACCTCGCGCTGCGTGAGGTGATGCGCGACGATCCCCGGCCGGTGTACCTGACCGGCGCGCCGGAGGCGCTGTCCGTGCTGGACGAGATCGGCAGCGTCACCAAGGAGGCGCCGCGCGTCCCGCACGGCGGGCTCGCGCACGGGGCGGCGGTGTCGGTGTGGCAGGCGGTGCTGCCACAGGTCATCGACCAGGACCGCAGGAACACCGACGCGGTGGCGCGGGAACTCGAATCCGCCCGTGGCCGCAAGGCGTTCGCCGCCGGTGTCGACGAGGTCTGGCGCAGCGCTCGCGAGGGCCGGATCCGACTGCTGGCCGTCGAGGAGAACTACCGGGTGACGGTGCGCGGCGAGGAGGGCGATCACCTGATCCCGGCCGAGAGCGGCGACCTCGACGCCCGCGAGGACATCGTGGACGAGATCGTCGAGCAGTGCCTGGAGACCGGCGCCGAGGTCCGCTTCGTACCGGACGGCACGCTGGGCGACGCCCAAGGGATCGCGGGCGTGCTGCGGTACTGACGCCGGAGCGACGAGGAGGCGCGCGGCGCGCGCCCGGCGTGTGAGGAGACCCGGGCGCCTCCTCACACGCTGCCGAAAAGCGCGCTCAGACCCCGCTCCACGACCGCCCCGAGATCCTCCTCGCCGGCCTCGACCACGGTGTACGTCCGCAGCAGGAAGCGGTCGAGGGCGGGGGTGTCGAACTGGAGCAGGGCCATGCCGTGGGGCGAGTGCAGCTCCATGACCGTACGTTCCGTCCCGCACGGCCAGATGTGCACGTCCCCGTCCCCGGCGGGCCCCCGCAGCCCCGTCTCCAGCAGGCTGCGCGCGAAGGTCCAGGTGGCACCTCGGCCGTCGAGGGAGACCTCGCCCGGGAAGTCGATGTGCACCGCCAGCGGGTCCGTGGAGGCGTACCGCAGCCGGGCCGGAACGGGGAGTTCGCGTTCCCCGCCGGTGATCAGACGGGCGCGGGCGGGCTGCTCGAGGGCGATGTCCATGGGCGTCTCCCCTGCGGTTCGTCGGACGGTTTTGCCGCTGTGCCTTTTACGAGCCCGCAAAAGCCGTTTGCATTACACCCGAGGCCCCTCCATTTGTGTGAGGTGCGTCACTCCGCAGGGGTGCGGTCGACCGGTCGGCGCGCAGTCCGCGGCGATCGCCGCCTCACCCCTAGAACATCCGGTCGTCGAACACACGAATGAGCCTGGGGCAATACTCTCGACGGGCCGTCAATTCACGTACGCTGCCTACGACTTGGACCACCCGATGATGTACGGCACCGGCAAGGGGCAAGCCCTCCATGGAGACTCTGGCATATGCCAGGCGCACCACCGTATCGGGTGTTGCCAAATCCCTTACAGGCTGTCGCGGGCTGTGCGAGAGTCGTAACGGTCCTTCCGTCAGCCTTGGTCGTACCGTCCTCGCATCGGAGTGCGTCATGCCGTCCCATCTCTCTGCGGACCGCCCCGCCGCGCAGCCGCCCGGACGCGGCTCGGTCGACGCGCTCATATCGCAGACGCGACGGCTCAAGGGCGATGTCGACGCCGTACGGCGGGAGGCACAGAGCGACGGCGCGGACCCGCAGGAGCGGTGGCAGCGGGCGCTGTACGACCTCGCGCTGCACCAGCTCGACGACCTCGACGAGCACCTGGCCCAGCTACGGGACGGCCCCGTCCCCACGCCCCCGGCCACGTCGGCGGGACCGGCGGTACCGCCCGTTCCCCGGCGCGGCTCGCTGCTCAGCCGGGTCGGCAGCGCGGAGTGGAACCTGCTGACGGACGAGGCCAGTTGGTCCGGCGAGCTGTACCAGATCCTCGGGCGTGACCCCGCGGCCGCGCCGCTCACCCTCGACGAGCTGCCGTCCCTGGTGCTCGACGAGGACCGCCCGAAACTGACCGCGATGGTCACCGGCTGTCTGATCGACGCCAAGCCCATCGACGGGGAGTTCCGGATCGTACGGCCGGACGGGGAGGTCCGGACCGTGCACATGATGGGCGAGCCCGTGCTCGACACTGACGGCAGCACCGCCTCGATGTGGGCTGTGCTGCGGGACGTCAGCGAACTGCGCCGATGCCGGCGCGCGGTGAGCGAGACCCGTGACTCGCTCCAGCGCCACCGGCACGAGGAGCAGACCGAGCACCGGCTCGCGGTCGAGCTGCAGGAGGCCGTGCTGCCGCCGTGGCGCGGCTCCCTGCGGCTCCCGCACCAGGGTCCCGAGACACTGGACCTCGCCGCCCGCTGTCTGCCGTCGTCGACGAGCGCGCTGATCGGCGGTGACTGGTACGACGCCCTCGAACTGGCCGACGGCGACACGCTGTTGAGCGTGGGTGCCCTCACCGGGCACGGGGTCGCCGTGGCCTCGGGCATGGCGACCCTGCTGGGTGCCGTACGGGGCATGGCGATGGCCGGCACCCAGCCGGGCCAACTGATGTCCTGGCTCAACCAGTTGCTCGACGCCACCGTCCAGGCCGCCCTCGGCAGCGCCGTCTGCTGCCGCTACCGGCCCGGGACGCGCACCCTGGCCTGGGCGCAGGCCGGACACCCCGCCCCACTGCTGTTCCGCGGCGGGACGGGGCGCAGGCTGAGCGCGCCGGACGGCGCCCTGCTCGGCGCCACCTCGGGTGCCGTCTACGCACAGGCCGAAGAGACCCTGGAGTCGGGCGACCTGCTTCTGCTGCACACCGACGGACTGGTGCCGGGGCACAGCGGAGCGGACTCCGTGAACCGCCTCCTGGACCTCGCGCCCCGCTTCGGCGCGGCAGGCACCGCACAGGACTGCTTACGGCTGGTCGTCGAGGCGTGCGGTGAGAGTGAGCGCGAGGACGACGCCTGCGTGCTCGTGGCCAGGGTGACGTCCTAGTACGTACGGGAACCAGTTACCCACAAGGGTCAGGCAGGCGTACAACCTCCCTATGCCCGTGCGCTGTTGCCGCCGCCCGGCTTCCTCGCCTTGGGCAGCGCCGACTCGATCTCCTCCCGTAGTTCGTGGATCTTCGGGTAGCTGGAGTACTCGGCGGTGAGCCGGTACATCTGGCGCAGCCGGTCCCAGGTGCGGCCGGACGAGTTCGAGCCCATCGACATCAGGGCCAGTCGTGCGTACCGGTCCGCCTGTTCGGGGTCGTCCGCGATGAAGCAGGCGGACGCCATGGACAGATGGTCGAAGATCTTCGACCGCTCCCGGCCGTCGTTGCGCAGGGCCAGGGCCTTCTCCGCGAAGTGCTGGGCGTGCGCCGCCGCGCCCGGCTCGAACTCGGCCAGCGTGCGGTAGGCCAGGGCCTGCATGCCGTACAGATCCTCGTCCTTGAAGGTCTGCATCCAGCTCGGCGGCGGTACGTCGCTCTTGTCGGCGACGAAGAGGTCCTCCGCCTGGCCGAGGGTGCGGCGCATGGCCTGGCCCTTGCCCATCGACGCCTGCGCCCAGGCCTCGATGGTGTGGAACATGGCCTTGGTGCGCGGCAGCAACTGGTCGCCGGAGCCGGACTGGGCGAGTTTCATCAGGTCGAGTGCGTCGTCGGGCCGGCCGAGGTGCACCATCTGGCGAGCCGCTCGGGAGAGCGCCTCCCCGGCGCGAGGCCGGTCGCCGCCCTCCCGGGCCGCGTGGGCGGCGATGACGAAGTACTTCTGGGCCGTGGGTTCGAGGCCGACGTCGTGCGACATCCAGCCCGCGAGGACGGCGAGGTTGGCGGCGACGCCCCACAGGCGCCGCTGGAGATGATCGGGGTGACGGTAGGCGAGCATGCCGCCCACCTCGTTGAGTTGTCCTACGACTGCCTTGCGCTGGAGCCCGCCGCCGCGGGCCGCGTCCCAGGCCCGGAACACCTCGACCGAGCGCTCCAGTTCCTCGATCTCCTGCGACCCGATGGGGGCGGCCTCGTAGCGGTCGAACCCGGCGGGGTCGGCGTGCAGGGGGTCGTCGAACTGGGGGGCGTCGGCCTTGAGGGCCGGGTCGGTGTGCAGCCAGTCGTGCATGGCGCTGCTGAGTGCGGATCCCGCGGCGAGCGCGGCACCCGCGCCCACCAAGCCGCGTCGGTTGAGCATGAGGTCCATTCCCGTGAATTCGGTGAGGACCGCAGCAGTCCGTTCGGGCGCCCACGGCACACCGTCGGGATGCTCCACACTCCCGCCGTCCTGCCGTTTCCCCGCACGCCCGTGCCGGACCAGACCGAGGTCCTCGATGGTCACGACACGGCCGAGACGCTCGGTGAACAGGGCCGCCAGCACCCTCGGCACCGGATCGCGCGGGATCTCTCCCATGTCGATCCACCGCCGCACCCGCGAGGTGTCGGTCGCCAGCTGGGGGTGGCCCATGGCCGCCGCCTGCCGGTTGACCAGCCTCGCGAGTTCGCCCTTGGACCAGCCGGCCAGGCCGAACAGGTCCGCCAGGCGGGTGTTGGGTTCTCCGCTCACGTCAAGCCCCCAGGTTCTCGGCTGAGTTGACAGTAGCCCGGTGAGAGTTGCCCCGGGACTATTCGCCAGGGTTCGCCAGGGTGCGCCAGATGGTGTGCCACTGGGCATCGGGTGTCAGGTAGGAACGCGCCATCCCGACCCGGTCGCCTTCCAGATACGACCGGTGCATTCCCCAGGGTGCACCTGGGCGGCCGGATCGGGCAGCGCTTTGACGTCGCAGGCACACGAAGGGATCTGTCTCTCCCATGTACGCAGCATCGTCCTCCGTGTCCGCCCCGCCCCGGTCGCTGCGCCCCCGCCCGGCGGGCAGCGGCCCCTACCTCGACCCCGCGCGGCCGGCGGCCGCGCCCGTGCTCGGTGCGGGCCGGACGCTGCGCCCCGCGGGGCTCGGCACCCAACCGCTCAGCGGGAGACTCGACTTGTCCGGCCCCCAGGGCGCCCAGCTGCGTACGGCGATCGCGTCGGTGCACCGGATCTGCCCGGAGTTCGCCCCGGTGCAGGTACTGCGCCGCAGCGGGCGGTCCGTGCTCCTGGTCGGCACGACCGGGCGCAGCACGGCCGTCGCCAAGTGTTTACTCGACCACTCCCCCGTGTGGGCCGAGCGCGTCCGGCACGAGATAGCGGCATACCGCTCGTTCGTCCGGCACCGCCCTCCGGTGCGCGTGCCGAGGCTGATCGCAGCGGATCCGGACAACTGCACACTGGTCATCGAGCGGATGCCCGGCCGGATGGCGGCACTGCAGCGGCACCCGGTGGAGACTCCGCCGCGTGCGGACATCAGGGCGGCACTCGGCGCGATCTGCCGTCTCAACGCCTGGCGGCCCCCGGCCGGCACGTTCGACGCGCCGCTGGACTACGCCGCCCGGATCTCCCGATACCACGAGCTGGGGCTGCTCACCGACCGGGACATGGGCGATCTCCAGAAGCTGCTGCACGGCATCGCGGCGACCGCGGGCCGCCAGGGCATGGGCCAGTTCTGCCACGGCGACGCGCTGCTCTCGAACATCCTGCTCTCACCGGCCGGTCCAGTACTGGTGGACTGGGAGCACGCGGGCTGGTACCTGCCGGGCTACGACCTGGCGACGCTGTGGTCGGTGCTCGGGGACGCACCGGTCGCGCGCCGGCAGATCAGCCAGATCGCCCAGTCGGCGGGCCCCGCCGCACGGGACGCCTTCCTGGTGAACCTGATGCTCGTGCTCACCCGCGAGATCCGCACCTACGAGACGGCCGTGCAGCGTTCGATGCACGACACGCCCCCGGCGGCACCGGGACCGGCCCACCCGGGTGCTGTGCCGTCCGGCGAGGAACAGCGGTTGCTGCTGAGGCGGCTGCACGACGACTGCCAGCTGGCCCGACGGGCCGTACGAGCGGCGGTCGGCACTCGCTGACGGGGATGGTGGTCCGCGGTGCGCTGGGACGACGGCGCACCGCGGACCTTCGTATGTCTGCCCGCACACGCCCATTGGTGTACGCCACTGACGCCCCGCAGGCCCGGCCGCCACCACCGCGAAACTCCCGGGAACCCCGATTGACGAGGGAATTCGTGAGCCTATTGGCATGATTGACGGATCGTCGGACAGCCGGTACCACTGACGCACGCCCGGCCACCGCACGGCTCATCGCTACCGACCGTCCCAGGAGGCTGCCATGCGAGGATCCGTCACCGACCCCGGCAGAGCGGCCGGGCGCACCCGCGGGCGGACCACCGTCCGCGCGGTGGCCTCCGCGGCGCTGCTGGTGCCACTGCTGGGTGCGGCCCCGTCCGACGCCGGTACCTCGCCGGACAGTCTGCAGTCCGCCTTCGCCTCCGCCTCCGCCGCGTACCACGTGCCGCAGAGCGTCCTGCTCGGCGTCTCCTATCTGCAGTCGCGCTGGGACGCGCACGACGGGGCGCCCAGCGTGACCGGTGGTTACGGCCCCATGCATCTCACCGACGCCCGCACGGCTCTCGCGCAGGCCGCGCCGCACCACAGCGAGGGCTCGGAGGACCCGCGCGGCGACAGCGCCCGCCCGCCCCTGCTCCCCGAGGCGCGACTGCCGGAGCCCTCCCGGCTCCCGGCCCGTCTCAGGACGCTGCCGAGGGCGGCCGAACTGACCGGACTGAGCCCGCAACAGCTGCGTACGGACCCCGCCGCCAACGTGGCCGGCGGTGCCGCCCTGCTCGCCGCCGCGCAGAAGGAGCTGGGCCGGCCGCTGAGTTCCGATCCGGCGGACTGGTACGGCGCGGTGGCCCGCTTCTCCGGCGCCGACGACACCGCGACGGCGGCGGCGTACGCGAACGACGTCTACGACGTGCTGCGCACCGGTCAGAAGCGCCGGACGGACGCGGGTCAACTGGTCGCGCTGGCCGCCCGGCCGGGTCTCGCCCCCGACACCGGGCAGCTCCGGCGGGCGGGGCTGCGGACGGCGAGCACCGCCGGTACGGAGTGCCCGCCGACGGTGTCCTGCGAGTGGATCCCGGCGCCGTACGAGCAGTTCGGGGACGGTGACTACGGCAATCACGACCTCGCCGACCGCCCCGCCTCCCAGAGCATCGAGTACATCGTCATCCATGACACGGAGGGCGCCTGGGAGGGCGTCCTCAAGATGGTCCAGGACCCGACCTATGTGTCGTGGCAGTACTCCCTGCGCTCCACCGACGGCCACATCGCCCAGCATGTGAAGGCCAAGGACGTCGCCTGGCACGCGGGGAACTGGTACGTCAACGCCAAGTCCATCGGCCTGGAGCACGAGGGCTTCCTGGCGCAGCCGGACGCCTGGTACACGGAGGCGATGTACCGGTCCTCGGCCCGCCTGGTGACCTACCTCGCCAAGAAGTACGGCATCCCGCTGGACCGGCAGCACATCCTCGGCCACGACACCGTGCCCGGCCCGACCACGTCGACGATCAGGGGCATGCACACCGACCCGGGCCCGTACTGGGACTGGCGCCACTACTTCGAGCTGCTCGGCCGCCCCCTCGTGCCCACGGCGGGCCCGAACGGCGGTCTGGTGACGATCCGCCCCGACTACGCCACCAACCGGCCCGAGTACACGGGCTGCGTCACCGCCGGCGAGCCCTGCGCCGTGCACGGTTCGAGCGCGGTGCGGCTGTACTCCGGGCCCGGCGAGTCCTACCCCCTGATCAAGGACATCGGTCTGGGCACGACCCCGGGCACCGGGGTGAACGACCTGTCCTCGCGGGTCTCGACGGGTCAGCGGTACGCGGTCGCCGGCCGGGACGGCGACTGGACGGCGATCTGGTACCTGGGCCAGAAGGCGTGGTTCAGGAACCCGGTGAAGAACCCGACCGCGGTCAACGCGACCGGCCTCGTGGTGACGCCCAAGGACGGGCTCACATCCATCCCGGTGTACGGACGCGCCTACCCCGAGGCCGCCGCCTATCCGGCCGACGTCCCCGTCCAGTCGGTGTCGCCGCTGCCGTACACCGTGCCCGCGGGCCAGAGGTACGCGGTGGGTGACAGGATGCCCGGCGAGTACTACTACGCCGTGGGCTTCGACGCGTCCTCGCACCGGGTCGTGACCGGCAAGGACGCGTACTACCAGATCCAGTTCGGTCATCGGGTGGGGTTCGTGCGGGCGGCCGATGTGCGGGTGGTGCCGTCGGGTTCCTGACGGCACCACCCGTGCGGCTTCAGTCTTCCCGCTCCCAGATGTAGCGTCGCCCGGCGACGGCCTTGAAGGTCAGCGCGCCGTCCTCGAACAGGTCGCTGCGGACGGTGAGTTCGCGGGTCCGGGACGCCGTCAGGGCGATGCGGGTCGCCCGGCCCTCCGCCCACCGGATGTCGAGGGTGGCGCCGCCGCGGGCGCGAAGGCCGCGTACCGAACCGGTCGGCCAGACGGCGGGCAGGGCGGGCAGCACCTCGATCACGTCGTGCTGGCTCTGCAGCAGCATCTCCACGACACCGGAGGTGGCCCCGAAGTTGCCGTCGATCTGGAACGGCGGGTGGGTGTCCCAGAGGTTGGGCAGGGTGGAGAACTTGAGCTGCTCGCCGAGCATCTTGTGGGCGTGGTCGCCGTCGCGCAGCCGGGCCCAGAAGTTGATCTTCCAGGCCTTGGACCAGCCGGTGCCGCCGTCACCGCGTGCGCTCAGGGACACCTCGGCGGCCTTCGCCCACTCGCTTCCGGGTTCGATCTGCCGTCCCGGATGGAGCGCGAACAGGTGCGAGACGTGCCGATGGGTGTCGGTGGGGTCGTCCAGGTCCTCCTTCCACTCCTGGAGTTGGCCCCAGGAGCCGATGCGCAGGCCGGGGTCGAGCCGGTTCAGCGCCTCCTCGACGCGGCGGCGGAACGCGGGGGCGTCGCCCAGGATCCGGGCCGCTTCGAGGGTGTTGGTGAGCAGGTCGTGGACGATCTGCTGCGACATGGCCGCGCCCGCGGTGAAGTCGCCGTGTTCGGGCGAGTAGCTGGGGGTGACGACGAGGGTTCCGTCGCGCGGGTCGGTGCGCAGGTTGTCGAGCCAGAACTCGGCGGCCTCCTTCATCACCGGGTAGGCGGTGGTGCGCAGGTAGTGCGTGGAACCGCCGAACCGGTAGTGCTCGTAGAGCTGTTGGGTGAGCCAGGCGGCCGCCTCGGGGAACCAGAACGCGGTCGGCCAGTCGTGCACGCCGGTGAAGCCGTAGGGGTTGGTCTCGTTGTGCACGACCCAGCCGCGCGAGCCGAACATCTCCTGCGCCGTTCGGCGGCCGGGGGCGCGCAGGGCCTCGACGAAGCGGTCGTACGGCTGCGTCGTCTCGGCGAGGTTCGCGGCCTCGGCGGGCCAGTAGTTCATCTGCAGGTTGATGTTGACGTGGTAGTCGGCGGACCACGGGGGCGTGGTGCTGTTGTTCCAGACGCCCTGGAGGTTGGCGGGCAGGGAGCCGGGGCGCGAGGAGGCTATGAGCAGATAGCGGCCGTACTGGAAGTAGAGGGCTTCCAGGGCGCGGTCCGCCGCGCTCGTCCCGCCGGTGTACGCGGCCAGGAGCGCGTCGGTGGGAACGTCGGCCGGCAGTGACTGGCCGATGTCGAGGTGGACTCGGCGGAACAGGGCGCGATGGTCGCGGACGTGCCGGACGAGCAGGGCTTCGTAGCGGTCGCCCGCCCGCTGCACGGCACGGCTGACGGCGGTGTGCGGGTCCGGGCCACGGTAGTCGGGGTAGGTGTCGGCGTAGTCGGTGCCCGCGGCCAGCACGAACCAGGCGCTGTCGGCCCCGGTCACGGTGATCGTGCCGTCGGCTCCGGACGTCACGGTGCCGCCCCGGCTGCGCACCCGGACCTGCGCCTCGAAGCGCAGTCCGTTGTCGGTCAGTGCGCCCCGCACGGTCAGGGTTCCGTCGGCCGCGGTGGCGGTGAAGTCGGCGCGGGGCGAGGTGTAGCGGAGGGTGAAGGTGACGCTGCCGGGCCGGTCGGCGTCGAGCCGGCCCACGATCGCACCGTCGGGGTGGGAGGCGAAGAAGTCCCTTTGGTGGCGGACGCCTTGGTGGGTGTAGGAGACCGAGGCGACGGCGTTGTCGAGGTCGAGTTCCCGGCGGTAGTCCCGCGGGGTCGTCGTCGGCGCGTCGGGCAGGTCGAGGCGGAGGTCGCCGAAGGTCTGGTGCGCGCCGTAGCCGATCCGGCGCTGGCCGAGCCGGGCGGCCACCGAGCCGGGCGTGAGGGTGGTCCGGGCGTCGAGGTCGTCCTGTACGGCGGAGATCACGCCGGGACGGGGTGCGCGCCAGTTGCCGTGGTCGTAGCCCTGGACGGAGCCGGGGCCGCCGGTCCAGAGGGTCTTCTCGTTGAACTGAAGCCGTTCGGAGGCGAGGGTGCCGAACACCGTGGCACCGAGTGCGCCGTTGCCGATGGGCAGCGCCTCGCGCTCCCAGTCGGCGGCGGGGGCTGCGTACCAGAGGACGGACGACTCCCTCGCCCTCGACACATCGGATGAATCAGCGGCGGCTGTCTCCGCAGCCCCTCCACCCAGAGCGAGCCCTCCGGCCCCTCCGGCCGCGACTTTTAACGTCGTTCTTCGGGTGATCCCATGCGGCTCATACGACATGACCCCTGACGCTAGAGATCCGATGACTCTGCGGCAAGGGTCATGACAACACAAAGCAGCGACCCCGTTGGGTCGGGGTCCTGCGGGGACGGTTCAGCCCTGCTGGAAGAGTTCCGCCGGAAGCGGCTTCAGAAGGGCGTACAGGTCGTCGGTGATGGGGCGGTCCCAGGCGGCGATGGTCACCAGGACGTTGTCGCTGCGGTCGAACTGCACGCAGGAGATCCGGCTCTCGGAGAGCTTCAGCCGGCGCACGATCAGGAGGTTGTCGCCCTGCATCACGGGCACGTCCTCGCTGCCGACGACGGTGACCTCCTCGTCGTTCTCCAAGGCCAGCAGCAGCTGCGCGACCTCGAACGGGATCTCGCCCTCGGCGACCTCGCGGGCCGGTGAGCCCTCGGGAAGATTGCCGATGATCATCGCGGGGCCGCGGCCGCCGAAGAGGTCGTAGCGCAGGAAGACGCCCTGGCAGCTGCCGTCGGGGGCGGGCAGCAGCCCGGCACCCAGATTGCCGGGCCAGTCGCCCGGGTCCATGGCCAGTACGTCGAAGTCGGGCCCGGCGGGCGTGGCACTGCGGCGGCGGAGGAACGACATGTCGCCATGGTACGTGGCCGGGCCTGTTCCGTGACGTGCGGGCATCGGTTCGAGCACTGCTCCGTGGCGCGTGAGCCAGGGGTCGCGCGCACCCGGCTCGGGGCCGCCCTACGGTCCCGATCATGCTGCCGCCGGTGGAGACGGACGAGGAATGGGACACCGTCGTCCCGGACGCAACAGTCATGCGGCCGGGAGCGGAGGATCTCGCCACCGCCGGGGACGGCATCGCCGAGGGCCCTGTCCTGTCCCATGTCGAGGGGCGCCTGCCCGTCCCCACGCCGCGCGTGCACGAGGCCGGCCCGTACGAGAAGGGCCGGCGGTATGTGCTGACGTCCCGGCTGCGCGGCGAGAACCTGGCCGGTGTCCGGGACCGCGTCCCGCAGGCCGACCGTGAGCGACTCGTCTGCGAGATCGGCGAGGCCCTCGGCGTGCTCCACGGTCTCGATGCCGCGCCGCTCGGGGACGTCCTCGGGCCCGGGGTCTGGGGCGCGTTCGTGGACCGGCGGCGCGACGGGGCCGTGGAGGGGCAGCGGGGGCGCGGGCTGTCCGCCGACTGGCTGGAGCAGATCCCTGCGTTCCTCGCCTCCGTCCCGCTGCCGCGCACCGAGCAGCGCTCCCTGCCGCACACCGAGGTCATGCGGCGGCGCTTCCTGGTCGATCCCGACGGCCGGCGGCTGACCGGCCTGGTCGACTTCGAGCCGGCCATGATCGGCGACCGCGCGTACGACTTCGTCGGAGTGGGGCCTTTCGTCACCCGTGGCGATCCGCGGCTGCCGGCCCGGCTCAGCCAGTCGTACGGCACCGCCTTCGCCCCGGCGGTGCTGCTCGCGTACACGCTGCTGCACGAATTCAGCGATCTCGCTCGGTACCTGCGGGAGTTGGGCGCGCCGGCCGACGGCACGCTGCCGTCGCCGGCCGATGCATGGTTCGGTACGGCATGACACGCCCGCGACCGCGTCACTCCTCCGGCGGGGCAGGCGGCACCACCGCGACGGGGCTCGCGGCGTGCAGCAGGACCGCCTGGGCCACCGAGCCCATCATGCGGGCGGGCGCCAGGAGGCGGCGTCGGTGGCGGCCCACGACGACCAGCTGTGCGTCCCGGGAGGCCGCGACGAGGAGACCGGCGGCGTCGCCCGGTGCCACGTACGGCTCGGCGTGGATGTCCGGGTGGCGTTCGCGGTGCGGGGCGAGGAAGCCCTCGGCGAGGGCGCGGGTCTCGTTCTCCACGGCGTCCTGGTCGACGGCCGGGGGCAGGACCAGGCCGGGGGCCGCCGTCCAGATGTGCGCCGGCCATGAGTAGGCGGCGACGACCTGGAGCCGGGCCCCGCGCAGGGCGGCCTCGGTGAAGGCGAAGGACAGCGTGGCCTCGTCGGGGCTGTCGACCTGAAGGCCGACGACGACTCTCGGCCCCGGCTCGATCGGCGGCCCTTCGTGCACCTCGCGTCCGGGCTTGGGCACCACGACGACCGGGCACTCGGCGTCGCGCGCGGCGGCCAGGCCGTTGGAGCCGAGCAGGAGGCTGGCGAAGCCGCCGCGGCCTCGGGAGCCGAGCACCAACAGCCGGGCGTCGGAACCCAGTTCGGGCAGCGTCGCGCTGGGCGTGCCCTCCAGGGCGAGGTATTCCGTCCGCGGCCGCTCGACCCGCGCGGCCAGATACCGGCGTACCTGGTCGAGCACCGGATCGTCCTCCGGGTCCGGCCGTCCGACGGGCAGCACGTCGGGCCTGGCCCAGGCGGGGTACTGCTGCACATGGACCACGCGCAGCGGCGCCTCGCGCACCAGGGCTGCCTCGAAGGCCCAGTCCAGGGCGACCAGGCTGTCGTCGGAGCCGTCGACCGCCGCGATGACCGGCAGGGTGCTCATGGGTTCCTCACCTCCGGAGTACGACCTTCCCCCTCCCGGGGCCAGCCTGGCTCAGGCATCGGCCCCAGGGACGTTCTCGGGGTCGCGTGTCCGGAAAAACGGGCGGAACACACCCGGATCGGCTCGACGGCGGCCGACGCGCGGGACCCCGCCCGCCGGCTCACCCGTGGCCTCGCGTCACGTCAGATCGAACTCGCCCTCCCTCGCGCCCGACACGAAGGCACCCCACTCGGCGGGAGTGAAGATCAGGGAAGGGCTCTCCGGGCGGCCGCTGTTGCGCATCGCGATGAATCCCTCGACAAAGGCGATCTGGACATCGCCCAGGCCACGGCTGCTCGAGTGCCAATCGGCGTTGCTGAGGTCCAGCTCCGGCTTGTCCCAGCCCGCCAGCGGCTGCTGCTGGATGGTGCTCTCGGCCACGTCCGTGCTCCTCCCGGTTCGTCGTCCGCGGCCAGCCTAGCGATCGCTTCCGGGTGCCGACAGGCCACGTGAGGAGGACCTTTGCAAAGCGGTCTCCACCGCCGTACGGCAGTCCGCTCACACGTCCGGGGGATCGGAGCCCATGAGCCACATGGAGAAGAACTGCGACCCGCCGCCGTAGGCGTGCCCGAGCACCTTGCGCGCCCGCTCCACCTGGTGTTCCCCGGCCTGTCCCCGCACCTGGAGCGCCGCCTCCGCGAACCGGATCATGCCGGAGGCCCCGATGGGGTTGGTGGACAGGACGCCGCCCGACATGTTGACGGGCAGGTCCCCGTCCAGTTCGGTCACGCCGGACTCGGTGAGCTTCCAGCCCTCGCCCTCGGCGGCGAATCCGAGGTTCTCCAGCCACATCGGCTCGTACCAGGAGAACGGCACATAGATCTCGGCGGCGTCGATCTCGCGGCGCGGGTCGGCGATCCCGGCCTGCCGGTACACGTCGGCCGCACAGTCCTTGCCTGCCTGGGGCGAGACGAAGTCCTTGCCGGCGAAGAGGGTGGGTTCGCTGCGCATCGCGCCGCCGAGCATCCAGGCGGGCGGGCGGGGCGCGCGGGCGGCGCCGGCACGGTCGGTCAGGATCATGGCGCAGGCGCCGTCGGAGGACGGGCAGGTCTCCGAGTAGCGGATCGGGTCCCAGAGCATGGGCGAGGTCTGGACCTTCTCCAGGGTGATGTCGTGCTCGTGGAGGTGCGCGCAGGGGTTCTTCAGCGCGTTGCGCCGGTCCTTGTACGCCACCAGCGAGCCGATCGTGTCGGGCGCGCCGCTGCGCCGCATGTACGCGCGCACGTGCGGGGCGAAGAAGCCGCCCGCCCCGGCGAGCAGGGGCTGCTGGAAGGGGATGGGCAGGGACAGTCCCCACATGGCGTTGGACTCGGACTGTTTTTCGAAGGCGAGCGTGAGCACGGTGCCGTGCACGCGGGCCGCGACCAGGTTGGCGGCGACGAGGGCGGTGGATCCGCCGACCGACCCGGCCGTGTGCACCCGGAGCATGGGTTTGCCCACGGCGCCGAGCGCGTCGGCGAGGTACAGCTCCGGCATCATCACGCCCTCGAAGAAGTCGGGCGCCTTGCCGATGACGACGGCGTCGACGTCCTCCCACGTCAACTCGGCGTCGTCCAGCGCCCGTCGAGCCGCCTCCCGGACGAGCCCGGCGATCGACACGTCCCGGCGTGCCGCGACGTGCTTGGTCTGGCCGATGCCTACGACGGCCACGGGCTCCTTGCTCATCGCGGATCCCCTTCGAGTACGGCGACCAGGTTCTGTTGCAGACAGGGGCCGGACGTGGCGTGCGCCAGCGCCCGGTCGGACTCGCCCCGGTGGACACGGGCGGCGGCTTCTCCGATGCGGATGAGTCCGGCGGCCATGACGGGGTTGGCGGCCGGCGCCCCGCCGGAGGGATTGACACGCACGGTGTCGTCGAGCTTCAGCGCCTTGCGCAGCACGACCTCCTGGGAGGTGAAGGGCGCGTGCAACTCGGCGGTGTCGACGGGCCGGTCGAACGCTCCGGCCTTCTCGGCGGCGAGGCGGGTCGAGGGCGATTCGGTCAGGTCGCGCACGCCGAGGCTGTGTGCCTCGATGCGGTGGTCGATCCCGCGGATCCAGGCGGGCCGCGCGCACAGCTCGCGGGCCCGCTCCCCCGCCGCGAGGACCACGGCGGCGGCCCCGTCACCGATGGGCGGGCAGTCGCCGGTACGCAGCGGTCGTACGACGTACCCCCCCTGGGGCAGCGAACCGCGAAGCTGCGCATGGGAATTGGCGGCGGCGTCGTTGCGGCCGCGGGCGGCGACGGCGGCGAGCGCGGGTTCGTCCGTGTCGCCGGCGTCGATGAGGGCCTGCGCCTGGAGGGCGGCGAGGGCGACGGAGTCGGGCCAGAGGGGGGCGACGTAGTAGGGGTCGAGCTGGCGGGTCAGGACGTCGCGGAGGGGGCCAGGTGAGGACTTGCCGTAGGAGTAGACGAGCGCGGTGTCGGCGTCGCCCGTCAGCAGCTTGGTCCATGCCTCGTACAGCGCCCAGGCGCCGTCCATCTCGACGTGCGACTCGGAGATCGGGGGCCAGGCGCCGACGCCGTCGAGGGCGAGGGTGAAGGAGAAGGCGCGGCCGGCGAGGTAGTCGCTGGAGCCGGAGCAGGTGAAGCCGATGTCGGCGGTCTTGAGTCCGGTCTGCGCGAGCACGTCGTGCAGGACGGGCATGAGCATCTCGACCTCGGAGAGCTCCGCGCTGGTGCGCCGGTGGTCGGTCTGTGCGAAGGCGACGACGGCGATCTCGCGGTTCACAGCAGCTCCCTGTAGGTGTCGTAGTCCGCGTCGGGCTCGCCCGTGGGCCGGTAGTGGTCGGGGTAGCGGGCGCCCTGCGTCCATACCGGTTCGACCCGCAGGCCCATGCGCACCTGGTCGTAGGGGATGCCGCCGATCCGGCCGTGCAGGGCGAGGTCGGCGCCGTCGAGCGCGATGTGGGCGTAGACGTACGGCACGTCGATGTCGAGGTTCTTCGCCTTGATGTTGACGATGCAGAAGGTGGTGACTGTGCCGCGGGGACCTACTTCGACCTGTTCCGATGTGGCCACCCCACATGTGGGGCACGCACCCCTCGGCGGGACGTACACCTTGCGGCAGGACGGGCAGCGTTCGCCGACGTTGCGACGGTCGGCCAGGGCGTTGATGTAGGCGGACTGGGCGCGGCCGGGTGAGTAGGTGTAGTCGAGGCGGGCGGGGGCGACGATGCCGGTGACCGGGTTCTCGAACTCGCCGGTGTGACCGGTCGGTTCGGCCGAATCGCCGTCATGTGGCCCGCCTTCGTACGGCCCGCCTTCGTACGGCTCGAAGCAGGCGATGTCCGTGATGGCTCCGGTACGTTCCTGCGCCCAGCGGACGCGGACGCGCATGCCGGTGTGCACGGCGTCGGGACCGGGGGCGTCGAGGACGTGCAGGAGGGCGGTGTCGGCGCCGTCGAGGCGGACCAGGACCCAGGCGAAGGGGGTGTCAAGGGGCTGGTCGCGGCGGGGGGCGTGGTTCCAGGCCCAGGTGGTGACCGTGCCGGCGGGGGCGACCTCGACCAGGTCGCGGATCTCCTCGGCGGTGACGGGGTCGTACTCGACGGGTGGGACCAGCGTGCGGCCGTCGCTGGTGCGCACCCCGAGGACGACGCGTTCACGCAGGCCGGTGAGGAAGGCGCTCTGGACGGGGCCGAGGGAGCGGGTGAAGGGGAACTCGACGATCAGCGGGGCCTTGAGGACTTCGGGCATCGGGGGGCGGGCCTCCTTCGGAGGTCGGGTGCGTGGGGCGCCCCGAAAGGGGCGCGGGGCTGTGACATATGCGGCTCCGCCGCGTGGGCGCGACCAGCCACGAACGGCCCGCAGCTTCCGAACCGGCCTGGCCGGCGCGGCGCCTACGCACGCTTGTAGACGGGTGGCCGCTTCTCCGCGAAGGCACGGGCGCCCTCCTTGGCGTCGGCGGTCTCGAAGATCGGCCAGCCGCGCTTGAGTTCGGCGGTGAGACCGTCGGTCTCGGTCATCTCGGCGGTCTCGTACACGGACGCCTTGACGGCCTCGACGGCCAGCGGACCGCAGGCGTTGATCTGTTCGGCGATCTCCAGGGCCTTGGCCAGTGCCGTTCCGTCGGGCACGACGTGGCCGATCAGACCGATGTCGGCGGCCTCCTGTGCGCTGTAGGGGCGGCCGGTGAGCAGCATCTCCAGGGCGTGGGTGCGCGGGATCTGGCGTTGCAGGCGGACCGTGGAGCCGCCGATCGGGAACAGGCCGCGTCTGACCTCGAACAGGCCGAAGGTGGCGGACTCGCCGGCGACGCGGATGTCGGTGCCCTGGAGCATCTCGGTGCCGCCCGCGACGCAGTACCCCTCGACGGCGGCGATCACCGGCTTGCGCGGGCGGTGGTGGCGCAGCATCGCCTTCCAGTGCAGGTCGGGATCGGCCTTCAGCCGGTCGCGGTAGTGCTCTCCTTCCATGCCGTCGCCGGCGAGGGCCTTGAGGTCCATTCCGGCGCAGAAGCAGCCGCCCGCGCCCGTGAACACGATCGAGCGGACCGAGTCGTCGGCGTCGGCCTCGATCCAGCCGTCGTGGAGGCCGACCAACATCGGCAGCGAGAGGGCGTTCTTCGCCTGAGGCCTGTTGAGCGTGAGCACCAGTGTGGCGCCTTCGCGCCGCACGGTGAGGTGTTCCGTCCCAGCCATGACCCGTCTCCCCTCTGACAGAACGAGAACAGGTTGCAGTAGGCGGCAGAGCACTTCAAGGGTTTTCTGACAGACAGTCAGATTCTTTTGCGCGGAGGCTTCACAGTTCTGCCGCCCTTTGCTCTGATGACCGGCGAACCGTCACAGAGCCAGGCCCCTGCCGAGGTCAGGAGGAGCGGTGGAGTACAACCTTGCCGACCTGTTCGAGTCGGTCGTCGACGCGGTTCCCGACCGTGAGGCGCTCGTGTACGTCGACCACCCGGGCACCGGCGCGGAGCGCCGTCTGACGTACGCGGAGCTGGACGCGGCCGCCAACCGGATCGGCCACCATCTGATCGACAGCGGGATACGCCCCGGCGAGCACCTCGGGCTCCACCTCTACAACGGAGTCGAGTACCTGCAGACGGTGTTGGGCTGCCTGAAGGCGCGGATCGTTCCGGTCAACGTCAACTACCGATATGTGGAAGAGGAGTTGGTGTATCTCTACCGGGACGCCGATCTGGTGGCCCTGGTCTTCGACGCGGAGTTCACGGGCCGGGTGGCGGCGGCGCTGCCTCGGGCGGACGGGCTACGGCATCTGGTGCGGGTCGGCACGGCCGCGCCGGGTGCGGCGGACGCACCGGGCGTGCCCGCCGTCGCGTTCGCGGACGCCGAGGGCGCCGGGTCGCCCGGGCGCGGATTCCCGGCACGGTCGGGTGACGACCAGTTCATCATCTACACCGGCGGCACCACGGGGATGCCCAAGGGTGTGATGTGGCGTCAGGAGGACCTGTTCTTCGCCGGGCTGGGCGGGGGCGCGCCGACCGGGGAGCCGGTGAAGAAGCCGGAGGAACTCGCCGAGCGGGTGGCGGCGGGCGGCGACGGGATCACCTTCTTCCCCACCGCTCCGCTGATGCACGGAACGTCCACGCTGACGGCCTTCATCGGCTTCAACTTCGGCCAGCGCGTGGTGATCCACCGCAAGTACGTGCCGGAGGAGGTCCTGCGGACGATCGAGAAGGAGAAGGTCACCAGCGTGTCACTGGTCGGCGACGCGATGCTGCGGCCGCTGGTCGACGCGCTGGGCGGGCCCATGAAGGGCACGGACTGCTCGTCGATGTTCAGCGTGTCGTCGTCCGGGGCGATCATGTCGGACACGGTGCGCCGGCAGTTCCAGGAACTGGTCCCGAACGTGCTGCTGCTGAACAACTTCGGCTCCTCGGAGTCCGGCTTCAACGGCACCGCCACCGAGGACTCCGGCCCCGAGCGCGGCTTCCGCATCCGCGTCAACTCCCGTACGCAGGTGGTCGACCCGGCCACGCACGAACCGGCCGCGGTGGGTGAGGTGGGCCGGGTCGCGCAGTGCGGTCACGTACCGCTCGGCTACTACAACGACCCACGGAAAACCGCCGAGACCTTCTTCGAGAAGGACGGCGAGCGGTGGGTGCTGCTCGGTGACATGGCCACGGTCGACGAGCAGGGCGTCGTCACCGTGCTGGGCCGCGGCTCGCAGTGCATCAACACCGGGGGCGAGAAGGTGTACCCGGAGGAGGTCGAGCAGGCGCTCAAGTCCCATCCCGACGTGTACGACGCGTTGGTGGCCGGAGTGCCGGACGCCAAGTGGGGGCACCATGTGGCGGCCGTGGTGCAGTTGCGGGCGGGCGCGGTACGGCCGTCGCTGGAGGACATCCAGTCGCACTGCCGCTCCCACCTCGCGGGGTACAAGATCCCACGCCAGCTGGTGATCACGGACTCGATCCGGCGCTCGCCCAGCGGCAAGGCGGACTACCGGTGGGCGCGGGAGGTGGCGGTGTCGGCGGACCGGTGAATTCCGGTCAGGTCCGTTTGAACCTAAGGTGACGTGCGGACGTACTGGTGGTGGCAGGCCCGGTCATCGGGCGCTGTTCGCCATGCCATCGCAAGACCGCACGGGAGGACCTCCGGGTGTCGCAGGAGGCAACAAAGGACGCAACTCGGGAGACGGAAGGAACGGGGACGCAAGGAGCGCGAGCGGCGAAGACGGGGCCGGCGGAGACAGGGGCGGCACGAACGGCCGAGCCGGTCGAGGCACGCGACGAGACCGAGGCAGCCGACCCCGCGGAGCCGTCCGACCCCCCGCAGCCGTCCGACCCCCCGGAGTCGTCCGCCTCCGCGCCCGGCTGGTTCGGCTGGCGGCGCCGTCACCCCCGTACCGCCCGTGGCGTCACCGTGGGGACGACGGTCGTGGCCGGCGTACTCCTGCTGTTCGCGCTCCTCGTGCCCAACCGCCTCGAACGACTCGGCCCCGAGGCGTTCTTCCGCCTCCCGGCCGAGGGGATCCTGCTCGCGGGCCTGCTGCTGGTGCTGCCGTCGCGGTCGCGGCGGCTGATGGCGGTGGTCTCCGGCGCGCTCCTCGGTCTGCTCACCGTCCTGAAGTTCGTCGACATGGGCTTCTACCAGGTACTGGCCCGCCCCTTCGACCTGGTCCTGGACTGGATCCTGCTCGACGACGCGGCGGAGTTCGTCCGGGAGTCCTTCGGACGTACGGGTCAGGTGCTCGCGGTGGTCGGGGTGATCGTCCTGGTCGTCGCCGTACTCGCCCTCATGACACTCGCGATGGTGCGGGTGACGAACCTCATGGTCCGCCACCGCGCCGTCGCCGCCCGCACGACGCTGATCCTCGGCACCGCGTGGATCACCTGCATGACGCTGAGCATCCAGATCACCGGCGTCCCGCTCGCCACCAAGGGCAACGCCGACCTCGTCAACAACCGTATCGAGCAGGTACGGGCGGGCCTCAGGGACGGACGCGTCTTCCAGAAGCAGGCGGCCGTGGACGCCTTCGCGAAGACGCCGCCGGACCAGTTGCTGACGGGGCTGCGCGGCAAGGACGTGCTGTTCACGTTCATCGAGAGCTACGGCCGTGTCGCCATCGACGACCCGGCGATGGCGCCGCAGATCGACACGGTGCTCAAGGAGGGGACGAGCAACCTTCAGGCGGCCGGATTCCAGTCGCGCAGCGCCTGGCTGAAGTCGCCGGTGACGGGGGCCGGCAGCTGGCTCGCCCACTCCACCTTCCTGTCCGGCCTGTGGATCAAGAACCAGCAGCGCTACCGGAGTCTGACCACCAGCGACCGCGCCACCCTGAACAGCTACTTCCGCAAGACCGGCGCCTGGCGCACGGTGGGCATCGTGCCGGGCGTGCGGCGGGCCTGGCCGGAGGGCGAGTACTTCGCCCTCGACCACATCTACGACTCCCGGCACCTCGGCTACCACGGCCCGTACTTCAGCTGGACGCCCGTACCCGACCAGTTCAGCCTGGAGGCGTTCCAGCGGCTGGAGCACGGCAAGAAGGACCGTGAGCCGATCATGGCGGAGATCATCCTGGCGTCCAGCCACAACCCCTGGTCCCCCATCGCCCGCATGGTCGACTGGGACGACCTCGGTGACGGCTCGGTCTTCCACCGGATCAAGAAGGAGGGCACGGACCCCGCGGAGGTCTGGAAGGACCCCGAGCGTGTCCGCACGGAGTACCGCCGCGCCATCGAGTACTCACTGCGCAGCCTCACCGAATGGGTCGAGCGCTACGGCACCGACGACACGGTCCTCGTCTTCCTCGGCGACCACCAGCCCGTCCCGACCGTCACCGCCGGCGACACCGGCAAGGACGTTCCCGTCACCATCGTCGCCCGCGACCAGAAGGTCCTGGACAGGATCGCCGACTGGCACTGGACCGACGGTCTCAAGCCTGCCGAGAACGCACCGACCTGGGGCATGGACCGCTTCCGCGACCGGTTCATGACGGCGTACGGACCGCGGACGGGCTGAGCGGCGGTGGGCGCGCTGCCGACGTCCCCTTATCGTTCCATGCGGTGGGGGTCGGCAGCCCGCTCAGGGCCGGCCGACCACGTCCTGGCCCTCCACCGCATCGTGCGGTGCGTCCGCCGAGAGGACGGCCTCGGCCTCGCCGCCCTCCACGGCCGCCCCGCCCACCTGCGCGGGCCCGCGCAGGCGCTGTGTCAGACGTGTCGCGAGGGGCTCGGTGTAGCGGGCGGTGAGCGGGCCGAGGATCACCAGGATCAGTACGTAGGCCGTGGCCAGCGGGCCCAGCGACGGCTCGATGCCGGCGGTGACGGCGAGCCCGGCGATGACGATGGAGAACTCGCCGCGCGCGACCAGCGTTCCACCCGCACGCCAGCGGCCCTTCACCGAGACTCCGGCGCGCTTGGCCGCCCAGTAGCCGGTGGCGATCTTCGTGAGCGCGGTGACGACGGCCAGGGCGAGCGCGGGCAGCAGCACCGGCGGGATGCTCGCGGGGTCGGTGTGCAGACCGAAGAAGACGAAGAACACCGCGGCGAACAGATCCCGCAGCGGCGCCAGCAGGTTGTGCGCGCCCTCGGCCACCTCACCGGACAGGGCGATGCCGACCAGGAACGCGCCGACGGCGGCGGAGACCTGGAGCTGCTGCGCCAGCCCGGCCACGACCAGGGTCAGGCCGAGCACGACCAGGAGCAGCTTCTCCGGGTCGTCGCTGGAGACGAAGCGGGAGATGTGGCGGCCGTAGCGCACCGCGAGCAGGAGGACGAGTCCGGCGACGCCGAGCGCGATGGCGAGGGTGAGGCTGCCCGCGGCGAGACCGGCACCGGCGAGCAGGGCGGTGACGATCGGCAGGTAGACGGCCATGGAGAGGTCTTCGAGGACCAGGATGCTCAGCACGACCGGGGTCTCGCGATTGCCGAGCCGGCCGAGGTCGCCGAGGACCTTCGCGATGACGCCGGAGGACGAGATCCAGGTGACGCCGGCCAGGACGACGGCGGCGACCGGCCCCCAGCCGAGCAGCAGGGCCATGGCGGCACCCGGCAGCGCGTTCAGCGCGGCGTCGACGAGTCCGGCCGGGTACTGGGACTTGAGGTTGGAGACGAGGTCGCTGGCCGTGTACTCGAGGCCGAGCATCAGCAACAGCAGGATGACCCCGATCTCGGCGCCGATGGCGACGAACCCCTCGCTGGCGCCCAAGGGAAGCAGCCCTCCCTCGCCGAAGGCGAGCCCGGCCAGCAGGTACAGGGGGATCGGCGAGAACTGGAAGCGACCGGCGAACCGGCCCAGCAGGCCCAGGCCGAGGATGATGGCGCCGAACTCTATGAGGAAGACCGCGGAGGAGTGCATCGCGGCTCACTCCCGCCCGAGTATCACGGCGGCCGACTCCACGCCCTCGCGCGTGCCGATCACGATCAGGGTGTCACCGCCGGCCAGCCGGAAGTCGGGCGTCGGCGAGGGGATCGCCTCGGCGCGGCGCAGCACGGCGACGATGGACACGCCGGTCTCGGTGCGCATCCGGGTCTCGCCCAGCAGCCGTCCGTTCCAGTGCGACGTGGCGGACAGCTCGATCCGCTCGGCGACGAGGCCCAGTTCGGTGGTGGACAGCAGGTTCGGACTGTGGTGCGCCGGCATCAGCGCGTCGATGAGGGTGGCCGCTTCGCCCGAGCTGAGCCGGACCGACAGCGCGCACGCGTCCGGATCGTCCTTGCGGTAGGCGCTCAGTGTCCGCGATCCGTCCCGGTGGGCGACGACCGAAAGGCGGCGCTGTTCGCGCGTGGTGAGGTCGTAGCGGACTCCGATGCCGGGCAATGGCGTACTGCTCAGGCGTGGCGCGCTCACGGTCGTCCCCTGTCTGCTTCAGGCGTCCGGTTCTGCACCGAACCCTAACCACCGCCAGGTCCCTCGACGAAGGCGGGCGCCTCGAAGATCGGAAAACGCCGCCAGGCGTTCACTGCGCCGACTCCGGGGGCGCTCCCCCTCCGGTCAGGAACGCGACGACACGCCGTACGAACCACTCCGCGTCGTCCAGCCAGGGATGGTGCCCGGCGCCGGGTTGCACGGCGAGCTCGGCGTTCGGGAAGACGTCGGCGGTGCGGCGGGCGAGTTCGGGATTCGGGCCTCCGTCGAGTTCGCCGGCCAGGACGAGGACCGGGGCGGCGAGCCGCGCGAGTGCGTCGCGGGTGGCGGGCGGGTCGTAGGCGCCGTCGGAGCCGTAGACGGCGGAGGCCTCGTCGTTGTACTCGTCGTCGCCGCGCGCGTCGTGCTCCCTGGCCACGTCGTTCCAGCGCCCGTAGAGGAAGGGTGCGAGCGCGGGGTCGAAGTCCCCCGTCCCCTCCAGCCAGTCCTCCAACGCCGCGAACGCCTCCTCGAACCACGGCTCGCCCTCCCGCAACCGGGCAGCGGCCAGCCGGTCCTCGGCGGTGGCCGGCATCCCCAGTGCCCAGGGCGTCGCGGTCACCAGGGCCAGCCGCGACACCCGCTGCGGATACCGGGCGGCGTACAGCATGGCCAGGCTCCCGCCCGCCGAGTGCGCGAGCACATCCATGTGGGCCAGACCCATGTGGTCCCGCAACACCTCCACGTCATCCACCATGTGGTCGCAGCGGTAGGTCGCCGGATCGGCCGGCACGGCCGAGTCCCCGGTGCCCCGCAGGTCGAGCAGCACCAGCTCTCGGTGCGCGGCGAGTCCGCCCAGCTCACCGAGGTACGCGGAGGCCCGCATCGGCCCGCCGGGCAGCACGACGAGCGGTTCACCCGAACCCCGCAGGTGGTAGGCGATCCGGGTCCCGTCGGAGGCGGTGAAGAACGGCATGGCGCCGATCTTGGTCCCCGAGGCGCTCGCACGGCAACGCAGTTGTGCCACGGAACGACACCCGCAGAAAGTACGGGCCGCCCTCTTGCCTGATCATTCGCCGCCTGGATTACTGATCCCGAACACCTGGACCGAATGATCGGTCGTCCGGATTGGCATGGTCGGTGAAGGAGAGGGAGAAGTCCCCATGGCGGATGCGACGGACCTGCTGGACCCGGGGGAACGGCTCGGCCCGGAGGCGCTGCGGGCGTTGCAGTGGGAGCGGCTGCGCAAGTCGCTGCGGCACGCGTACGACAACGTGCCGTTCTACCGGGAGTCCTTCGACAAGGCCGGCGTACGGCCCGACGACTGCCGTTCGCTCGACGACCTGGCCCACTTTCCGTTCACTACCAAGGCCGACCTGCGCGAGAACTACCCGTACGGGATGTTCGCCGTGCCCCAGGACCGCATCCGCCGCATCCATGCCTCCAGTGGCACCACCGGACGTCCCACGGTCGTCGGCTACACGGACGCCGACCTTTCCCTGTGGTCGGACATGGTGGCCCGCTCCATCCGGGCGGCCGGCGGGCGGCCCGGCGACAAGGTTCATGTGGCGTACGGCTATGGGCTGTTCACCGGTGGGCTCGGCGCACACTATGGGGCCGAGCGGCTGGGCTGTACGGTCATCCCCGCGTCCGGCGGCATGACCGCCCGCCAGGTCCAGCTGATCCAGGACCTCAGGCCCGAGATCATCATGGTGACGCCGTCGTACATGCTCACCCTTCTCGACGAGTTCGAGCGGCAGGGCGTCGATCCGCGGAGCACCTCCCTGCGCGTCGGTGTCTTCGGTGCCGAGCCCTGGACCGAGCGGATGCGTCAGGAGATCGAGGAGCGGTTCGCGATCGACGCCGTCGACATGTACGGGCTGTCCGAGGTGATCGGTCCGGGGGTGGCGCAGGAGTGTGTGGAGACCAAGGACGGACTCCATGTGTGGGAGGACCACTTCTTTCCCGAGATCGTCGACCCGATCAGTGGTGAGGTGCTGCCGGAGGGCGAGGAGGGGGAGCTGGTCTTCACCTCGCTCACCAAGGAGGCGATGCCGATCGTCCGGTACCGGACACGGGACCTGACGCGGCTGTTGCCGGGCACGGCGCGGGTGTTCCGGCGGATGGAGAAGGTGACCGGCCGCAGTGACGACATGGTGATCCTGCGTGGCGTGAACCTCTTCCCCACCCAGATCGAGGAGATCGTGCTGCGTACACCGGGAGTGGCGCCCCACTTCCAGCTGCGCCTGACCCGGGAGGGCCGGCTCGACGCCCTCACCGTGCGGGCCGAAGCCCGCCCCGACGCGTCACCCGAGACCCGGGACGCCGCCGCGCAGGCGATCGCGGCGGCGGTGAAGGACGGCATCGGCGTGTCGGTCGGCGTGGAGATCGTCGAACCGGAGTCGCTGGAACGCTCCGTCGGCAAGATCCGGCGGATCGAGGACCTGCGGCCGCGCTAGGCACACGACAGGCACACGATGACCTAACTGCCCGAAAGCCGGTCCCTGAGCTCCCTCTTGAGGATCTTCCCGCTCGCGTTGCGCGGGAGCTCCTCCACGAACACCACCCGCTTCGGCGCCTTGAAGTGGGCGAGCTTCTCGCGGGCGTGGTCGATCAGTTCGGCCTCGGTCACCTCACCGCGCGGGACGACGACCGCCGTGACGGCCTCGATCCAGCGCGCGTCGGGCAGCGCGATCACGGCGACCTCGGCGACACCTTCGTGCGTGTACAGCGCGTCCTCGACCTGACGGGAGGCGACCAGTACACCACCGGAGTTGATGACGTCCTTCACCCGGTCGACGATGGTGAAGTAGCCGTGCGGGTCGCGCACCGCCAGATCGCCGGAGTGGAACCAGCCGTCCCGGAAGGCGTCGGCGGTCTCCTCGGGCTTGTCCCAGTAGCCCTCGCACAACTGCGGGGAGCGGTAGACGATTTCACCGGGCGTGCCGTCGGGCACCTCCTGGCCGTCCTCGTCGACCACCCGGGCGTCGACGAAGAGGACGGTACGGCCGCAGGAGTCCATCCGGCCCTTGTGCTCGTCGGGGGCCAGCACCGTGGCGAGCGGGCCGATCTCGCTCTGGCCGAAACAGTTGTAGAAGGCCAGCTTCGGCCATCGCTCGCACAGCCGCTCCAGTACCGGCACCGGCATGATCGAGGCGCCGTAGTACGCCTTGCGCAGCCCGTCGAGGTCGCGGGTGGCGAAGTCGGGCCGGTTGGCGAGGCCGATCCACACCGTGGGCGGGGCGAACAGGCTGTCCACGCGGCCCGCTTCGATCAGGTCGAACAACTGGTCGCCGTCGGGCGAGTCCAGGACGATGTTCGTGGCCCCGACCGCGAGGTACGGCATCAGGAACACGTGCGTCTGCGCCGAGTGGTACAGCGGCAGTGCGTGGACGGGGCGGTCGCCGGCGCTCAGGTCGAGGGCGGTGATCGCGCTCAGGTACTCGTGCACCAGAGCCCGGTGGGTCATCATCGCGCCCTTGGGCAGGGCCGTCGTACCGGAGGTGTAAAGCAGTTGCACCAGGTCCTCGCTGCGCGGCTCCGGGCCGTCGTGTGCGGGTGCCGTGGCCTGCCGCGCCAGCAGCGAGCCGTCGGCGTCGCGCAGCGGCAACGTACGGACCCCGTCGGGGAGTCGCCCGGTCAGGGCGGGGTCGGCGAGGACCAGGGAGCTGCCGGACTGGTCGATGAGGTAGGTGAGGTCGTCGCCGGTGAGGTTCTGGTTGACGGGGACGTGGACGAGGCCAGCGCGGGCGCAGGCGAGGAAGGCGATCAGATAGGCGTCCGAGTTGTGGCCGTAGGCGCCGACCCGGTCGCCGGCGGTGAGGCCCTGCTCGAGCAGGACGCTCGCCGCGCGGGACACGGCTTCGTCGAGTTCCCCGTACGTCCACGAACGGTCGCGGTACTCGAGTGCGACGCGCGCCGGGGTGCGCCGGGCACTGCGTCGCAGCACCCCGTCAACCGTGCTGCCGTTTCCAGGCGTCATGACACATGATCCTCGGTGCGGCGCACTGCCAGGTCAAGCACGACGCAGGACACCTCGCCGGGACACATACCCGTTGGTACGCCCAACGGCTCCTTCCCTCGATGAAGTTGGGAGGCACGATGCGCACCCGCCCCAGACGGCTCGCCGTCGCGGCCGTCGCCCTGCTCGCCGCCACGGCCGCCGGCCTGCCCGCGACCGCGGCCGAGCGGCAGGACCGAGAAGACCGGCAAGTTCGGCAAGATCGGCAAGATCGGCACGGACAGCTCTCGCACGGCGGTCTGTCCGCCGTCATCCGCTACACCGAGTACGGCATTCCGCACATCGCCGCCAAGGACTACAAGTCCCTTGGCTTCGGCACGGGTTGGGCGCAGGCCGCCGACCAGGTGTGCACGCTCGCCGACGGGTTCGTGACCGTGCGCGGCGAACGCTCCAGGTTCTTCGGGCCGGACGCGGCGACCGACTTCTCCCTCTCGTCGGCCACCAAGAACCTCTCCAGCGACCTGTACTTCCGCGGCGTACGCCAGACGCGCACGGTGGAGCGGCTCCTCGCCGAACCGGCACCGCGCGGTCCGAGCCGTCAGGTCGAGGACCTCATGCGGGGCTTCGCGGCCGGGTACAACGCCTGGCTGAGGCAGAACCGGATCACCGACCCCGCGTGCAGGGGGGCCGCCTGGGTGCGGCCCGTGACCACCCTGGACGTGGCCGCCCGCTTCTACGCCGTCGCCGTCCTGGGCGGCCAGGGCGGCGCCGTGGACGACATCACGTCGGCCCAGCCGCCCACCGGGTCGGCTGCCGGCGCCACAGGCACCGGAACGAGTCCGGACGCCGAGAGCCTGATACGGGCCGTGCGCGAGCGGACCGCCGACGCGGACATGGGCTCGAACGCGGTCGCCTTCCGGGGGGACACGACGGCGAGCGGCCGCGGTCTGCTGCTGGGCAATCCGCACTATCCGTGGCACGGCGGGCGCCGCTTCTGGCAGGCGCAGCAGACGATCCCCGGCGAACTCGATGTCGCGGGCGCGTCGCTGCTCGGCTCACCGACGATCTCCATCGGTTACAACGCCCATGTGGCGTGGAGCCACACCGTCTCGACCGGTGTCCCGTTCAACCTGCACCGCCTGACGCTGGATCCGGCGGACCCCACTGTGTACCTCGTGGACGGCGAACGCGAGCGGATGACGAAGCGGACCGTGACCGTCGCGGTCGAGGACGGCGCACCGGTGACCCGCACCCAGTGGTGGACCCGGTACGGCCCGGTCGTCGCCGGCGACGGGGAACTCCCGCTGCCCTGGACCGCGACGACGGCGTACGCGCTCAACGACCCCAACGCGGCCAACCTGCGGTTCGGCGACACCTCGCTCGGCTTCGGCAAGGCGCGCGGCACGGCCGATGTCCTGAGGTCCCTCGCCCGGCACCAGGGGCTTCCGTGGGTGAACACCGTCGCCGCGGACTCCTCGGGGCACTCCCTCTACACCCAGGCGCAGGTGCTGCCCCGGATCACCGACGACATCGCCGCGCGGTGCTCCACGGACCTCGGCAGGGCCACCTACCCGGCGGCGGGCCTCGCCGTCCTCGACGGTTCTCGCGGCGACTGTGCGCTCGGCACGGACTCCGACGCCGTCCGGGCCGGGATCTTCGGGCCCGCGCGTATGCCGACGTTGAAGGACGCGCCGTATGTGGAGAACTCCAACGACAGCGCGTGGCTGTCGAACGCCGACCGCCCGCTGACCGGTTACGAGCGGGTCTTCGGCACCATCGGCACACAGCGCTCGCTGCGCACCCGTGGCGCGATCGAGGACGTGGCGGCGATGGCGGAGCGCGGCGGTCTGACCGTCCGGGATCTGGAGCGCCAGCAGTTCGCGAACCGGGTGCCCGCGGGCGACCTGGCCGCGGCCGACGCGGCGAAGGCGTGTGCCGCGCTGCCGGGCGGGACGGCGGCGGGCAGTGACGGCAAGGCAGTCGACGTCGCGGAGGCCTGCCCGGTGCTCGCCTCCTGGGGCCGCACCATGGACACCGGCAGCCGGGGCGCCCTGATCTTCGACCGGTTCTGGCGGAAGCTGTCGGCGAAGGTGCCGGCCGCCCAGCGGTGGAAGGTGCCCTTCTCGGCCTCGGACCCGGTGCGCACCCCGAACACGCTCAACACCGAAGCCCCGGGCTTCGCCACGGCCCTCGCGGACGCGGTCGCCGAGCTCCGGACAGCGGGCATCGCGCTCGACTCGCGCCTGGGTGAGCACCAGTTCGTCGTACGGAACGGTCAGCGCATCCCCGTTCCGGGCGGCACGGAGGGACTGGGCGTGTGGAACAAGATCGAGCCGGTGTGGGACCGGGCGCGCGGCGGCTACACGGAGGTGACGACCGGCTCCAGCCACATCCAGGCGGTGGGCTGGGACGGCAGCCGCTGCCCGGTGGCTCGTACGCTGCTGACGTACTCGCAGTCCTCGAACCCGAACTCGCCCCACTTCCGCGACCAGAGCCGGTTGTTCTCCGGTGAGAAGTGGGTGACCTCGCGGTTCTGTGAGAAGGACATCCTGGCCTCGCCCACCCTGAAGATCGTGCACGTGGGAGAGCGCTGAGCGACGCTCAGCACATGTGGTCCCGTCCCTCATGCTCCCGTCCCACATAGGACGGGACCACATAGGGCGGGACCACATAGGGCGGGACCATGTGTGAGTGACAAGCGGCTGTCGCACTCAATGCAGGGTGCATCTACGGCTGTTCACCGAATGCTTCTTCCTGCCTCCGTCTGCCGAATCCGCTTCACCGTGCTCCTGTGCGCCCCTGCGAAGAAGCGATCCGCGAAACCGAGTACCGCATGAACTGGGCAGGACTGTTTCAAGCGTCAAGTCCTTGGCACGTTCACCCATTTCGCGTGTCGCGTTGGGCAGGAGGTTTCCATGAGTCGTGCTGTGCCTGAACAAGAGCGAGTGTGGAGGACAGGTACTGCTCCAGGCATATTCCCATTCCTCGGTCACGGTATCGCGCTGTTCCGTCAACCGCTGGCGTTTCTGAATTCTTTGCCCGCGCACGGCGATCTGGTCGAGTTACGACTGGGGCCCCAGCGTGCCTGGCTGGTCTGCCATCCGGAGTTGACCCACGAGGTGCTCAAGGATTCGCGCACCTTCGACAAAGGGGGCCCGCTGTTCGACCGGCTCGGGACGCTGATGGGCGACGGTCTCGTCACCTGCCGGCACCAGACGCACCGGAACAAGCGCAGGCTGGTGCAGCCGGCATTCCGTCCCTCCCACGTCGCCGCTTACACAGAGCTGATCACCGACGAGGTCGAGTCGGTGTGCCGCGCCTGGGCGCCCGGGCAGGAGGTGCCCGTCAGCGAGGCGATGATGGCGCTGACGACACGGGTGATCAGCCGTGTCCTCCTGTCCGACTCGCTCGACGACGCGACGTCCGCCGAGGTGCGGGACTGTCTCACCGTCATCGTCCGGGGCCTGTTCGTCCGGACGGTCGTACCGGTCGACGCCCCGTTCCGCCTCCCCACACCGGCGAACCGTCGCTATCGGCGCGCGGTCACCCGCCTGCACGCCGTCATCGACGCGGCGATCGCGGAGCGGCGCCGGGGTGCCTCCTGCCACGACGACGTGCTGGAGACCTTGCTCGCGGCCGCGCGCGGCGAGGTGGCGGGAGCGGCCCTCACCGACCAGGACGTCCACGACCACCTGATCACGCTGCTGCTCACGGGCGTCGAGGCCCCGGCGCTGTGTCTGGCCGACGCCCTCAGCCTGCTGGCCCGCCACCCGGAGGCCGAGCGCCGCCTGCACGCCGAGCTCGACGCCGTTCTCGCCGGCGGCCGACGGCCCGGCCCCGAGGATCTGCCGCACCTCGTCTACACCCGGTGCGTCGTCTCCGAGACGCTGCGCCACACGTCGCCCGGCTGGATCTTCACGCGCGTCGCCACGAAGGAGACGGAACTCGCCGGGTGTCGCCTGCCGCGAGGGGCCACCGTGCTGTACAGCCCCTATCTCCTGCACCACGACCCGTCGTCGTTCCCCGACCCCGAGCGTTTTCTCCCCGACCGCTGGTTGCCGGGCCGGGTCACCGCCGGCCAGCGGCGCGCGATGATGCCGTTCTCCGCGGGCAGCCGCAAATGCCTCGGCGACGAGTTCTCCATGGTGGAGGCCACCCTGGCGCTCGCGACCATCGCCGGCCGCTGGCGGCTGCGTCATCTTCCCGGGCACGTCGAGCGCACACCGCGTCCCGCGATCACCCTCGGGCCGCGTTCCCTGGTCATGGGCTGCGAACCGCGTTCGTCCATGCCGGCAGCCGCAGTTCCCGCAACGGATTCCCGGACGGCAGGTGGCAACGGTGTCGACACCGCATGAGGACATCCCGGCCGGTGTACCGGGCGAAAACCAGGTGTCCAGTCTCAAGGAACTGATCGACACCCACCTCCACATGCCCTTCCCTTGTCGGCGCAATCGTCACGAACCGGAAGCCAGGGCCGGCGTCGACGCATGGCTGAGCGCGTGGGGGCTGACCGACGAACCGGGGGTGGCCGCGATGATCGCCCGTACCCGCCCCGCCGAGCTCGCGTCCTGCACCAGCCCCGCGGTGGACTCCGGTCTCCTCCAGATCGTCGCCAATCAGATCGCCTATCAGTTCGTCTTCGACGACCGGGCGGAGGACATCGGTCGGTACTCTCCGGGTGGGTTGCTGCCCATGCTGTGCGAGAGCGTTTCGATCCTGCGGGACGGCGAGCCGCCCAGCACTCCCCTCGGAGCGGCTCTGGCCGACCTCTACCGCCAGGTCCGGGAGCGGTGCACGCCCGCGCAGGCCGCGCGTTGGGCGTGGAAAAGCCGTGAGTACGTGCACGGCCTGCTGTACGAAGCGGTGGCCCAGGCCGATCCCTTGGGGTTGCGGACCGGGGACTGCACCTCCATACGGTCGCTGACCGCGGGAGTCGAGCCCTTCCACCCGCTGTACGAGGCCGCCCAGCCTCGCGAGTTGAGCCATGCCGAACTGCACCATCCCGTCGTACGGCGGCTGAGCCGGCTGTCGTCGGACGCGGCGGTGTGGACGGCGGACCTGTTCTCCGCGGTGAAGGAGCAGCGCGCGGGCGAAATGATCAACCTGGCCCTCGCCCATCAACGCGAGCGACGATGCTCGCTCCAGAGCGCCATGGTCCTGGCCATCCAGGAGATCAACGACACGGTCAAGGAGGTCCTGAAGCTCCACGCGGAGATCGAACGGGAGCTGAGTCCCGCGGGCGTCGGCTACGTGGACGGCGTGATCGGCTGGATCCGCGGGTGTTACGAGTGGTCCCGTACCGTGCCTCGGTATGCGGACGTGACCTCCGTGGCGGTGGTGCCGTAGTGGTACCCGGTGTCCTTCCGCGACGGGACCTCCGGAAGGTGTCCATCCGGACCTCATACCCGAGGGACGGGCCTTCTCCCATCCGCAGTTGATGATTCACCCTTTGGTGCCCAATCCGGCCTGCCGCGTGTCCACGGGGCGTACGCTCGGCCCTCCCGAGGCCGAACGACGGAAGGCGGTACGGCGCATGGCGATGGAGCCGCGGCACCCGATCACCGAGCAGCGGACGTTGATCGAGCGCCGTCGGGAACTCCAGGCCCTCGACGCCGCGTTCAAGGAGCTGCGACGCACCGCGGACGGTGTGCCGCGGGCGCGGCGCAGGGGGCTGCTCGCCTTCACGGGGTCGGCCGGACTGGGCAAGACCGCGCTCATCACGGAGGCGCGTGTGCGGGCCGCGGCGCACGGGTTCACGGTGTTGTCCGGGAGGGGCGGGGAGAAGGAACAGGGGTTGGCGTTCCGCGTGGTGCGTCAGTTGGCGCAGCCCTCGCTGGCGAGGATGGACGAGGGGGAACTCCGCGCCTTACTGGGCAGTTGGTACGACATCGTGGCCGCCGTGCTCGGTCTGGAGGCGAGCGGCCCCGCTCCGGCCCCGGACCCGGCCGGTGTCCGTGCCGGTCTCGACTGGGTCATGACACGCCTGACGGTGAAGAAGGCGCCGGTCGTCCTGCTCCTGGACGACCTGCACTGGGCCGACGCCGAGTCCTTGAACTGGCTCGTCTCCTTCGCGCCCCGGGTCGACGACCTCCCGCTGCTGATCGTGGTCGCCTACCGGCCCGACGAGCTGCCGTCCGAAGCGGGCGAACTCGGCGCACTCGCCGCACGCCACGGAAGCCGCCCCCACGACCTGGCACGCCTCTCCTCCGACGCTGTGACGCAGATCGTCAGGGACGAGATCGGAGAGGACGCCGAGGAGCGCTTCTGCAAGGAATGCTGGGCGGCCACGGGCGGGAGTCCGTTCGAGGCGGTGGAACTCGCCATCGGACTGGGCGAGCGGAAGCTGAGGGGCACCGAGGAGGACCTGCCTGCGATGCGTGAGCTCGCGGCGGCGGTCAAGGGACCGGGGCTGATCGAGCGCCTGGAACGACTCGGCCCGGCGACCGTCCGCTTCGCGCACACCGCGGCCGTACTGGGCTCGCCCTTCTCACCGCAGCTCGCCGCGACGATCGCGGTGCTCGGCGACGAGGCCGCCACGGAGGCGACCCAGGAGTTGCGCGCGGCCCGGATCCTGGCCGAGGGCCACGGCCCCGGGGGCGAGCTCGAGTTCGTCCACCCGCTGATCGCCACGACGATCTACCGTTCCGTCCGCCCGGCGTTCCGGGCCGGTCTGCACAACGCCGCCGCGGTGGCGCTCCTGGACGCGGGGTACGGCGCCACCGCCGCGGCCCGGCATCTGCTGGAGGTCCCCTGCGAGGGCAGCGCCGAGACGGTCGCGTGTCTGCGTGAGGCCGCCCGCGAGTACCTCCGGGCCGGGGCGACGGAGGCCGCCCGGCGTCTGCTGACCCGCGCCCTCAAGGAGCCGCCCCTGCCCGAGGACCGCGCCGCGGTCCTGCACGAACTCGCCTGCTCGACGTTCCTGATCGAGCCCACGGCCACGGTGCGGTATCTGCGTCAGGCGCTGGCCGAGCCCGACGTCGACCCCGATCTGCGCGCCTGCGTCGTCTATCGGCTGACGACGGCTCTGGCCCACACCGATCAGCTGGCCGAGGCCGTGGCCGTGGCCGCCGAGGAGGTACGGCAGGCCAAGAATCCGCGCGTCAAGTTGCGTATGCAGGCCGACAAGTTCGTCTGGAGCATGGTCCGCGCCGAGGACCCCGACTCGGCCGCCCGCTCCCGGACGCTGGCGCGTCTGGCCGAGCAGTTACCCGGGCGCAGCCTGGAGGAGCGCTACATCCTGGGGCTGCGCGCCTGGGACGCCGTGAAGCGCGGCGAGCCGCGGGAGACCGCCCTGGCCTATGCCGAGAAGGCCCTGCGCGGTGGCATGAGCTGGACCGACGAGAACCGGGGTTTCGAGGTACCGCTGTCGGTCGCCCTGGTGTTCATGTACGGCGACCAGCCGCGGCGGGCCGAGGAGTTGTTCCACCAGGGGATGGCCGAATGCGTGGCCAAGGGCTGGCGAGGCTCGCACCTGGCCTTCGGCCAGACCATCGCCGGCTACATCCGCTACCGCCGCGGCTGTCTGGCCGAGGCCGAGGACTTGGTACGGGAAGGTCTGCGCATCGCCGACCAGGTGGAGGGGGTGGTGGCCGCCCAGTGGTTCGGTGTCGGCATCCTCATCAAGACCCTGCTGGCCCGTGGGCGGGTCACCGAGGCGCGCGCACTCGCCGACGAGCACCACTTCGGTGAGACGAAGCCGAGCGCGGTCGTCTATCCCGACCCGCGCACGGTGTACGCGGAGCTGCTCCTGGCGGAGGGACGGCACGCCGAGGCGGCGGTGCTGTCGTCCTCGGTCGGTGACTGGCTGGACGATCGGGGCTGGCGCAATCCGGCGTGGTGCCCGTGGCAGTTGCGGCTCGCGTCCGCGCTCGCCCCGACCGCTCCCAAGGAGGCGGTTCGCCAGGCCCAGGACGCCGTCAAACGCGCCCGGGACTTCGGCGCCGCCTCCACCCTCGGCCAGGCCCTGCACACCCTCGCCGAGGTGACCGGCGGGCCGGCGGCGCTCGACCTGTACGCGCAGGCCGTCGACCAGCTCGAGCAGTCGCCCTCGTCGTACGAGCTCGCCCGCGCCCTGGTCGGCCATGGTGCCGCGCTGTCCCGCAACGGGCGGCTCCAGGAGGCCGCCGACCGGCTCTACCAGGGCCTGGAAGGCGCCGTGCACTGCGGGGCCGAGGCGCTCACCGCCAGGGCCAGGGAAGAACTGTCGGCGGCCGGGCTGCGCCCGCTGCCCCTGCGCTACGCCCAGGCGGACACGCTGACCGCCCAGGAGCGCCGTACCGCCGAACTGACCGTCCAGGGGCACCCGGTGGCGGTGATCGCCAAGGAGCTGCGCCTCACCGAGCAGGGCGTACGGCTGCTGCTGTCCAGCGTGTACCGCAAGATCGGCACCGACGCCGCCGGGCTCGCCGGTGCGCTGGAGGCTCTCACCCGCCCGCGTCCTTGACGCCACCGGTCCACCACCCCGTACCGGGCGGGGGGTCACACGGGTCGGGCGTGTCCCTCCCAGTAGGGGTCCCGCAGCCGCCGCTTGTACAGCTTGCCGTTGGGGTCGCGCGGCATCTCGGCGGTGAAGTCGACGCTCCTCGGCCGCTTGTATCCGGCGAGTTGCCCGGCGCAGTGGTCGAGGATCGAGGCGGCGAGTGCGGGTCCGGGCTCATGGCCGGGGGCCGGTTCGACGACGGCCTTGACCTCCTCGCCCCAGTCGTCGTGCGGGATGCCGAAGACCGCGGCGTCCGCGACGGCCGGGTGGGCCAGCAGGACCGACTCGATCTCGGCCGGATAGATGTTGACCCCACCCGAGATGATCATGTCGATCTTGCGGTCGCGGAGGAAGAGATAGCCGTCCTCGTCCAGGTGGCCGAGGTCGCCGACGGTGAAGAAGTCACCGATGCGGTTCTTCCGCGTCTTGGCCTCGTCCTTGTGGTAGGCGAAGCCGCCGGTGTTCATCTTCAGGTAGACGGTGCCGAGTTCGCCGGGCGGGAGCCGGTTGCCGTCGTCGTCGAAGACGGCGAGTTCGCTGATGGGCCACGCCTTGCCGACCGTGCCGGGTTTCTTCAGCCAGTCCTCGGCGGTGGCGAACGCGCCGCCGCCCTCGCTGGCCGCGTAGTACTCCTCCACGCACGGCCCCCACCAGTCGAGCATCGCCCGCTTCACGTGGTCGGGGCAGGGCGCGGCGCCGTGGATGGCGTGCCGCATGGAGGAGACGTCGTAGCGGGCCCGGACCTCCTGCGGAAGCGCCAGCAGCCGGTGGAACTGGGTCGGGACCATATGGGTGTGGGTGCACTTGTGGGTGTCGATGAGACGCAGCATCTCCTGCGGCGTCCACTTGTCCATGAGGACCAGACGGTGGCCGATGTGCAGGGACGCGCCCGCGAACTGGAGGACGGCCGTGTGGTAGAGCGGCGAGCAGACAAGGTGCACGTTGTCGTCGAAGGGGCGGATGCCGAAGATGCCGAGGAAGCCGCCGAGGTACGCCTCCTCGGGAGGCTTGCCGGGCAGCGGGCGGCGGATGCCGCGCGGGCGGCCGGTGGTGCCGGAGGTGTAGTTCATGACCCAGCCGAGGGTGCGGTCGCCGGGCGCCGACTCCGGTTGCCCGTCGAGGAGTTCGGCGTACGGCCGGAAGCCCTCGACCGCGCCGACCGCGTACCGGTGGGTGGCGGGCAGGCCGGCCTCGTCGGCGGCGTGGCGGGCGGGGGCGGCGAAGCGTGCGTGGGCGAGGAGCACCTTGGCGCCGGAGTCGGCCACGATCCAGGCGATCTCGGGGCCGACGAAGTGGTGGTTGATCGGGACGAGGTAGAAGCCGGCCTGGCTCGCGGCGAGGTAGGCGGTGAAGAACTCGGCACTGTTGGGCAGGACGACCGCGAAGGCGTCGCCGCGTTCCATGCCGGCCGCGCGCAGGCCGTGGACAAGGCGGTTGGCGTCGGCGTGCAGCCGGCCCGCGGTCCACTCCTCGCCGTCGGGGGCGACGAGGACGGTGCGGTCGGGGTCGGCGGCCGCCTGGGCCCAGAACCCCGCGGGAGGTGTGCTCGTCACTGGCCGCTCCTTCCGGCTATGCGGTTGATGCGATCGACGGCTCGCTCGAAGCCGCGGGTGAGGTCGTCGAAGACGCACTGGACGCTGCGTTCGCTGTTCATCCGGCCGACGATCTGGCCGACGGGGGTGCCCAGCAGGGGCTCGACCTCGTACTTCTGGATGCGCGAGACGGCGTCGGCGACGAGCAGTCCCTGCAGGGGCATGGGGAGGGTGCCGGGACCGTGCGCGTCGTCCCAGGCGTCGGTCCACTCGGTGCGCAGCTGGCGTGCGGGCTTGCCGGTGAGGGCGCGGGAGCGCACCGTGTCGCCGGAGCCGGCGGCGAGCAGTTTGCGGGTCAGCGCGGGTGAGTGCAGATCGGCCTCTGTGGTGGTCAGCCATATGGATCCCAGCCACACACCCTGGGCGCCGAGGGTGAGTGCGGCAGCCACCTGTTGGCCGCTTCCGATGCCGCCGGCCGCCAGCACGGGCAGCGGGTCTACCGCTTCCACGACTTCCGGCGTCAGCACCATGGAGGCGATCTCGCCGGTGTGACCGCCCGCCTCGTAGCCCTGGGCGACGACGACGTCGATGCCCGCCGCCTTGTGTTTCTCGGCGTGCCGGGCGCTGCCCGCGAGGGCGGCGACGAGGACGTCTCGGTGATGGGCGCGGTCCACCACGTCCGCGGGCGGTGAGCCGAGGGCGTTGGCGAGCAGCCTGATCGGGTAGTCGAAGGCGACGTCGAGCTGGGTGCGGGCGACCTGCTCCATCCACCCGGTGATGCGCCAGCCGGACGCCTCGCCCTCGGCGAGTTCGGGCACGCCGTACTTGGCGAGGGTGTCCTTGACGAACTGCCGGTGCGTCTCGGGGATCATCGCCTCGACGTCGGCCTCGGTGACGCCCTCCACCTTCTTCGCCGGCATGACCACGTCCAGGCCGTAGGGCCTGCCGCCGACGTGGGCCTCGATCCAGTCGAGGTCGCGTTTGAGGTCGTCGGGGGCGGTGTAGCGGACCGCGCCGAGCACGCCGAAGCCGCCGGCCCGGCTGATGGCCGCGGCGACGGCGGGGAACGGCGTGAAGCCGAAGACGGCGTGCTCGACTCCCAGTTTCTTGCTCAGCTCCGTCTGCATGGGCGCAGGATGCCGCAGTCCTCCGGACGACGGAAGACCTTTTCTGATACACCGTCAGATAGGCTGGCCCTCAAGCCGGTGCCAGCCGCAGTTCGTGGGCGAGGCGTCTTCTGATGAGGTCGGCGAGGGTCGCGGGGGTGCGGCCGCCGAGGTGCAGCGGGCGGACCTCCAGGACCAGGACGATGCGCTCGCGGCCGGAGCCGTCGGGCAGGGTGAAGGCGACGCACGGGCTGGTGGCGGGGTCGGCGGTCTCGCTGACGCGTTCGATGCGACCCCGAGCCGTACGGCGGCACGGGGAAGGACACTGCCGGCCGCCCGCGCGGCGCGGCAAAGGGCGGGTGAGGGCCTGGATGTCTGGCAGGCGGCGGTACGCGGGGGCAGATGGACGGCGGCGGTCACCCAACTGAGCACGTGCAGCGAAGCGCACCTGATCACGGTAGGACCGGGGCGCCAACTCGCGCCTCTCGCCCGGCTTTTCACCTCATCGACGGATGACGTGCTCAGAAAGATGAGTGATGCATTACTGCCCGTTCAGGCAGGTTCAAGAGACGTTCTTCCGCCGGGGCCGAACCCCGCACAGCGACGAGGAGTTCACGTCGACGCGCGGGATCGCGGCCCCGGCTTCATCCGAGCCGACTTCGCCGCTCGCTACTCGTTGAAGACAGCCTTCTGGACCTCGTTCGGCCCGTCGAAGCGGTCCTGCTTCAGGCTGTCGATGCGGCTGACGACCTTCTCGTCCGCCTTGTTCTTGCGGGCGCGCTCCACCAGGTGCTGCTTGTCGGTGGGGTAGTCGGCGCCACTGAGGGCCTTCTGCAGTTCGATGGGGCTGAGATCGGCCATGAGAGCCTCCCCGCGAGATGTGCGATTTGTCCGTTCTGTCCAGTACCCCTCCACGCCGAGGGCATGTACGTCATTCCTCACCCGCTTGCAGGACAGCCATCGCCGCGTTGTGCCCCGGGACCCCGCTCACCCCTCCCCCACGCACCGCGCCCGCCCCGCACAGCAGCACGTTCGCATGCCGGGTCTCCACACCCCAGCGGCCGGTGTCCTGCTGGGCATACGGCCAGGCCAGCTCGCGGTGGAAGATGTTGCCGCCGGGCAGGCGCAGGTCGCGCTCCAGGTCCAGCGGGGTCTTCGCCTCGATGCAGGGACGTCCGCCCGCGTCGGTCGCCACACAGTCGGCGAGCGGCTCGGCGAGATGGGCGTCCAGCTGGGCGAGTGTCGACTTCAGCAGTTCCTCGCGTACGGCGTCGTTGTCGCGCGCGAAAAGCCGGGCCGGGGTGTGCAGGCCGAAGAGGGTGAGGGTCTGGTAACCCTGTGCGACGAGGTCGGGGCCGAGGATCGACGGGTCCGTCAGCGAGTGACAGTAGATCTCGGAAGGCGGCGCGGCGGGCAGCTCGCCCGCGGCGGCCTGGGCATGGGCGGTGGCCAGCTGGTCGTAGCCCTCGGCGATGTGGAAGGTGCCGGAGAACGCCTCCCGGGGGTCGACGGAACTGTCACGCAGCCGGGGCAGGCGCTTGAGCAGCATGTTCACCTTGAGCTGGGCGCCCTCGGCCGGGGGCGGCGGCGGGTCGCCGGTGAGGGCGGCCAGCTCCTGCGGGGAGGCGTTCACCAGGGCGTGCCGGGCGGTGGCGACGCCCTCGCTGTCCGCCGTCCGATACGTGATCTGCGCCGTACGGCCGTCCGTGTCGATGCGCACCGCCTCGTGCCCGGTGGCGATGACCGCGCCGGCCCCGCGCGCCGCCGCGGCCAGGGCGTCGGTGAGGGCGCCCATGCCGCCGACGGGGACGTCCCAGGCGCCGGTGCCGCCGCCGATCACGTGGTAGAGGAAGCAGCGGTTCTGCTTCAGCGACGGATCGTGGGCGTCGGCGAAGGTCCCGATGAGGGCGTCGGTGAGGACCACGCCCCGGACCAGGTCGTCGCTGAACCGGTCCTCGATCGCCACGCCGATCGGCTCCTCGAACAGCGTCCGCCAGGCGTCCTCGTCGTCGATGCGTCGGCGCAGCTCCTCGCGGCTCGGCAGGGGCTCGGTGAGCGTCGGGAACACCCGCTTGGCGACCTCGCCGGTCATGCCGTAGAAGCGCCGCCAGGCCGCGTACTCGCGATCGCCGCCGGTCAGCCGGGCGAACGCCTCCCGGTTGCGTCGCTCGCCGCCGGCCACGAGCAGTCCGGTCGGCCGTCCGTCGCGTTCCACGGGCGTGTACGAGGAGACGTTGCGGGTGCGGACCCGGAAGTCCAGGCCGAGATCGCGGACGATCTTCTTGGGCAGCAGGCTGACCAGGTACGAGTAGCGGGAGAGCCGCGCGTCGACACCGGCGAACGGCCGCGTGGACACGGCGGCGCCCCCGGTGTGGTCCAGCCGCTCCAGCACCAGCACGGATCGTCCGGCCCGGGCCAGGTAGGCGGCGGCGACCAGGCCGTTGTGGCCTCCGCCGACGATGACGGCGTCGTACGAACGGTGTCCCGGGCGTCCCTCGTGTGCAGGCATGGTTCTTCGTAACACGTGATGATCTAGGTCGGCCATAGATGGGGCGCGCGGGAGTCACGGGCCGCGCGCGGCACCGCCTCACCGTCTCGACCTCTCGCCGTCTCGACCTCTCGCCGTCTCACCGGGTCTCACCGGCCCCCGGACACACCCTGCTGCCGCAGCGCCTCGACCCTCCGGTACAGCTCGACCGCCTCCGCGTCCCGTCCGAGCTGCTGGAGGCAGTGCGCCTCGTCGTTGCGGCTGGCGAGGGTGTCGGGGTGGGCGGGGCCGAGGACGCGCTCGCGGGCGGCGGCCACGGTGCGGTACTCGGCGAGCGCTTCCGGCCAGCGGGCCAGCCAGCCGAGGCCGACGGCGACCTCGCGCCGGCTGACCAGGGTGTCCGGGTGATCGGGACCCAGCACGCGCTCGCGGATCGCGCAGACGTCGCGGGACTCGGCGAGGGCCTCCTCCCAGCGGCCGAGGCGGCCGAGGTTGACGCCGAGTCCGTGGCGGGCCCGCAGGGTCTCGGGGTGGGCGGGGCCGTGGACGCGGGTGCGGTCGTCGACGAGGTCCCGGTAGAGCCGGAGGGCCTCGGCGCTGCGGCCGAGGCGGCCCAGGCTGATACCGACCTCGTAGCGGGCGGCGAGCGTGTCGGGGTGGTCGGGGCCGAGGGCCTGCGCGCGGACCTCGGCGACCTCGCGGTAGGTCTGCAGGGCTTCCGCCCAGCGGCCCAGCTGGCCGAGCGCGTAGGCCACTTCGTAGCGGGTGACCAGGGTGTCGGGGTGGTGCTGTCCGAGGACGCGGGCGCGGGCCGCGGCGACGTCGGCGGCCATGCGGTACGAGTCCTCCAGACGGCCGAGCCGGCTGAGGTTGAAGGCGAGGTTGTGGCGGCAGCGCAGGGTGTCGGGGTGATCGGCGCCCATGGCGCGCTCGCGGGCGGTGAGTACGGACACGTAGACCTGGTGTGCGTCGAAGTGACGGCCCAACCGACCGAGCACGTACGCCATTTCCTGGCGGGCGGCGAGCGTGTCGGGGTGGTCGGGGCCGAAGGCGAGGCTGCGGGCGCGGGCGACGTGCTTGTACTCGCGCAGGGCGTCGGCGGCGCGGCCGGTGCGACTGAGGGTGAAGGCCAGCTCGTAGCGGCTGGCGAGGGTGTCCGGGTGGTCGGGACCGAGCAGGTGCTCGCGCTCGGCGGCGACGGCCCGGTGCACCTCGCCGGCTTCCGTCCAGCGGCCCAGCCGGCCGAGGCTGAGCCCGGCGTTGTGCCGTCCGGCCAGCGCGGCGAGTGCCGCCGCCGACGGGGCGGGCGGCTCGTCGGGGACGGCGGTCTCCTCGCGTCTTCCGGTGGCCGGCCGCGGGATCCACTCGCCGGTGAGGCCGACCCCGGCATCGGGGGGTGTGGTGCGCAGTCCGGCGCCGGTGGCCTTGTGGCCGGTGGTCATGCCGCGGGTCCAGGACGGCAGGCGGGGCTCGCGGGCCACGGGCACCGAGGGCCGGAGGTCCGGCTGCGGGGTCACCACGGTCGGCACGTACGCCGGTGTGGTACGGCCCAGATCGATCCGCCGGCCCAACTCGCGTCCGTCGTGCGGGCGTTCCTCGGGGCGTTTGGCCAGCAGGTCGAGGATGATCCGCTCGAAGTACTCGGGCAGCTCGGCGCGGTGTCTGCGCGGCGGCCGGGGCGGGGTGTCACGGTGGCCGACGAGGATCGCCCAGGGGTCGTCGAGGTCGAACGGCGGCACGCCGGTGGCGATCTCGTACAGCACACAGCCCAACGAGTACAGGTCGCTGCGCTGGTCCACCTCCTCCCCGCCGATCTGCTCCGGCGACATGTAGTGCGGGGTGCCCATCGCGATGCCGGTGCCGGTCAGCCGGGAGGTGAAGCCGATGTCGTGGCCGAGGCGCGCTATGCCGAAGTCGCAGATCTTCACCGTGCCGTCGGCGAGCCGCATGATGTTCGCGGGCTTCAGGTCGCGGTGCACGATGCCCTGTTGGTGGGTGTAGGCGAGGGCGGCGGCGACCTGGTCGGCGATGTCGACGACATCGGGGACGGGCAGCGGATGGTGCTTGTTGTCCTCCAGGAGCTGGCTGAGGTTGCGGCCCTGAAGCAGCTCCATGACCAGGAACAGGACACCGTCGGACTCGCCGAAGTCGTGGACGACGGTCACCCCGCGGTGCTGGAGCGCGGCGGCCACCCGGGCCTCGCGGCGGAACCGCTCCCGCAGGACACGGGTGAAGGACTGGTCGTGGTGCGGCCCCAGCGGCTTGAGGCACTTCACGGCGACATGCCGGCCCAGCGACTCGTCGCGGGCCCGCCACACCTCGCCCATACCGCCGCGCCCGATCGGATCCAGCAGCCGGTACCGGCCCTGGATCAGCCTGCTGTCCCCCATAGCCCGCGATCGCCCCCCCGTCACGGTCCGCCCCACCCTCCCCCGGCCCGTCCAGTATGGCGAGCTATCGCCCGAGTTTGTACGGTGCCGGGCGCGAGCCCGGGCCGAGTCGGGCCATGGCGCGCAGAATGTGTTCGGGCGGGAGTTGCCGGCGCAGACGTGCGGGAACGCAGCGCAGCAGGGTGCCCGTGGCACGCAACTGACGGGTGACGGTGGAGGGTTCGGGTGCCGGTCTGCCGTACAGCTCGTGGGCGTACGGCGGCAGGGCGGCGTACGCCAGTTGCGCCACGCGCCGCCACGGCACCTCGCGCGCCGGGACGCGAAGGGGGTGCGTCGGCGGGCGGAGCAGGAAGCCGTCCACCGTGCGCGCCTCGGGCCCGCCCGTGTCCGGGTCGGTGGCCCGCAGCTTGCCGTGGATCTTCCGCACCCGGGCGCCCGCCTTCCCGGCGGCTCGGTGGTGCCGTACGTCGTCGTCCCGACGAAGTTCGCGGTGCGCAGCAGCCGGACCCACGCGTCCTGCCGGAAGTCGGAGTTCCGCAGGACGCCGCGCACGGCTCGTGGGTGCAGGGCCGTGACGTGAAGCGCCTTCTTCTTGCTGGTGAACGCGATGTTTCAGGACGCCTTTTGGTCGGTGGGCCTCTCAGCCTCGGTGGTCACCCGTGCTCCTCGGAAGATCACCGGGAGCCACAGGAGACATGCCAGCAGGGGGACCGCGGCGTAGGTGGCCATGCCCATACTGGAGCCCAACCCGTCCATGAGCGCGCCGAGGACGAGATAGCCGATGCCGATGAGCGCCGACTCCACGAATGTGATCATCGACAGCAGGCTCGCCCGGTGGCGCGACGGCACCGCCTCGTTGAACACGTTGTCCACGAGCACCGCGGTGATCTCGGGAATTCCGACCAGGACCAGGAACGCGGCGATGGTGACCCAGACAAGGCCGAGGCCGCTCAGGCCGAGCGCCACGGCGAGCGTCAGGAGAGACACCGGGACGATGACCCGATACCCGATGCGCCGGTCCGCGCGGTCCGACAGCAATGGGGTGAGCCCGCCGGCGAAGAATCCCGCCGATATGACCACGCTGACCAATGCGGTGCCCGCTCCCTGATCGGAGAGGGTCTTCTGCGTAAAAATGATGTACGGCGTCAAAGTCGCATGCATCAATCCGGACACCACGACAAGCGTCACGAGCGCCGGCGTGGCGACCCGAAGCATCGCCCGCCATGCTGTGGCGTCGCCGTGCTTCTCCTCGGCTCCGTCCTGCTCGTCCACCGCGTCCGCGCCGCGGATCTCGGGCACCCGTGACATCAGCACCACCACGGCCAGGACGAGGCACGCCGCCGAACCGACGTAGACGACTCCCCAGGAGATCCGCTGCAGTTGGCCGCCGAGGACGATGGCGGCTCCCGAGGTGACCGTCCCGAGCATGGTGAACCGGGACTTGATCTTGACGTAGCCGGCCGTTGCACCACGACGCACGAGCAGGTCGTACAGCAGGGCGGTGTCCGAACCGGACACGCAGGCCATGCCCACGCCCTGCACGATGAACAGCGCCAGGAACACCCGGTAGTTGGAGAACGCCACCTGACCGAGCAGACATCCAGCTATCAGCATCTGGCCGATCACGATGCCGGCACGCCTGCCGATTCGGTCGGCGATGACTCCCGTCGGCAACTCCGCAAGTCCGCTGACCAGGTAGATCAGTGTCTGAAGGAGGGCCACTTGCCCGGCGGAGAAGCCTCGCTCATACAGGAAGAGGACGAATACGCCACGCTGGAACAGCGAGTTGGCGAGCACCGCGTATACGTAGAACGGGCGCGTGACGCTTCGTGCTGCGTCGTCGACTGCGGCCGACCCGCCATGGGCCTTTGTGGTGCCGGTCATGCTGCGGGCTCCCCCTGGTGACTCCGGTGCTCATCGGTGTTGGGCCTCCGCCGCCGACCGGAACCTCCAGTCCATACCTCGCGCAGGATATTGATGGCGGCCTCGTTCGGCCCGGTCAATACGCTGGTGGGCGCGACAATGGGCCGCGATCTCATTGATGGGCGGGACGGGAATGCGCGCCTCGGTACGGACACACGTCCCTGAGCCCCCGCAACACCCCTAGCCGGCACGCCAGACCCGCCTCCCCCCTTGCCGCGACTTCAGCTGGTGCCAACCATCCCGCTTCTGTGCCAACCGAAGATCCTCGTCACACGCAGGCTAACGCCGGACCCTAGGCATCCCCAGGCCGATCCACGAGATGATCTCCCGCTGGATCTCGTTGTTGCCGCCGCCGAAGGTGAAGATGACGGCCGAGCGGTAGCCGCGCTCCAGCTCTCCGTGCAGCACCGCCCCCGCCGAGCCCTCCTTCAGCGCCGCTGGTGCGGCGACGATCTCCATCAGCCAGGCGTACGCGTCGCGGCGCGCCTCGGAGCCGTAGACCTTGACGGCGGAGGCGTCCTGCGGGGTCAGGGTGCCCTCCTGGACGGCGCTGACCATCCGCCAGTTGAGGAGCTTGAGGGCGTCGAGCCTGGTGTGGGTCCGGGCGAGGCGGCGGCGTACCCAGGGCAGATCGATCACCCGGCGGCCGTCGGCGAGCTTGGTCTCCCTCGCCCAGCGCTGGACGTCGTGCAGGGCGCGGATGGCCATGGTGCCGTGGGCGGCGAGGGTGACGCGCTCGTGGTTGAGCTGGTTGGTGATCAGGCGCCAACCCTGGTTCTCCTCGCCGACACGGCGGGAGACGGGGACGCGGATGTTCTCGTAGTAGCTGGCCGTGGTGTCGTGCGAGGCGAGGGTGTTGATGCGGGTGCAGGAGTAGCCGGGCTCGGTGGTCGGGACGAGGAGCATGGTGATGCCCTTGTGGGGCGGAGCCTCGGGGTCCGTGCGCGCGGCCAGCCACACCCAGTCGGCGGTGTCGCCGTTGGTCGTCCAGATCTTCTGCCCGTTGACGACGTAGGCGTCGCCGTCCCGCACGGCGCGCGTCCTCAGGGACGCGAGGTCGGTGCCCGCCTCGGGTTCGCTGTAGCCGATCGCGAAGTCGATCTCGCCGGAGAGGATCTTCGGCAGGAAGTACGCCCTCTGCTCGTCCGTGCCGTACCGCATGATCGTCGGGCCGACGGTGTTGAGCGCCATCAGGGGCAGCGGTACGCCCGCCTGGGCCGCCTCGTCGAAGAAGATGAACTGCTCCATCGCGCTCAGGCCGCGCCCGCCGTACTCCTCGGGCCAGCCGACGCCGAGCCAGCCGTCCGCGCCGAGCCGGCGGATCGTCCTGCGGTAGTGGCGCTTCTGGGCGGCCGGGTCGATGAAGCGGGTCCGGGCGAGGTCCGGCACCAGCTCGGCGAAGTAGTCGCGCAGTTCGCTGCGCAGCCGCTGCTGCTCGGGCGTGTATTCGAGATGCACGGCGCCTCCAGGCTCCCCAAGGGCGGTCCTGACGGCGCACACCGTAGAACGTGTTTCAGAAATTGGGAATGGCGACGCCGCGACGGCGTACGGGCGGGCTGCGGCGGACGCGGCCGGACGTCGGCCGGACGCCGACCGTCAGTCGAGCGTGGACATGAAGTCCGTGCAGGCCCGTGCGCAGTCCCGGCACGCCTTCGCGGCGTCCTCGGCGCCCGGGTACCGGTCGAATGCCTGGGCGCACTCCAGGCACACCGCCCGGGTCCACTCCAACTGGACGCGCAGGGCCGCCTCGTCGAGCTGGTTCTGCTCGGCCAGCACCCGACAGGTCGCGTCGCACACCTCGGCGCACAGGATGCCCTTGCGCCGCACGACTTCCTGCTCCTGGGTCCCGTCCGGATCCACCAGGCTGGCACGCAAGGCGCAGGCCCGGGCGCAGTCGGTGCAGGCCTGCGCGCACGCGAAGCGGTCCTCCAGGAACTGGACGAGCTGCTGCTGGGACGTTGTCGATGTCACACCGGTCGGGTAGCCGGTCCGGGTGGCTCCAAACCCGGTGCTCGCAAGGGTTCGGGCCGGTTTTTCGCGGCCCGCGCCGGGCACTCGGGCGGCGGTCGGACGATGACGGACGGAGGTGGGCGACATGCCCGGACGACAGGAGCTGCCGTCGACCCTGGAGCGCTCCCCCAAGGACGCGCAGCGGACCTGGATCAAGGCGCACGACTCGGCCGTCGAGAGCTACGGCGAGGGCGAGCGGGCCCACCGGGTCGCGTTCGGTGCGCTGAAGCACAAGTACGAGAAGGTCGGCGACCACTGGCAGCGCAAGGAGGGCGGCCGCAAGGGCCCCTCGGACCCGCAGTCCGCCCGCCCCCGCGGTCGCGGCGGCCGCAGCGGTGAGGGCGTCGACGAGAAGGCCTCCAAGCAGCACCTCTACGACCTGGCCCGCGGGCTGGACATCGACGGGCGCTCCCGGATGTCGAAGGCGGAGCTGCTCGACGCGATCCGCAAGGCGAACCGTTCGAGGACCCGCGCGGCACGATCGCGGTGATCGGGTTCACGTGGGACGCCAGGGGTACTCGCGCAGCCATGAACATCGCATGGACGGACATCGCCGCGGAAGGTGCGCTCGGCATCGGACTGCTCGTCGCCGGTCTGGTCGTCGTGGCGCTGCTCATCGGCGCCTTCGTACTGGGCGTCAGGGTCAGGCGCCGGGAGCCGCCTCCGCCGCGCCCCGAGGAACAGCCCCGTCTGCCCGAGGAGGGCCCGGTCCACGAGATCCGGGAGAACCGGGAGCCCGACGAGGTGCCCAGAAGCGACCACCGACTGACCCCGCACGAGATGCCTGCCCACGGCAACATGCCCTCCCGCCCCGGCCCGTCGAAGGAACGGCCCCGCTGGGACGAGGGCAGCAGCGGATCGTTCGGCAGCGGGGGCCCGGGCTGAACCCGACGCCCGCCCGGCAGCACCGGCCGTGAGCCGTCGCCGCCCCGCACCGTCCGGCCCTGTCCGGCCCCGTCCGATGCCGTCGCACACAGGGAAGTGAGAACCATGGCCGACCCCGCGCGCAACACGCTGCCGCTGCCCGACTACGACCACCTGCCGATCGGCGGACTGGAGAGCCGCGTGCGGTCGCTGACCACCGAAGAGGTGGAGGAGCTGCTGGCCTACGAGCGGTCGCACGCCGACCGGCTCCCGGTGACCGAGCTTCTGGCCGCGCGGCTGGAGCAACTCCAGGCCGGCGCGGAGCCCACGTCCGGCGACCCCGGCGCCCTGCGTCCGGAGCAGAGTGCGAGCCGGAGCGGCTCCCCGGTGTCCCCCTCGACATCGGCCGAGCCCTTCGGGCCGCCGCCGCACGGCACGCCGGACCAGCGCGGCAAGCCGAAGAGTGATCGTACGTGACCCTCCGTTTCCCGGCGCGGGCACGAGGGCACTCGTGATCCGTGCCGTGGAGGAGGAAAAGGGCCCGCGCCGAGGCGCGGGCCCGTCGTGCCGCTGAACGGGCCACCGACTACGTCGATAGCAGACTGCCGCTCCTGGAGGGCGGCCGTCTGCTGCGCAAGGCCTTCCCCGACCACTGGTCCTTCCTGCTGGGGGAGATCGCCCTCTACAGCTTCCTGGTCCTCTTGCTGAGCGGCGTCTGGCTGACGCTGTTCTTCCACCCGTCGATGATGGAGGTCGTCTACCACGGCTCGTACCGGCCGCTCGACGGCGTGCGCATGTCGGCGGCGTACGAGTCCACGCTGGACATCAGCTTCGACGTGCGCGGCGGCCTGCTGATCCGTCAGCTCCACCACTGGGCGGCCCTGGTGTTCCTCGCCGCGATCGGGCTGCACCTGCTGCGGATCTTCTTCACGGGCGCGTTCCGCCGGCCCCGCGAGGTCAACTGGCTGATCGGCGTGACCCTGTTCCTGCTGGCGCTGGCCGAGGGCTTCGCCGGCTACTCGCTGCCGGACGACCTGCTGTCGGGGACGGGCCTGAGAATCGCCCAGGGCATCATGCTGTCGATCCCGGTGGTGGGCACGTATGTGAGCATGTTCGCCTTCGGCGGGGAGTTCCCGGGCGAGGACATCGTCCCGCGGCTGTACGGGCTGCACATCCTGCTGCTCCCCGGACTGCTGCTCGCCCTGGTCTCCGTGCACCTGATCCTGGTCTTCCACCTGAAGCACACCCAGTGGGCGGGCCGCGGCCGTACGCGCCGCAACGCGGTGGGCAAGCCCATGTTCCCGCACTTCACGGCGACGTCGGGCGGCCTGTTCCTCATGGTCTTCGGCGTGCTGACGGTGCTCTCGGGGGTCGCGCAGATCAACCCGATCTGGGCGTACGGCCCCTACCGCCCGGACGTCGTGTCGACGGGTTCGCAGCCGGACTGGTACGTGGGCTTCCTGGAGGGCTCGCTGCGACTGGTGCCGCCCTGGGAGACGACGGTGGCCGGGCACACGGTGATGTGGAACGTGCTGCTGCCCGCGGTCGTGCTGCCGGGGCTCCTCTTCGCGGTGCTGTACGCGTACCCGTTCGTGGAGCGGTGGGTGACCGGTGACCGGGAGGAGCACCACCTGTGCGACCGGCCCCGCGACAAGCCCGTGCGCACGGGACTGGGTGTCGCGGCGGTCTGCTGCTACGGCGTCCTGCTCGCGGCGGGCGGCAACGACATCATCGCCTACGCCTTCGAAATCTCCGTGAACGCGCTGACCTGGGTGTTCCGCATCGCCTTCGTGCTGCTGCCGCCGATCGCGTACATGGTCACCAAGCGGATCTGCCTGGCGCTGCAGGACAAGGACCGGGAACGGCTGACGGAGGGCGAGGAGACCGGCGAGGTGCGGCAGACCATCGCGGGCGGGTACGAGGAGAGCCACGAGCCGCTCGACGAGGAGCGGCGGTACGTGCTGAGGAGCTACGGCTACCGCGTCGAGGAGGGGCGGGAGTTGTCGGCGGAGGAGTCGGAGCGCTGAGCGCCCCGGGCCGCGTACTGGAACACCATGCCGAACACTCCGTGGCCGAGCACGCCGACGCCCAGCAGGAACAGCCACAGGCCATAGACCACGCCGAGCGCCGCCAGGGCGGAGCCCACTGCCGTGGTGATCGGCCAGGGGCTGCTCGGCGGGAAGAAGGCGAGCGGCCCGGCGCCGTCGACGACTTCGGCGTCCGGACGGTCCTGGGCCCTGAGGCCGCGCCTGCGGTACTGCGTGTGCAGGAAGAACGCGACGAGGGCGGCCATCAGGAAGGCTACGACCAGGACGGCGGTGCCGGCGGGCTCCTTGGACCGCCAGCCGTAGCCGACGGCGGTGACGAGGAAGAACCCCGCCACGCCGATGAACAGCCGGGACTCGGTCTTCACTGCACATGCCTTTGGTCGAGGCGGCTGATGTCGGGATGGTGCAGATCGAACGCCGGGGACTCGGAGCGGATCCGGGGCAGCGCCGTGAAGTTGTGGCGCGGGGGCGGGCAGGAGGTGGCCCATTCGAGGGAACGGCCGTATCCCCAGGGGTCGTTCTCGGCCACCCGCCTGCCGTACTGGGCGGTGCGCCAGACGTTGTGGAGGAACGGCAGGGTGGACAGGCCGAGCAGGAACGCGCCGATCGAGCTGATGGTGTTCAGGAGCGTGAAGCCGTCCGCGGCCAGGTAGTCGGAGTAGCGGCGCGGCATGCCCTGCTCACCGAGCCAGTGCTGGACCAGGAACGTGGTCTGGAAGCCGACGAAGAGGGTCCAGAAGTGGATCTTGCCGAGGCGTTCGTCGAGCAGCTTGCCGGTGAGCTTCGGCCACCAGAAGTAGAAGCCGCCGAACATCGCGAAGACGACCGTGCCGAACAGCACGTAGTGCAGGTGGGCGACGATGAAGTACGAGTCGGTGAGGTGGAAGTCCAGCGGCGGGGAGGCGATGATGACGCCGCTCATCCCGCCGAGCAGGAACGTCACCAGAAAGCCGAAGGCCCACAGCATGGGCGTCTCGAAGGACAGGGAGCCCCTGATCATCGTGCCGATCCAGTTGAAGAACTTCACACCGGTCGGCACCGCGATGAGGAACGACATCAGGGCGAAGAACGGCAGCAGCACGGCTCCGGTGGCGAACATGTGGTGGGCCCACACCACGGCGGACAGCATGGTGATGGCTATGGTGGCGCCGATGAGACTGAGGTAGCCGAAGATCGGTTTACGGCTGAACACCGGGATGATCTCGGAGATGATCCCGAAGAACGGCAGCGCGACGATGTACACCTCGGGATGCCCGAAGAACCAGAACAGGTGCTGCCACAGCAGTGCGCCGCCGCTCGCCGCGTCGTAGATGTGCGCCCCGAACTTGCGGTCCGCCTCCAGGGCGAGCAGGGCGGCGGTGAGGACGGGGAACGCGGGCAGGACCAGGATCGAGGTGAACAGCACGTTCCAGGTGAACAGCGGCATCCGGAACATGGTCATGCCGGGGGCGCGCAGGCACAGGATGGTGGTGATGAAGTTGACCGCGCCGAGGGTGGTGGAGACCCCGGTCACCACCAGGCCCATGGTCCACAGGTCGCCGCCCGAGCCGGGGCTGCGGACCGCGCTGTTGAGGGGCGCGTAGGCGAACCAGCCGAAGCTCGCGGCTCCGCCGGGCACGACGAAGCCGGCCACGACCATCAGGCCGCCGAACAGGTACAGCCAGTACGACAGGGCGTTCAGCCGCGGGAACGCCACGTCCGGGGAGCCGATCTGCAGCGGCATGACCGCGTTGGCGAACCCGGCGAACAGGGGGGTCGCGAACAGCAGCATCATGACGGTGCCGTGCACGGTGAACAGCTGGTTGTACTGGTCGTTGCCGAACAACTGGAGCCCCGGGCGGGCGAGTTCGGCCCGCATCAGCAGGGCGAGGACGCCACCGAGGAGGAAGAAGCCGAAGGCGGTCGTCAGGTAGAGGTTGCCGATCACCTTGTGGTCGGTGGTCGTCGCCCACCGCACCAACGCCCGGCCGAGTCTTTCTCGCGGCCGGGCCGGTGTCGCACGCACCCGCCCGGTCCTGCTGTCCACCGCCATGCGCCGCTGGGTACCCCGGCGGCGAGGGCGTCAGTCCTGCGCGCCGGGGCATTCACCCGTGCGCCTCACCTCCGGCCCCGGTCGGGGTGTCAGGCGTTCCAGGACCATTCCGCGACCTCCGGCAGGTCGGTGCCGTGCTCGCGGATCCAGGCGTGGTGGCGGGTGCGGGCGTCGGCCATCTGCTGCCGTACGGCCGCGGCGCGCACCGCCAGGCCGGGGACGCGGTCGATGACATCCATGACCAGGCGGTAGCGGTCGAGGTCGTTGCGGACGACCATGTCGAACGGCGTGGTCGTGGTGCCCGACTCCTTGTAGCCGCGCACGTGCAGGTTCGAGTGGCCGTTGCGCCGGTAGGCGAGCCGGTGGATCAGCCACGGGTAGCCGTGGTAGGCGAAGATCACCGGCTTGTCGGCGGTGAACAGGCCGTCGTACTCGAAGTCGGGCATGCCGTGCGGGTGTTCCTCGCGCGGCATCAGCCGGGCGATGTCGACGACGTTGACGACCCGCACGGCGAGATCGGGCAGGTGGCGGCGGAGCAGCTGGGCGGCGGCCAGGGTCTCCTGCGTGGGTACGTCACCGGCGCAGGCGAGGACCACGTCCGGTTCGCCGCCGTTCTCGGAGCCCGCCCAGTCCCAGACGCCGGCGCCGCGCGCGCAGTGGGTGACGGCCTGGTCCATGGACAGCCAGTCGAAGCAGGGCTGCTTGCCGGCGACGATCACGTTCACGTGGTCCCGGCTGCGCAGCGCGTGGTCGGCGACCGAGAGCAGCGTGTTGGCGTCCGGCGGCAGGTAGACCCGGACCACCTCGGGGCTCTTGTTGAGGACGTGGTCGACGAAACCGGGGTCCTGGTGGGAGAAGCCGTTGTGGTCCTGCCGCCACACGTGCGAGGTGAGCAGGTAGTTGAGGGAGGCGAGGGGGGCGCGCCAGGACAGCTCCCTGGACGTCTTCAGCCATTTGATGTGCTGGTTGACCATCGAGTCGACGATGTGCACGAACGCCTCGTAGCTGGAGAACAGCCCGTGCCGCCCGGTGAGGAGGTAGCCCTCCAGCCAGCCCTGGCAGGTGTGCTCGGAGAGGATCTCCAGCACCCGGCCGTGCCGGTCGAGGTGTTCGTCGACCGGGAGGGTCCGCGCCTGCCACGCCTTGCCGCCGGCGTCGAGGACGGCCTGGAGGCGGTTGGAGGCGGTCTCGTCCGGGCCGACGACGCGGAAGTCGCGGCGGGCGGAGGTGTCCTTCATGACCTGTTCGAGGAGGTCGCCGAGGACCCGGGTCGGCTCGTGCAGGGTGGTGCCGGGCTTGTCGACCGGCACCGCGAAGCGGTCGAGGGAGGGCAGCGGCAGCTCGCGCACGAGCAGGCCGCCGTTGGCGTGCGGGGTGGCGCCGAGCCGCCGCGCGCCCTCGGGGACGCAGGCGAGGACGTCGGCGACGGGCCGGCCGTCGGCGTCGAACAGTTCCTCGGGGCGGTACGACCGCAGCCACGCCTCCAACTGCCGCAGATGCTCGGGGTTCTCGCGGACGCCGGCCAACGGGACCTGGTGGGAGCGCCAGGTGCCCTCGACGGGCACGCCGTCGACCTCGGCGGGTCCGGTCCAGCCCTTGGGGGTGCGCAGGACGATGACGGGCCAGTGCGGCCGCTGCGCGTGCCCGCCGCCCTCCTCGCGGGCCGTGCGCTGGAACGTCGCGATGCGGTCGAGCGCCGCGTCGAGGGCGCGGGCCATGGCGCGGTGGACGGTGGCCGGGTCGTCGCCGGCGACGTGGATCGGTTCGTGCCCGTAGCCGCGCAGCAAGGCGTCGAGTTCGGACTCGGGAAGGCGGGACAGCACCGTCGGGTTGGCGATCTTGTAGCCATTGAGGTGCAGGATCGGCAGGACGGCGCCGTCGTGCACCGGGTCGAGGAACTTGTTCGAGTGCCAGGAGGCGGCCAGCGGTCCGGTCTCCGCCTCGCCGTCGCCGATCACACAGGCGACCACCAGGTCCGGGTTGTCGAAGGCGGCGCCGTACGCGTGGGAGAGCGCGTACCCGAGCTCACCGCCCTCGTGGATCGAGCCCGGCGTCTCCGGGGCCACGTGGCTCGGGACGCCGCCGGGGAAGGAGAACTGCCTGAAGAGGCGTCCCATGCCGGCCGCGTCCCGGCCGACGTCCGGGTACGTCTGGCTGTACGACCCCTCCAGCCAGGAGCCCGCGAGCACGGACGGGCCGCCGTGGCCCGGGCCCCACACGCACAGGGCGTCCAGGCCGCGCGCCTTGATCACGCGGTTGAGGTGGGTGTGCACGAGGTTCAGTCCGGGCGAGGTGCCCCAGTGGCCGAGCAGCCGCGGTTTGATGTGCTCCGCCCGCAGGGGCTCGCGCAGCAGCGGGTTGGCCAGCAGGTAGATCTGTCCGGCGGCCAGATAGTTGGCGGCCCGCCAGTGGGCGTCCAGGGTGCGCAGCTCGTCGTCGGTCAGTACGGTGCTGTTCTGGTGTTCGAGCTCGGGCATCGGTGACTCCGTAAGGCGTCGCGTGGGTCGTCGGCGGGGGTCGACGGGCGGTGGGAGACGGCATGGCCGGCAACAAGGCTGAGAAGCTGCCGCGCAAGGTGTACGAGAAGGAACTGCTGCGCCTGCAGACGGAGTTGGCGAAGCTGCAGGAGTGGGTGCGCGCGGAGGGCGCCCGACTCGTCGTCGTCTTCGAAGGCCGGGACGCGGCGGGCAAGGGCGGCACCATCAAACGGGTCACCGAGCACCTCAACCCGCGCGTGGCGCGCATCGCGGCCCTGCCGAAGCCGACCGAGCGCGAGCGCACGCAGTGGTACTTCCAGCGCTACATCGGGCATCTGCCGGCCGCCGGGGAGATCGTGCTGTTCGACCGGAGCTGGTACAACCGGGCCGGCGTCGAGCATGTCATGGGCTTCTGCACCAAGGAGGAGTACCAGCTCTTTCTGCGCCAATGCCCGATTTTCGAGCGGATGCTGGTGGAGGACGGGATCCTGCTGCGCAAGTACTGGTTCTCGGTGAGCGACGAGGAGCAGCAGGAGCGCTTCCGGCGCCGGCTGGAGGATCCCCTGCGGCGCTGGAAGCTGTCCCCGATGGACCTGGAGTCGATCACCCGTTGGGAGGAGTACTCCCGGGCCAAGGACGAGATGATGGTGCACACCGACATCGTCGAAGCGCCGTGGTTCGTCGTGGAGAGCGACGACAAGCGCCGGGCCCGGCTGAACATGATCGCCCATCTGTTGGACTCCGTGCCGTACAAGGACGTGCTTCCTCCGGTGCTGGAACTGCCCGATCGACCGGATTCGACCGGCTATCAGCGTCCCCCGCGCGATCTGCAGACCTTCGTCCGGGACCACGCGGCCGACCTGTGAGCCGGGTCCGCCGTGGAAACGACCGCGTCACGGCGCCCCCTCCCTCGTCCGGACGACGGCGACCGGGCACTGCGCATGGTGCAGCAGCGCCTGGCTGACCGAGCCCAGCAGCAGCCCGGCGAAACCGCCCCGGCCGCGCGCGCCGACCACGACGAGGCCGGCGTCGGCGCTCGCCTCGATGAGGGTGTGACGGATCCGGCCGCGCACGAGCCTGCGGTGCACCTCGACGTCCGGGTACCTCTCCCCCATCCCGCTCAGCGCTTCGGCGAGCACCCGCTGCTCCTCGTCGCGCAGCCGGTCCTCGTCGTACGTGACGAAGGGCGGGTCGGAGGGGCCGGCGTAGGCGCGGTCGGTCCGGGTGTTCCAGGCGTGCAGCGCGACCAGGTCCGTGCCGTGCAGCGACGCCTCCGCGAAGGCGAACTCGACGGCTCCCTTCGCCGCGGGTGAGCCGTCGACGGCCAGGAGGACGGGCCCGCCGGGTTTCGGCCGGTCGCGCACCACCAGTACGGGGCAGGCGGCGTGGGCGGCGAGATGCCCGGCGGTGGAGCCGAGCAGCAGGGCGCCGAACCGACTGTGGCCCCGGCTGCCGACGACCGCCAGGGAGGCCGTGCGGGACTCGATCTCCAGCACCAGCACCGGTTCACCGACGACGACTTCGCGCATGATGTCGATCCCGGCGGCGGTCTCGTGAGCGAGCCGCTCGGCCTTGGTGAGTGTGCCGTCGACCAGCTCGCGCATTCCGGCGCTGCCCGACGGCCAGGGCCGGCCGCCCGGCGGCACATGCGCGGCCGGCCACCCGAAGGCGTGCACCAGCCGGAGCCCCACTCCCCGCAGGCCGGCCTCGCGCGCCGCGACCTCCACGGCCACCAGACTCGACGGCGAGCCGTCCACCCCTACGACAACCGGGCCGTTCATCGCGCTCCCCTTTCCGGGCGGGATCCGCAGGCGCCGTACGGCTTCCGAGGGTGGGCCCCGCCGGGTCCGTACGGCCCTTCTCCGGGCGGGTCCCCGCCCGGGCCGCCCATGACGCGCGCGGACAGCACCGCTTTTCTCCCGGCCTCGTCCGTCCCTGCTCTCCAGCCTCGCCCCGCCGACCGGATCCCGCACAGCTTGAAGCGGCGGGGTGCACAAGCGCGCCTGCTCGGGTACTCGGTGTCGCGCCGACATCGGAGGTGCGTCATGTCCGGACCTGTCGTCGTCGGACTCGACGGTTCACCCGCGAGCGTGACGGCCGCCTGGTGGGCCGCCCGGGAAGCGGCGGACCGGCGTCTGCCCGTCGTACTGCTGCACTCGTGGACCACCCAGCCGCTGGACCTGCCCGCCGGGCAGGAGGCGCAGGCCAAGCGGCGCCACGGCGACGAGGTGCTCACCCGGACGTCGGCCGAGTTGCTGCGCCGCCACCCCGCCCTGTCCGTGACGACCCAGCTCGTCCCGTACCCCGCCGCCCAGGCGCTCCTGGAGCGTGGCGAGAGCGCGTCCATGCTGGTGCTGGGCTCGCGCGGGCACGGGTCGGTGGCGGGCTTCCTGCTCGGCGCGATCAGCCTGCGCGTGCTGGGCCTGGCACCCTGCCCCGCTGTCGCCGTCCGGGCGGACGACCCTGCCGTCGAGGCGGGCCGGGACCACCCCGCGGCGGCGGACCGGGACGAGATCGTGGTCGGGGTGCAGGAGCCGGGAGCGGTCACCGATCCGCTGCTGGAGTTCGCGTTCACCGCGGCCGGGGCGCACGGCGCGGGCCTGCGCGCGGTGCGGGCCCTGCCGCTGTGCGCCCCGGCCACCGAGGCCGGGGAGGACCTGGAGGCGCAGGAGCGCAGGCGGCTGGCGGAGGCCCTGGCGCCGTGGCGGGACAAGTTCCCGGACGTGCCCGTCATCGAGCACGTGGCCACGGGCGCCGCCACGCACGTCCTGCTGGCCGCGACCTCCCGAGGCTGCCTGACCGTGGTCGGCCGCAGGCTCCACCCGTCGCAGCTGGCCTGGAAGCTCGGCCCCGTCGCCCACGCGGCGCTCCACCACATCCCGTGCCCCGTCGCCGTGGTCCCCCACGACTGACCTCCCGGGGCGGCCTCGCACCGGTCATTCCGGGAGTTCCAGCCGCATCGTCTGCCCCGGCTCGACGCTCAGCGCCCGGTCCGGCAGACGTACCTCGATCGGGGACGCGTCGGACGACGGTACGGCGATCTCCAGCTTGCCGCGCTCCAGGCGCAGCCGCACGCCCCAGTGGCCCTGGTAGCGCAGGGCGAACCCGTACGAGGACAGCTCGGGCAGCGGCACGGGGTCGAGCCACAGCGCGCCGCCCCTGGTCTCCAGGCCGGTCAGCCCGCGCTGGACCAGGTCGAGCGTGCCGGCCATGGCGCCCAGGTGGATGCCCTCGCCGGTGGTGCCGCCCTGGACGTCCGCGATGTCGCCCTGGAGGGCCTCCTGGCAGAACTTCCACGCCTCCGCCCGCCGGGCCCTCGCCAGCACCCAGCCGTGGACGAGGCCGCTGAGGGTGGAGCCGTGGCTCGTGCGGTGCAGGTAGTAGTCGACGGTGCGCTGCCAGGTCTCCTCGTCCAGCCGCAGCCCCAGCCGGTGGAACAGGCTCCGCAGCTCGGCCGGGGAGAAGAGATAGCCGAGCATCAGCACGTCGGCCTGCTTGGAGGCCTGGTAGCGGTTGACGGTGTCGCCCTCCGCCTCCAGGATCCGGTCCAGGCGGCGGATGTCCCCGTACCGCTCGCGATAGCCGTCCCAGTCGAGCTCGGCGAGCTTGCCGTAGCCCTCGAACTGGCTGATGACGTCGTCGTGGAAGGGGATGTGCAGCGTGTGGGAGACGTCCTCCCACAGTTCGGTCTCGCCGCCGTCCAGTCCGGTGCGCTCGACGAGTTCGCGGCGGCGGGGCTCGGGCAGCGCGTCCAGGAGTTCCAGGGTGCGGGTGAGCACCCAGGCGGCGGTGACGTTCGTGTACGCGTTGTCGTCCAGGCCGGGCCGTTCGGCGTCCGGGTACGCCTCGTGGTACTCGTCCGGGCCGACCACGCCCTTGATGCGGTGGCGGCCCAGTGCCTCGTCGTAGACGGCCTTGTCGCCCCAGAACCGGGCGATCTGGAGCAGCATCTCGGCGCCCTTGGTGTGCAGGAACTCCATGTCGCCGCTCGCCTCGCAGTACTGCCACACGTTGTAGGCGATCGCCGAGCCCACGTGGTGCTGGAGGTGGGAGTGGTCGGGCAGCCAGCGTCCCGAGCGCGGGTTGAGGTGGAGCTGCTGGGTCTCCTCGCGTCCGTCGCTGCCGCTCTGCCAGGGGTACATCGCGCCCCGGCGACCGACCCTGCGGGCCGCGGTGCATGCCTGTTCGAGACGCCGGTGGCGGTAGCGCAGGAGGGCGCGGGAGGTCTCGGGGAAGTGCAGGTTGAGGTAGGGCAGGACGAACAGTTCGTCCCAGAAGACGTGGCCGCGGTAGGCCTCGCCGTGCATGCCGCGCGCGGGCACGCCGACGTCGAGGTCGGCGGTGTGCGGGGAGAGGGTCTGCAGGACGTGGAAGAGGTGCAGTCGCAGGATGCGGCCGGACTCGCCGGGGACGTCGAGTTCGGCGCGGCGCCAGAGCTGGTCCCAGGCGGTGAGGTGCGACGCAGCCAGGGCGTCGAAGCCGGGGGCCCGGTCCACCCGGTCGACGGCGGCGTGCAGCGGGTCGCTGATGGCCGGGTCGCGGGAGGTGTGCAGGGCGACGGTCTTGTCGACGGTGACGGTGCGGCCGGGTGCCAGGTCGAGGGTCAGCCGCTGGATGGCGTACGGCGGTTGGTGATGGATCGCGGCCGGTGCCTCGGCCGTCAGCCGGGCCGCCATGCCGACGCGGATGTCCGAGGTGCGGGTACGGCAGCGCAGCCACACGGTCTCCGCGTCGGCGCTGCCGGTCTGCACATGGGTGAGGTGGCGGCCGTCCAGGTCCCGGTAGCGGGGCACGCCGGCGTTGGTGACGCCGCCGTCGAGGGCGGCTTCCACTTCGAGTGGCCCGGAGAATCCCGCGACCGTGAACTCGGTGCGCAGTGCGCCGATATGAGGGTCGGCCATGTGTACGAGCCGCTGCTGTCGTACCGTGAGCGCCCGGTCGTCGCCGAGGTCGTAGCGCGTGCGGCGTTCCAGCAGCCCGGCGGACAGGTGCAGCATCTGGCGGTGTTCGAGCACGGTCGCGTTGTCGGGGGTGAGCCAGGGTCCGCCGGGGAGGCGGAAGCGCAGGGGCAGCCAGTTCGGGAGGTTGACCATGTCCTCGTTCTCGACCTGGCGGCCGGCCACCTCGGAGATGAGCCGGTTGTAGATGCCGGCCACATACGTCCCCGGGTAGTGGATCTCGTCGGCGGCGCACTCCGGCAGTGCCCCGCGGGTGGCGAAGTAGCCGTTGCCGAGGGTGCACAGCGACTCGCGCAGGCGTTGGTCGGCGGGCTCGTAGCCCTCGTACTCCCAGCTCCAGGCCGTCACTTCGGCGCTCCTCCCGAGCAGAGTTCCGCGAGATCACGTACGACGAGGTCGGCGCCGTGCCGCAGGAGCCGCGCCCCGGTGTCCGCGCCGGCCGCGCGGTCGACGCCGACGACCAGGGCGAACCCGCCGCGCCGCCCCGCCTCGACGCCGGCCAGGGCGTCTTCCACGACGGCGGCACGGTCGGCGGAGGCGCCGAGCCTGCGGACGGCCTCCAGGAACAGGTCGGGCGCCGGCTTGCCCGCCAGGCCCAGGCGGGCCGCCTCGCCGCCGTCCACGAGGACGTCGAACAGGTCGAGCACGCCGGCCCGGCTCAGCAGCTCACCGGCGTGCCGGGACGCGGAGGCGGCCGCGCGCGGCACCCCGGCGTCCCGCAGGGCCTGTACCAGCCGTACGGTCCCCGGATAGGCGTCGACGCCGTGTTCGCGCAGGCGTTCGGTGAAGAGGTGTTCCTTGTCCGCCGCGACGGCGCGCACGGTCTGGTCCGAGGCGTCGATGCCGCGTGCGGCGAGGAAGGCGGCGGCTCCGTCGAGGCGGGACTTGCCGTCCACGTGGCGCAGGTAGTCGTCCCGCTCGTCGAACGGTCGGCGCCGGTCGGGGTCCTCGGGCGGGTGGGCGCGCAGAAAGGCGTCGAAGGCCGCCTTCCAGGCGGCGGCGTGCACCTGGGCCGAGTCGGTGATCACCCCGTCGGTGTCGAAGACGACGGCGCGTACGTCCCGCAGGGCCGGGGCGAGGCCCGCGGGGGCCGTCTCGGAGCCGTCATGTCGGCGCATGGTCACTCCTGCCGCGGTGCGACGGGGGCCGTGGCGCTCGGGCAGGCCGGCGGAACGCCGCGGGCGGGGGTCTCGCCGGTGGTGCGACGTGCCCGCAGGTCGTCCTCGTACACGGGTCGACGCCACGCTCGCAGGACGTCCGGCGTGCCTGTGCGCGCCGTCGCCTCTCGGTACGCGAACCGCACGGCCTGCTCACCTCCGCTCGCCGTTTCTCCCGCTCGGATCCGCTCATGGGTACCCGCCAGATGCGACATGTCACCTCGGGCGACGACGACCGAGCGATGTGGGCGGCCCGTGACGGTCGGCGGGACCGCGATCGGCGGCAGGACGGCGGGCTCACCGGGGTCGCGAGGCTCCATGGCACCCACCGCCTTTCGTGCCGCCGCAGGTGGTGCGGCGCGGTGTTCCCCTCCACGGTCGCACGCGCGGCGCGGCGGCAGCAGGGCGGGCGACCCGCCCGGGGCATGTGAGGTGCCTTGCGAGCCGGCCCTCGGGCTGACACGGCGCGCTCGCGCGCCTCGTCCCTCAGTCCCCCCGGTACAACGCGCTGAGCAGCTCGATCGCCGCCTGGGCGGCGGGATGCGGGTCGTCGCGCCACCAGGCCAACCGTACGGCGATGGGTTCGGCGTCCCGTACCGGTCGGTAGACGACGCCGGGGCGCGGGTACTGGTTGGCGGTGGCCTCGGCGGTGACGCCGACGCAGCGGCCGGTGGAGATGACCGTGAGCCAGTCGTCGACGTCGTGCGTCTCCTCGGTCGCCGGCCGCCCGTCGGGCGGCCACAGTTCGGTGGTCGTGGTGCCGGTGCGGCGGTCGACGAGGAGGGTTCGGCCGCTGAGGTCGGCCAGGCGGATCGCGCGCCGCCGGGCCAGCGGGTCGTCGGCGGCGACCGCGCACAGCCGCCGTTCCAGCCCGACGATGGCGGAGTCGAAGCGCCGGTCGTCCACCGGCCGGCGTACGACGGACAGGTCGCAGGCGCCCTCCGCGAGTCCCGCGGTGGCCGAGTTGACGCGCACGAGCTGCAGATCGGTCCCGGGGTGCGCGGCGGCCCAGCGGCGCTGGAAGGCCGGGGTGTGCCGGCCGAGCGCCGCCCAGGCGTAGCCCATCCGCAGCCGGTCGTGCCCGGAGCGGGCTTCCCGGACCAGGTCGTCCACCTCGCCGAGCACCCGCCGGGCGTGGGCCAGGACGCGCAGCCCGGTCCCCGTCGCGGCCACCTCGCGGGAGGTCCGCCGCAACAGCCGTACGCCCAGGGCGCGTTCGAGCGAGGCCAGTGAGCGGGAGACGGCCGCCTGGGAGACGCCCAGGGCGATGGCGGCGTCGGTGAACGTGCCCTCGTCGACGATCGCGACGAGACAGCGCAACTGCCTCAGCTCCACATCCATGAGCCAAGCGTATAGATGGTGGAGCGGGCGCATTTTGCGCAAAGATCACGCGGGCCCACGATCGGCGCATGCGCATCCGACCCGCACCCGTGTCCGCCCCGACGCCCGCCCCCGCGCCCGCCCCGGCGGCCCCGCTCGTACCTGCCGCGCCGGCCGGCGGACGCCTCGCCGGTGTGGCCACGATGGTCGGCAGCGGTCTGTCGAACCAGACCGGCGCCGCGATCGGTTCCCTCGCCTTCCCGGTCCTGGGCCCCATCGGCGTCGTCGCCGTACGCCAGTACGTCGCCGCCCTCGTCCTGCTGGTCGTCGCCAGGCCGAGTCCGCGTACGTTCACCTGGCGCGAGTGGTGGCCGGTCGCCTCGCTGGCCCTGGTGTTCGGCACCATGAACCTCTCGCTGTACTCCGCGATCGACCGTGTCGGCCTGGGCCTGGCGGTGACCCTGGAGTTCCTGGGCCCGCTCACCATCGCCCTGGCGACCTCGCGCCGCCGCGTGGACGTCGGCTGCGCGGTGATCGCCGCGGCCGGCGTCGTCACCCTGATGCGTCCGCGGCCCTCGACCGACTACCTCGGGATGGCCCTGGGCCTGCTGGCCGCCGTCTGCTGGGCGTCGTACATCCTGCTCAACCGCACCGTCGGCCGGCGCATCCCCGGCGCCCAGGGCGCGGCGGCCGCGGCCGCTCTGTCCGCCGTGATGTTCCTGCCGGTCGGCATCGCCGTCGCCCTTCGGAACCCACCGACGGCGGGTGCCCTGGCGTGCGCGGTCGCCGCCGGTGTCCTCTCCTCGGCCGTGCCGTACCTCGCGGACCTGTTCACCCTGCGACACGTACCGGCCCGGGCCTTCGGGCTGTTCATGAGCGTCAATCCGGTCCTCGCCGCCGCCGTCGGATGGATCGGCCTGGGTCAGGCCCTGGGCGGCCCGGAGTGGGCGGGCATCGGCGCCATCGTCGCCGCCAACTCGCTCAGCATCCTGACGTCACGGAGCTGACGCGCAGTCATTCGGTGGCCGTCCTCTCCGCAGGGGGCGTCAGTGTCTGCCAATGGACGGTGCGGTCGCACCAGCGCTCCAGGAGCGTGCGGTCGTGGCCGACGGCGAGCAGGCCGGCGCCGGACGCGGCTCTGTAGTCCTCGACGGCCGCGACCAGCGCGGCGCTTGTGGAGGCGTCCAGCATGGCGGTCATCTCGTCGCAGATCAGCCACCGGGGCCGTAGGACGAGGGCGCGGGCGAGGCAGGCGCGTTGCAGTTGGCCGTCGCTCACTTCGTGCGGGCGTCTGGTCAGCAGGTCGGGGGTGAGGCCGACGGTCGCGGCCAGCTCGGGGACGAGGCCGGGTATCTCCGCGCGGCGCCCGGTGGCGCGCAGGGGCTCGGCGATCAGGTCGGTGAGCCGCAGACGCGGGTCGGCGGAGAGCCGGGGCTGCTGGAAGACGACGCCGAAGGCGGTGCGCAGTTCGCGCGGAGCACGGTGACGCCAGCGGTGTACGGGGGTGCCGTCGACGACCAGGGTCCCGGAGTCGGGGCGGTGCAGCAGGGCCGCGACGCGGGCGAGGGTGGACTTGCCGCACCCGCTGGGGCCGAGGAGGCCGACGGCCTCACCGGGCTTCACGGTCAGGGAGACGTCACGCACGACGGGGGTGCGGCGGTCGTAGCCGGCCGTGAGGGCACGCAGTTCAAGCACGGACGTCCTCCGTGACGTGCGGGCGGTGGCAGGCGACCCCGTGCGTCAGGGTCGGCCGGGCGGCGCAGGAGTCGGCGGCCCGGTCGCAGCGGGCGGCGAAGGCGCAGCCGTCGGGGAGGGCGTCCAGTTCGGGAGGCATGCCCGGGACCGGGGTGAAGGCGCGGTCCGGGAGGGCCTGCAGCAGGCCGTGGCTGTAGGGGTGGCGGGGTCCCGGGGCGCCGAAGAAGGCGGCCGCGTCCGCGAGTTCGACGACGCGGCCCGCGTACATGACGGCGACCCGGTCCGCGATGCGCTCGGCCGCGGTGAGGTCGTGGGTGATCATCAGCAGGGCCCGGCCGGCGATGTCGACGTGGCGCCGCAGTTCGTCCACCGTGTGGTCCACGAGGTCGCGGTCGAGTCCGGTGGTCGGCTCGTCGGCGAGGAGCACTGGTGCGTCGCCGACGAGGGCGAGGGCGGTGGCGGCGCGCTGGGCGAGGCCGCCGGAGAGTTCGTGCGGGTGCCGGTCGAGGTGGTCCGCGGGGAACGCGGCACGTTCGGCGGCTGCTTCGGCCGCGGCACGCAGCGCCGTCCGGCCCCGGGTCGCGGTCAGCGCGGCGACCGTCTCCTCCAGCTGGGAGCGGATGGTCCGCACGGGCGTGAGGTGCGCGGCCGGGCTCTGCGGAACGAGGGCGATACGGCGGCCCCGGACCGTGCGGGCCAGGGTGCGCTCGTCGGCCGCGAGCAGGTCGAGGTCGCCGAGGCGGGCCTCTCCGGCGGTCTGCGCGTTGGCGGGGAGCAGGCCGAGGAGGGCGGAGGCGAGCACGGACTTGCCGCAGCCGCTCTCCCCGATCAGCGCCAGGCACTCACCGGCCCCGACGTCGAAGTGGGCGTCGGTGACGGCGGCGACGCGGCGACCTGAGGGCATCAGGAAGCGCACCGACATACCGCGTACGGACAGCGCCACGGGTCGCTCGGTCACAGCATCAGCTCCGATCGGCGGCGCGGGTTGATCCGCTCCCGCCAGGCTCCGGCGAGACCGGCGAGGGCGAGGGTGGGGACGATGAGGAAGAGGCCGGGGAACAGGGTCGGCCACCACTGCCCGGCCAGGAGTGAGCCGCGCGCGTTCTGGATGAGGGTGCCGAGGCTCGCCGTGTGGGTCGGCAGCCCGAGCCCGAGGAAGGACAGCGCCGACTCGTGCCACATGGCGTGCGGCACCATGAGGACGGCGGCGAGGGCGGCCTGGGGCAGCACGGCGGGCAGCAGGTGCCGTACCGCCACCCGCCATCGGGACGCGCCCCCGCAGACGGCGGCGTCGATGTACGGGCGGGAGCGCAGGGAGAGGACCTCGGCGCGGACGATCCGGGCCGTGGACAGCCAGTGGGTGAGCGCCACCGAGACCACCACCGGCCAGACGCCCGGGCGGAACATGGCGACGATGAAGATGCCGAGCAGCAGGTGCGGCACGGACGAGAACGTGTCGACCAGCCGCATGATGCCCCGGTCCGCCCAGCCGCCCAACGCGCCGGCGGTGGCACCGACGGCGGTGCCGATGACCGTGGCGGTGAGGGCCGCGGCCAGGCCCACGAGCAGCGAGACCCGCAGGCCGTAGACGCAGCGCAGCAGCAGGTCGCGCCCGACGTCGTCGGTGCCGAACGGGTGGGCCCAGGACGGCGGTCGCAGCTTCGCGGCCAGGTCGACGGCCTGCTGGTCGAGCTGGACGAGCGGCGGTACGAGCAGGACGGCGAGGACGGTCACGGCGACCAGCGCGCCGGAGGCGCGTACCCGGACCTTGCGGGTGGAGCGGCGCTCGGTGCCGTAGGACCGCCACTTCTTCTCGACTGCGGCGTCAGCCATGGGAGTCACATGTCACTGAGCTTCACCCTCGGGTCGAAGAGTCCGTACAACAGGTCCGCGAGCAGGTTGCCGACCAGGACGGCGGCGGTGGCCAGCGTGGTCAGGGCGGCGAGCAGCGGGAAGTCGACGGCGGTGGCCGCCTCGACGGTGGCCGCCGCGATGCCGGGCCAGCCGAAGACGCTCTCCACCAGCAGCGCGCCGGTGATGAGTTCGGGGACCCGGGAGCCGATCAGCGTGAGGACCGGCAGCAGTCCGCAGCGCAGGGCGTGGCCGAGCAGGACGGTGCGTTCGCTCAGGCCGCGGGCGCGGGCGCCGCGCACCGGGTCCTCGGCGAGTGCGTCGCCGACGCCCTGGCGGACGTACAGGGTGAACCACGGGAGTTGGGAGAGGGCGAGCACGCCCGCGGGCAGCACGAGGTGGCTCGTGACCTGGCCCGCGGTGACCTGTTCGCTGGCGGTGTCGGTCAGGCCGCCCGCCGGGAGGACGTCCAGGCGGAGGGCGAACAGCCAGATGGCGAGCAGGGCGATCCAGAAGACCGGGGCGGCCTCCAGGGTGTAGGCGAGCGAGGTGACGGTGCGGTCGAGCCACGATCCGGGGCGGCGGGCCGCGAGGACCCCGAGCACCGTGCCGACCGTCACGGCGACGGCGAACGCGACCGCGCACAACAGCGTGGACCACACCAGGCGTTCGCCGATCACCTGGGCCACCGGCTGCCGCATCACGCTGGACTGGCCGAGGTCGCCGGAGAGCGCGGACGTCAGCCACCGCCACCAGCGCACGGCGAAGGGGTCGTCCACGCCGAGATTGGCGCGCAGCCGGTCCAGGGTCTCCTGGTCGGCGCCGAGCGCGGCGGTTCCGGCGTATGCCTTGACGGGGTCGAAGGGGGAGGCGGCGGCGATCGCGAACGCGCCGAAGGTGACGACGAGGACGACGGGTACGGCGAACAGGGCCCGCCGTCCCGCCAGTCGTGCCATCGCTCCCCAGGGGAGTCGGGTCACTGCTTCGGCTGCCAGTCCTGGAGGTTCCACCAGGGGCCGCTGGCGAAGCCGTGCTCGTGCGGCTCGACCTGGGTGCTCAGCCCGTCCCAGCGGTCGGCGAGCACGTAGACGTGGTCGATGTGGGTGAGGAACGTGTAGCCGGGGTCCTTCACCAACTCCCGCTGGAGCGTGTCGTACGCGGCTTTGCGGGCGGCCTTGTCCTGGCTGCGGCGGCCGGTGTCCAGCGCCTCGTCCACGGCCGGGTTGTCGTAGCGGCCCATGTTGTTGAAGCCGTCGCCGGCGAGGGAGGAGTGCAGCATGGTGTAGAGACCGAAGTCGGGGTCGCCGGTGCTGCCGAAGCCCGCGAGGACCGCGTCGTTCCTCATCCGCGGTTCGATGACCTCCCAGGTGGCGCTCTCCACCTTGACCTCGATGCCGGCCTTCTTGGCGTCGGAGGCGTAGGCGAGGGCGTGGTCCTGGCGGACCTTGTCGCCGGAGGGGTGGAGAAGGGTGAAGGCGGCCCGCCGTCCGTCCTTGGCTCGGATGCCGTCGTCGCCGGCCTTCCAACCCGCCGCGTCCAGTACGCGGTTGGCCGCGGCGAGGTCCTGGGAGCGTTCGATGCCCTTCGCGAACCAGGGGTCGCCGACGGGAAGCGGCCCGTACGCCGGCCGGCCCGCGCCGTCGAGGATCTTGTCGACCATCGCCTCGCGGTCCACGGCGGCGTCGAGCGCCCGGCGGATCGCCCGGTCACCGGTGACCTTGTGCGCGGTGGGGAGGGTGACGGTGCGGTAGTCGTAGGACTTCGCCTGGTAGGTCTTCCTGCCGCTGTCGCCCTCGAAGGTGGCGGCGAGGTTGGGCGGGAGGACCGCGCCGTCCAGGTCGCCGGAGCGCAGTCGGGTGGCGCGTACGTCGTCGTCCTCGACGATCGCCATGGTGACGGTCTTCACCTTCGGTGCGCCGCCCCAGTAGTGCGGGTTGGCCTTGAAGGTGAGCTTCTCGCCCTTGCGCCAGTCGGCCAGGACGTACGGGCCGGTGCCGATCGGCTCGGTGTTGAAGGGGCCGGTGTTGGGGTCCTGCTCGCCCGCGACGTGCTCGGGGACGATGGGCAGGACGGTGCGGTCGGCGAAGGGGGCGTAGGGGTACTTGAGCGTGAAGACGACCTTGTCGTCGCCGTCCGCCCGCACCTCCTTGATGGCCTCCAGCTCGCTCCGGGAGCTGTTGTTGGTCTTCCCGTCCAGGATCGTCCGGTACGTGAACACCACGTCGGCCGAGGTCAGCGGCTCGCCGTCACTGAACTCGACGCCCTCGCGCAACGTGTAGGTGTACGTGCGGCCGCCGTCGCCCACGTCCGGCAGGGCCTTCGCCAGCGCGGGTCTCAGCTTCAGGTCGGCGTCGCGGGCGAGCAGACCGTCGAAGATCTTGGAGTTGCCGTCCTTGCCGTACCCGAGCAGCGGACTGAGGGTGTCCGGCTCCGAGGCCACGCCGATGACCACGGAGTCGGCGGTCCCGCCGTTCCCGGAGCCGGCGCCGGAGCCGCCGGGCGCCGAGCACGCGGCCGCTCCGGTGGCCAGCGCCGCCGCGATGGCGGCACCTCGTATCCGTCCGGACGTCATGACCTCACACCCTTACTGCCGAGAGAATGTTGTTGCATATTAGATGCAAGTAAGAGCGTCAGGGAACCGATCGACCGCCGAGCGCCACGCAAGATCAGCCCGACGAGGGCCAGGTCACAGCGACGGCGAGGGCAAGGTCACAGCCGTGCCCTCTGCTGCCCCTTTGTACTTGTGGCCTAGCATCCGAGCATGACGGTCCTGCCTGACGACGGGCTTGAACTGGCCGCCGAGTTCCCTGACGTGACCCACGAGCAGTGGCAGCGCCTCGTTGCGGGCGTGCTGCGCAAGTCGGGCAAGGACGTCGAGGGGCCTCAGGCCGAGGAAGCCCTGTCCACCGCGCTGGAGGACGGGTTGCGCACCCGGCCTCTGTACACCGCGCACGACACCGCGCCCGAGCCGGGCCTCCCCGGGTTCACGCCCTTCACCAGGGGCAGCCGCGCCGAGGGGAACACCGTCGGCGGGTGGGACGTACGTCAGCGGCACACCACGGCCGACGGCGACGCGATCCTCGCGGACCTGGAGAACGGCGTCACCTCGCTGTGGCTGGTCGTCGGCGACAGCGGCATCCCGGTGCCGTCGCTCGGCCGGGCCCTGGAGGGCGTCTACCTCGACCTGGCGCCCGTCGTCCTGGACGCCGGCCGCGAGGTCGAGCCCGCCGCCCGTGCGTTGCTGCGGCTGTACGAGGAGCGGGGCGTCGCCAAGGACGCGGCGCGCGGCAGCCTCGGCGCGGATCCGCTCGGCCACGAGGCCCGTACCGGACAGGCGTACGACTTCGCACCGGTGGCCGGTCTCGCGCGGCTGTGCGCCGAGGAGTACCCGGGGCTGCGAGCGCTGACGGTGGACGCGCTGCCGTACCACGAGGCCGGTGGCTCGGCCGCCCAGGAGCTGGGCTGCTCGCTGGCGACCGGCGTCGCCTCGCTGCGGGAGCTGACCGGGGCCGGGCTGAGCGTCGAACAGGCGTGTGGGCAGCTGGAGTTCCGGTACGCGGCGACCGCCGACCAGTTCCTCACGATCGCCAAGCTGCGGGCCGCGCGCAGGCTGTGGGCCAGGGTGGCCGAGGTCTGCGGGGCGCCCGGTGCGGGGGCGCAGGTGCAGCACGTGGTGACCTCGCCGGTGATGATGACGCGCCGCGACCCGTGGGTGAACATGCTGCGCACGACCATCGCCACGCTGGCCGCGGGGGCGGGCGGCGCCGACTCGGTCACCGTGCTGCCCTTCGACCACGCGCTCGGTCTGCCGGACGCGTTCGCGCGGCGCATCGCCCGCAACACCTCGACGATCCTCATCGAGGAGTCGCATCTGGCCCGGGTCATCGACCCGGCGGGCGGCTCCTGGTACGTGGAGCGGCTGACGGACGAACTCGCCCGGGCGGGCTGGGAGTTCTTCCAGTGGATCGAGCGGATCGGCGGACAGGCGGCCGCCCTGCGCTCGGGACGCCTCGCGCAGGACCTCGCCACCACCTGGCAGGCCCGCAGCAGCAAGCTCGCCAAGCGGCGCGAACCGGTGACCGGCGTCAGCGAGTTCCCGCACCTCGCCGAGAAGCCCGTGGACCGGCGACCGGCACCCGAGCAGCCGTCCGGCGGTCTGCCGCGGGTCCGCCGCGACGAGGCGTACGAGGCGCTGCGCGCCCGCTCCGACGCCCACCTCGCCGCGACCGGCTCCCGGCCCCGGATCTTCCTCGCCGCGCTCGGCCCGGCCGCCGCGCACACCGCACGCCTCACCTTCGCCTCGAACCTCTTCCAGGCGGGCGGCATCGAGCCGGTCACCGAGGGCGCGTTCGCGGACAGCGGTGCCACGGAGGTCTGCCTGTGCTCCAGCGACGCCCTGTACGAGGAGCGGGCGGCGGCGGTGGCCGAGGAACTGCGGTCGGCCGGCGCCTCGCACGTGTTCCTCGCCGGACGTCCCGGGGAGTACCCGGGTGTCGACGCGTACGTCTTCGCGGGCTGCGACGCCGTGGCCGTGCTCTCCGCGACCCTCGACCGCATGGGAGTGTCCTGATGACCGCCCCTTCTGGCCCTGCCATCCCCGACTTCTGTGGGATCGAGCTGGGCACCCCGGCCCCCGGCGGCGGCCCCGACGAGTGGCGCACGGCGGTCAAGAACGCGGCCGGCGGGGACGACCTGCTCTGGGAGACCCCGGAAGGCATCCCGGTCAAGCCGCTCTACACCGGGCAGGACCTGGAGGGCCTGGACTTCCTCGGGACGTACCCGGGCGCGGCGCCGTATCTGCGCGGGCCGTACCCGACGATGTACGTCAACCAGCCCTGGACGATCCGCCAGTACGCGGGCTTCTCCACGGCCGAGGAGTCCAACGCCTTCTACCGCCGCAACCTCGCGGCCGGCCAGAAGGGCCTGTCGGTCGCCTTCGACCTGCCCACCCACCGCGGCTACGACAGCGACCACCCGCGGGTGACCGGTGACGTCGGCATGGCGGGCGTGGCGATCGACTCGATCTACGACATGCGGCAGTTGTTCGACGGCATTCCGCTGGACAAGATGACGGTGTCGATGACGATGAACGGCGCCGTGCTGCCGGTGCTCGCGCTGTACATCGTGGCCGCCGAGGAACAGGGCGTACCGCCCGAGAAGCTGGCCGGGACCATCCAGAACGACATCCTCAAGGAGTTCATGGTCCGCAACACCTACATCTATCCGCCGAAGCCGTCGATGCGGATCATCTCCGACATCTTCGCCTTCACCTCGCAGCGGATGCCCCGTTACAACTCCATCTCCATCTCCGGCTACCACATCCAGGAGGCCGGCGCGACGGCCGACCTGGAGCTGGCGTACACGCTCGCGGACGGGGTGGAGTACATCCGCGCGGGCCGTGAGGCCGGCCTGGACGTGGACGCGTTCGCGCCCCGGCTCTCCTTCTTCTGGGCGATCGGCATGAACTTCTTCATGGAGATCGCCAAGCTGCGGGCGGCGCGGCTGCTGTGGGCGAAGCTGGTGAAGCAGTTCGACCCGAAGAACGCCAAGTCCCTTTCCCTGCGTACCCATTCGCAGACCTCCGGCTGGTCGCTGACCGCGCAGGACGTCTTCAACAACGTCACGCGCACCTGCGTCGAGGCGATGGCGGCCACGCAGGGTCACACGCAGTCGCTGCACACCAACGCCCTCGACGAGGCGCTCGCGCTGCCCACCGACTTCTCGGCGCGCATCGCCCGCAACACCCAGCTGCTGCTCCAGCAGGAGTCCGGCACGACCCGGGTCATCGACCCGTGGGGCGGCAGCGCGTATGTGGAGAAGCTGACGTACGACCTCGCGCGCCGGGCCTGGCAGCACATCCAGGAGGTCGAGCAGGCGGGCGGCATGGCGCAGGCCATCGACGCCGGCATTCCCAAGCTGCGGGTGGAGGAGGCCGCGGCCCGCACGCAGGCCCGCATCGACTCCGGGCGCCAGCCGGTGATCGGCGTCAACAAGTACCGCGTGGAGAACGACGAGCAGATCGAGGTCCTCAAGGTCGACAACTCCTCGGTGCGCGCCCAGCAGATCGCGAAGCTGCGGCGGCTGCGCGAGGAGCGCGACGCGACCGCCTGCCAGGACGCGCTGGACGCGCTGACCCGGGCCGCCGGGGGCGAGGGCAACCTGCTGGAGCTGGCCGTGCGCGCGGCCCGCGCCAAGGCGACCGTCGGGGAGATCTCCGACGCCCTGGAGAAGGTGTACGGCCGGCACGCGAGTCAGATCCGTACGATCTCCGGTGTGTACCGCAACGAAGCAGGCGAGTCCCCGAACGTGGACCGCACCCGCACCCTCGTGGACGCCTTCGAGGAGGCCGAGGGCCGCCGCCCGCGCATCCTGGTCGCCAAGATGGGCCAGGACGGCCACGACCGCGGCCAGAAGGTGATCGCCACCGCCTTCGCCGACCTCGGCTTCGACGTGGACGTCGGCCCGCTGTTCCAGACCCCGGCCGAGGTGGCCCGCCAGGCCGTGGAGGCGGACGTCCACATCGTCGGGGTGTCGTCGCTGGCCGCCGGACACCTCACTCTCGTACCGGCGTTGAAGGAGCAGCTCGCCGAGGAGGGGCGCGAGGACATCGTGATCGTGGTCGGCGGGGTGATCCCGCCGCAGGACGTGCCCACGCTGCTGGAGATGGGCGCGGCGGCCGTCTTCCCGCCCGGGACGGTGATCCCGGACGCGGCGTACGACCTCGTGAAGCGACTGTCGGACGACCTCGGGCACGACCTGTGATCGATGTCGACGCGTATGTGAAGGGCGTGCTCGACGGGAAGCGGGCGGTCATCGCCCGCGCCATCACGCTCGTCGAGTCCACCCGCCCGCAACACCGCGTGCTGGCCCAGGAGTTGCTGACCGAGCTGCTCCCGCACAGCGGCCGGGCGCGGCGGATCGGCGTCAGCGGCGTGCCCGGCGTGGGCAAGTCGACGTTCATCGACGCGTTCGGCACCCTGCTGACCTCGCTCGGGCACCGGGTGGCCGTTCTCGCGGTGGACCCGTCCTCCAGCCGTACGGGCGGTTCGATCCTCGGCGACAAGACCCGCATGGAACGCCTGGCCGTGGACCCGGCGGCCTTCGTACGCCCCTCCCCCACGGCGGGCACGCTCGGCGGGGTCGCCAAGGCCACGCGCGAGTCGATCGTGGTGATGGAGGCGGCCGGCTACGACGTGATCCTGGTCGAGACGGTGGGCGTCGGCCAGTCCGAGACCGCGGTCGCGGGCATGGTCGACTCCTTTCTGCTGCTCACCCTCGCCCGTACCGGCGACCAGTTGCAGGGCATCAAGAAGGGCGTCCTGGAACTGGCCGACGTGATCGCCGTCAACAAGGCGGACGGCCCGCACGAGCGCGACGCCCGCGCCGCCGCCCGTGAACTGGCGGGCGCGCTGCGGCTGATGCACGGCAAGGACGCCGTGTGGACTCCGCCCGTGCTGAGTTGCAGCGCGCGGGAGTCGACCGGTCTGGACACCGTCTGGGAGCGCCTCGAACAGCACCGCACCCTGCTGGACTCGACGGGCCGCCTCGCCGCCAAGCGCCGCGACCAGCAGGTCGACTGGACCTGGGCCATGGTCCGCGACGAACTCCTCGGCCGCCTGCACGCCGACCCGGCGGTACGCGCTCTCGCCCCCGCCCTCGAACAGCGGGTCAGGGAAGGCCGGTTGACACCGACGCTGGCGGCCGAGCGCATTCTGGGGGCACTCGGGGGCTCAGTGGCGGGGACGGGGCCGGGGACGGACGCGTCCTGAACGCCCGGTGCCGCAGCACCGGCACCGCGGGAAGGCCGGACTCAGCACCCCGATCCTGAGGAGCGACCGTACTCCGAACCGATCCGGTACTCCCCCGGCACGGTCGCCGTCAGCCGGGTGAACTCGCCGTCCCGGCTGAGGCAGGCGCCGTCGGCGCGCAGCCAGGGGGAGTAGGCGATGCGGAGGGTCGTGGTGCCGGGCCGCGGCATGTGGACGTACCACTCGGCGCCGGTCGTCCGCGTCACCGTGGCCGGTGGTGAGACGAGGGGCACGGCGTCGCGCACCCGGTAGATCCGCCAGTGGGCGTCGTGCCAGACCGGTTCGAGCCAGCGGGGCGTGTGATCACGTACGAGGCGGGCCTCGTCCCGGCCGTACCGGTCCGGTTCGGTGGCGGGCAGGGCGACCAGGCCGACGGCCCAGTGATCCAGCCAGGCCCGGTAGCGGGCCGGCGAGAAGGCGCCGTCGTAGAAGAGGCGACCGCGTTCCATGTCGAGCTGGGTGTTGAAGCCGCGGGCCAGGTTGACGTACGGGGCGAGGACGGCGGCGTCGCGGTGGTCGATGGCCGGGACGGCCTCGACGCGGGTGCGGTCGGCGCCGAACTCCTTCAGGGCGCGTACGACGCCCCGGGTGTCGGCGGCCCAGGCGGGCACCGGATCGCCTCCCAGGCGATCGACGACCATCTTCGGCGCCACCCAGCCGACGGCCGCCACCAGCGCCACGACCAGGACGCCGCGCCGCCACCGGGCGGCCCGCGGGGTGGCCGACAGCGCCGCGAGCAGGACGGGCGCCGCGAACACCCACGCCAGCCGCTCGACGTTCGTGCCGATCGGGGACGGGACGAGGTACACCAGGACCGCCCCGACCGCGTACACCGCCCCCGCCCACCGGGCCACGCGCCAGGTGCGCGGGGCCAGTGCGGTGACGGTGAGGCCGAGCAGCACCGGCATGACCAGCCGCGCGAACGGCATCGGCTGTTGGCCCGAGTACGGGAACACCAGCGTGGTCGTGGCGACGACGGCCGCGGGCGGCGCCAGCAGGGCGAGGGCCGGCCTCCAGTGCCGTACGGCGAGGAAGCCGGCGCCCACCACCGCGAGGAACAGCCCGGCCACCGGTGAGGCCAGCGTGGCCGACGCCGCGCACACCGCGGCGAGCACCACCCGTCGCCCGCCCGTCAGCAGCACGCAGGCGGCGAGGCCCAGGGCGACGCCGAGCGCGAAGGTCGTACGGCCCGCGGCGACGTCGAACCACAGCATCACCGAGGCGAGCAGCGCCGGGCCCATGGGCCGGCGCACCCCACTGCGGACCAGGAGCAGAGCGGTGAGCCAGGAGGCCGCCAGTCCGGAGACGACGCTCACGGCGTTCACTCCGAACGCCGCCATCACGTACGGGGACAGCACGCTGTAGTTGACGGTGTGCGTCCCTCCGAACCAGGACAGGTTGTACGCCGACCCGCCGTACCGCGCCACGAAGCCCGCCCATGACTCCTGGGCCGCGAGGTCCCCGCCGCCGGTGGCCAGGAACGCCCACCACAGCGCGTACAGCGGGAGCACCGCCGCGGTGGCGATCAGTGGAACGCGGTGACGACGGCGGAAGGGGGCAGGAGGTGCCGGGGGCGGGGGTGCGGGCGGGCGGGGTCGGGCGAAGGCCGGCTGGCGGGAGTCTGCTGTGGGGATCACGGGCGTCCTGATGGAAGGCGAGGGATCGGGGCCTTGGTCAGCCTCGTCCCACCGCCCGGCTCCCGGCCTCAGCCGAACGGCCCGACCTCGCCCGGCCCCTGATCGGACTTTCGGCCGACCCTCGCGGCCTTCCTCCGGGTGCGACCGCACCTCCGGCTCCACGTCCAGCACGTGCGTCTGCCTGCGCTCGCTGTCGTACGCCGTAGGTGCAGTTCCACGTCCCGGGCCGCGCCCGCCGCCAGCGCCTGCCAGGGAGTGCACGCCAGCACGTCGCCGTCACGACCGGCGAGAAGATCGGGACGGCGGGGCGGCCCGGCTCCACCTGTCCTCGTACCGCCGCATCCTGCCGGTCAACGCCTCACTCGCCGAAGGGAGTTGGCGCGGGTCGACCGCGGACAGGGCGGCGGCCGTCGAGGGCAGGCCCGCCTCCGCCGACTCCCCGAAGACCGTGACCTGCCCGGGGTCCCCGCCGAACGCCGCGATGTTGTCCCGCACCCACTCCAGCGCGGCGACCTGGTCCAGCAGGCCCCTGTTCGCGGGCGCCCCTTCGATACAGGCGAACCCCTCGATGCCGACACGGTAGTTGAAGGACACGACGACCAGGTCACCGGCCCGTGCGAGGTGCTGGACGTCGTACCCGGGACCGCCGGCGTGGCGGGTCAGGGCTTGCCTGTCGGCAGGAGGGCCCGGACCTCCCAACCGATGTCGGCGCGCGGCCCCACGCGCAGCTCGCCGCCGAGCGTGGTCACCCGCTCCTTCAGCCCGACCAGGCCGAAGCCACCGCCGCGGGCGGCGTCCGGGAGCTGGGTGCCGCCGCGGCCGTCGTCCGTCACCGACACCTCCAACCGGCTGCCGTCGTGCCGCAGGCAGACGGTGACCTCCGTGGCGTCGGCCGCGTGCCGCCGTACGTTGGTCAGGGCCTCCTGCACGACCCGGAAGGCGGCCGCCTGCACCTCGTGCGGCAGGTCGTCGGACACCGTCGGGTCGCGGCGCAGGGCGACCCGCTGGTGCGGGCCGGCGAAGCCGTCGACCAGGTCCTCGATGCCGGCCAGGTCGCCCACCGGGCGGCGCTCGGCCGACTCCGTCTCGTCCGTCTCCCGCAGCACGCCGACCGTGCGCCGCATCGATGCCAGGGCCTCCGTCGCCGCGCGTTCGATGCCCGCCAGGACCGGGTCCAGCTCGTCCGGCCGGGAGGCGGCCATCATGCGGGCCATCTGGGTCTGTACGAGGATGCCGGTGACATGGTGGGCGACGAAGTCGTGCAGGTCGGCGGCGATGGCCAGCCGTTCGGCGCGGCGCGTCTCACCGACGGCGAGGGTACGGCGGTAGTCCATCGAGCGCAGGTAGCCGGCGAGCCCGCCGACGAGGCCGATCAGGACGAGCCCGACCAGCAGCAGCGGCACGACGAACTCGTCCGTCCCGGGCCCGAAGAAGCGCACCGGCAGGGCGAGCAGGGCGCCGGCGTCCAGGAACGCGCACACCGGCGCCCAGCGCGGCGGGGCGTGCCGTACGGCGACGAACAGCAGGCACAGCAGGATGATCGCCTCGCCCGGGCCGAACGGTGCGTCGCCGCGGGCCAGCAGCGTGGCGGCGCAGTACAGCAGCGAGCACAGTGCGGGCACGGTGGTACGCACCGGTACGGTGAGCCATCGCGGGCGCCGCCGGGCCGGCCACAGCACGGCGGCGAGCCCTGCGGCCAGGAGCACGGCGACCGGTGGCATGCCGAGGCCGCCGCTGTCGGCGTACGCCAGGTCGACCGCGGACGCGGCGAGCAGGATGCCGAGGCCGAAGCCCCGCGCGCAGCCCTGGGGGGAAACGGATCTCATGATGGTCACCGTATGTCCGACCGCCGGCGGCGTGATCGGCCGAACGGCCGAGGGCGGCCCGGTGGCGGGCCGCGGGCTCTGGCCGAACGGCCGAGGCGCGCGCCCGGGCCTCGGGGCGAGAGTGGAGCCACTTCCTCTGCTAGATCATCCAGATCGTCGACACGACCATGAACCGATCCCCAGGAGTACGACATGCAGCGCGGTTTCCTCGTCGGTGCCGTAGGCGGCGTGACCGTCGTGGCCACCGCGGTCGGTCTCGCCACCTGGCTCCTCGCCGCCAAGGACGTGCAGCACACCACCGTCGACCCCATCCCGCGCGAGCTCTATGTGAAGGTGGACGGCCACCCGGCGGTCGCGAAGACCATCCTGGAGGCCCGTATCCAGGGCTGGTATCACCCGCTGCCGTGGGTCGGGACGGACATCGACGACGTGTCGTGCCCGGTCCATCTGAAGGCGGTGGTCGGTACGACGCAGACGTGCACGGCGCGTGGCGACGGCGAGCGGATCTCCATCCCGGTCGAGGTGATCAAGGTCGAGGGAGACCCCGCGAAGCCGCGGGTCACCTGGAAGTTCGAGCGCTGACACCCACTCGGGAGCACACCCAGTCATGAGCACCGTCCTGGCCGGATACGGCCTCGTCAAGAAGTACGGCTCCACCACCGCCCTGGCCGGCGTCGATGTCGAGGTCGGCGACCGCGACTCGCTGGCCATCATGGGCCCGTCCGGATCCGGCAAGTCCACCCTGCTGCACACCCTCGCCGGGATCATCCGCCCCGACGGCGGCCAGGTGCTGCTGCGCGGCGAGCGAAGCGAGCGGGGGGTCCCCCCGGCGGAAGGCCTGGGGCGCATCGACGACCTCGGCGAGAACCGGCTCAGTGCCCTGCGCCGCAAGCGGTTCGGCTTCGTCTTCCAGTTCGGGCAGCTGCTGCCCGAACTGCCCGCCGAGGAGAACGTCGCCCTGCCGCTGATGCTGGAGGGCATGCCCCGCAGGCAGGCCGTCGAACGCGCCCGCCGCTGGTTCGCGCCGCTCGGCCTGGACGGCCTGGACAAGCGCCGCCCCGGTCAGCTCTCCGGCGGACAGGCGCAGCGGGTCGCCATCGCCCGCGCCCTGGTGATCGAGCCGGACGTGGTCTTCGCCGACGAGCCGACCGGCGCCCTGGACCAGAACACCAGCGCCGAGGTCGTGCGGCTCCTCACCTCCGTCACCCGCGAGCAGGGCGCCGCCCTGGTCATGGTGACCCACGACGCGGACGTCGCCGCCCACTGCGACCGCGTCCTTCAGGTCCGGGACGGCCGGATCAGCAGCTACCACCAGTACACGGTCGCCTGACCGACCGCGACGCCACCGGAGACTTCGATGCGTTCCCCCGTCCTGCCCCTGACCTGGCATCTGGCCCGGTCCTCCGGCCGCCGCGGCCTGCAGAGCCAGTTGCTGGCAGCCGGAGCCGCCGCCGCCGGCGCGTTCGTGATGCTGGTGATGATCGCCGCCTGCCTCGGCTCCGGCGCCCGCGCCGACCGCACCGCCTGGCGCGTCCCCGACGCGGTGCCCGCCAAGTCGGCGACCGCCGTCCAGGCCACGACCACGACGTACGTGCGCCACCAGCCCGTCACCGTCGTCAACCTCGCCCAGCGCCCGCACCGGGAGCCCACCCCGGCGCCGCCCGGCCTGAGCACGTTCCCGAGGAAGGGGGAGGTGTACGTCTCCCCCGCCCTGGCCGAGCAGTTGCACAAGCTGCCCGCGCACCAACTCGCGGACCGTTTCCCGAAGGTGAGGTCGTACGGGACGATCGGCGCCGCCGGTCTCGCCTCTCCCGACGAACTGGTCGCCGTCATCGGACGCGCCCCCGGCGACCCTGCGGTCTCCGCGTCCGCCGATGGCGGCAACTGGTACGACGAGGGCCAGACCGCCCGCGCCGGGATCACCGGGTTCGCCGGCTCCAAGCCGAGCATGTTCACGGGCGCCGACCAGCAGATGGCGGTGCTCGGCGCGGTGCTGCTGGTGGTGCCCGTCGTCGTGCTGGCCGCCGCCGCAGGACGGCTGGGGGCGGCCCGGCGCGAACAGCGGCTCGCCGCGCTGCGGCTGGCCGGGGCCACTCCGCGCCAGATCCTCGCGATGACCGCGGCCGAGGCGGCGGCCGTGGGCGCCGCCGGCGCCCTCACGGGTGCCCTCGCCTATGCGGCGCTGCTGCCCGCCCTCGCCGAGATCCCCTACGGCATCGGCACCTGGTACACCAGTGAGCTGTGGGTCGGACTGCCGTGGCTCGCGGCAGTGGTGCTGGGGGTCACCGTCCTCCTCACGGTCAGCGCGGTGACGATGCTGCGCCAGGTGGCCACCTCGCCCCTCGGCGTCGCCCAGCAGGCCAACCCGCGCCGTACGCGTCTGATCCGGCTCGTGCTGTTCGCCGTGGCCCTCGGCTACATCCTGCTGAGCACGAACGGCCAGCTGACGAACCGTCAGATGATCGTGCTGCTGGCTCTCTTCTACGGGGCGTTCTGGCTGTTCGGTCCGTGGGTCGTGGACCGGCTGGGCCGGATCGCGGGCCGCTTCGCCCGCCGTCCGGCGACGCTGCTGGCCGCTCGCCGGCTCAGCGACGACCCGCGCGGCGCCTGGCGCACCGTCAGCGGCCTGGTGCTGGCCGGCTTCGTCGCCGGGTTCTTCTCCGTCAGCCAGCTGGGCACCGGCTTCCCCGAGCACCCCGACCAGGTCGCGGTGCTCACCGACGGCGGCGCCCACGCCCGGCACACGGCCGCCGAGGCCCGTACGCTGCTGGACCGGGCGGGCGTCGAGGCGACCGTCAGCACCGTGGGCGAGGACGACTTCCAGAACACCGTGCTGCTCGGCAGCACCGGTGTGGTCGCGCGGGTCTCCGGTGGTCCCGAGCAGATCGACACCGCCATCACGGCCCTGACGCCCGTCGGCGAGGGCCGCTTCCCGGTCTCGCAGGACTACGTGTCCGCCTCGGACGACACCATCGGCGACCGTATCGCCACGGTCAGCACGGCCACGCTGATTCTGAGCTTCCTCGTGGCCACGGCCTCCGCCGGATTGACCGCCGCCGCGAGCGTCCTCGACCGACGCCGCGTCTACGGCCTGCTGCGACTGTCCGGCACCCCGCTGAAGGTCCTGGACCGGGCACGGGTCCGTGAGACGGTCCTGCCCCTGGTCGCCCTGGCCGGCGGCACCACCGCGATGGGCGTCTTCGGCGGCTACCAGCTCAACAAGGCGGCCGGCGCCACCGTCAACAGCGCCGGCGCGCTCCAGCTGACCCTTTGCGTGACCGTCGGAGCGCTGGCGATGTTCGCCGCGATCGCCGGCAGCAAGCCGCTGCTGCGCAGGGTGACGACCAACCCGACGCAGTCCGCCGACTGACAGGCCGGCCGGCGACCTGAGGCCGCCGACTGCGCACGCTCGTCGAGGTGCGCCGGACGACCGCCACCCACGTCCTGCTCGGCGACCGTGCGTGGCGGCTGCCGCCGTGACTGGACCGGCCGCTCTCGCGCGTCGACGTCACCTGGTGGCCGCCTGCCGGGACGGCCACCGGGTGGGGGCGCTGAAGCGGCAGCGCCCCGCGCCCGTCGCGCCCGTGGGGACGGGGGGGCGGCGGATGCCGGGCCCGGGTGGTGGTCACCGGACCACTGCCCGGGCTTCAGGCCGAGGTACCGGGCGGGGCGTCAGCCTCGGGCCCGACACGGCAGTTCGGGCCTCGCCCGCTCCCCAGGTGCCGGACGGCCGACGAACCCTATGCGCCCTCCCGCGCCCGCAGCCGGTGGCGCACATGGGCGAGGAAGCCCTCCAGAGCCAGCTCGAAGGCTCGGTCGGCGCGGTGCTCTCCGACGGCGTCCAGCGCCTCGGCGAGCCGGGGGGTGGCCGTGTCGTCGGCGATCTCCCACATGGCCTCGGGAGCGGCGAGGTCCAGGGCCGAGCCGAGGACGACGTTCTCCAGGGCGACGATGACCGGCATGACGTCGGCCGCGGTGAAGCCCGCGTCGAGGAGGAGGGCGACGGCCCGCTCGTACTGTTCGAGGACGCGAGGTGCCCGCACCGGGCTCGTCATGAGCAGGGGGATCGCTCGCGGGTGCGCGGCGAAGGCCGCCCGGTAGGAGCGGGCCCATGCCTCGAGCGCGGTGTCCCAGGGCCGGAGCTCCAGGGCCGCCGCGTCGATGCCCTCCGCCACCCGCTCGCGCAGCAGCTCGACGATGCCGTCCCGCCCGTCCACGTGGTGATACACCGAGCCGGTCTGCACCCCGAGCCGGCGCGCGATTTGCGGAACGCTGAACTCCCCCTGGGCATCGACGAGTTCGAGCGCGGTGCTGGTGATGCGCTCCCGGTCGAGCAGCGGCGTGCGCGGCCGTCCCATGTCCTGTGCTCCCCCTCAAGGGTCTTCCCAGTCGTCTGAAGAGGAGGTTACATTGCGAAAACCGAAAGCCTTTAGATTTACGGGCGCCGGACATCCCGCACGCCCGCCCCCTCGTCCCTCACGCAGCCAGAAGGGCTTTCCCGTGCCCGTGACCAGTCCCAGCCCGAGCCCCGGCCGGGGCCCCGCCGACAGCACCCCGGCCGCCGCCTCCGCGCCCGCGCCCGCCCTGCGCTCCGGCTCGCTCGGCACCGCCGACATCGCCTTCTTCGTCGTCTCCGCAGCCGCCCCGCTCACCGTCATGGCCGGAGTCGCCCCGCTCGCCATCCTGCTCGGCGGGATCGGCGCCCCCGTCGGCTACCTGCTCGCCGGCGTCACCCTCGCGGTCTTCGCCGTCGGGTTCACCACGATGAGCCGCCATGTCCGGGGCGGCGGCGCCTTCTACGCGTACATCACCCGCGGGCTCGGCCGCGCGGCCGGCGTGGGCGCCGCGCTGCTCGCCCTGGTCGGTTACAACGGCATGGATATCGGCGTCTACGGCCTCCTCGGCACCGCCACCCAGGACACCGTCCACGCCCTCACCGGTGCGGACATCCCGTGGCTGCCCGTCTCGCTCGTGGGCCTGCTGCTCATCGGCTACGGCGGCTACCGGTCGATCGACTTCGGCGCCAAGGTCCTCGGCGTCCTGCTCGTCGCCGAGACCGCCATCCTCGTACTGCTGGCCGTCGGGGTGCTCGTCAAGGGCGGCGCCCGCGGCCTGTCCCTGGCGTCGTTCGCCCCCGGCAACGTGCTGGTGCCCGGCATGGCGGTGGTACTGGCCTTCGCGTTCGCCGCGTTCACCGGCTTCGAGTCGACCGTGATCTACCGCCGCGAGGCCCGTGACCCCCAGCGCACGGTGCCGCGTGCCACGTACATCGCGGTCGCCTTCCTCGGCCTGTTCTACGCGTTCGTCGTGTGGACGGCGATCCAGGCGTTCGGCGACGCGGAGGTCCTCGCGGCCGCCGGCAGCGACCCCGCGGGGCTGTTCTTCACCGCCATCACGACGTACGTCGGCGCATGGGCGGCCGACACGATGCACGTCCTGATCATCACCAGCGTCCTGGCGTCCCTGCTGGCCTTCCACAACGCCATCAACCGCTACGGCCTCGCCCTCGCCGAGGAAGGCGTCCTCCCCAAGGCGCTGGCCCGGGTCCATCCGCGACACGGCTCCCCGTACCTCGTCGGCATCGCCCAGACCGTCGCCGGTGCCGTCGTCGTCCTCGCCTTCGCGGCGGCGGGGGCCGACCCGTACGGGCAGCTGCTGCTGTGGGTCAACACCCCCGGCATGCTGGGTCTGCTGACGCTGCAGTTGCTGGCCGCGCTGGCCGTACCGCTGTACTTCCGGCGCATCCGGCACCGCGAGGGCGTCTGGCGCACGATCGTGGCCCCCGTCGTCGCGGCGGTGCTCCTGGCCGCCGCGATCGTGCTGGTCGTCCGGCACCTCGACCAGTTCACCGGTGCCTCCGCGACGGTGAACACCGTGCTCACGGCCACCGTCCCGGCCGTCTTCCTCACCGGGCTGGCGCTCGCGTGGTGGCTGCGCCGCCACCGGCCCGGCGTGTACGCCCACTTCGCCGCCGAGCCCGAGGACGACGGCAGTGACGGCAGCCATGCCCTGACGTCTGCCGGGTGACCACACCCACGCCCCCACCCATACGCCCCCGCACCGACACCAAGGAGCACCCCCGCATGCCCACCGCCGACCTTCTCCTCACCGGCGCCCGCGTCCGCACGCTCGGCCCGGGTCGCCCCCGAGCCTCCGCGGTCGCGGTACGCGACGGGCTGATCGCGGCCGTCGGTGACGAGAGCGAGGTCCGCGCATGGCGTGGGGCGGGCACCGAGGTCGTGGATCTGGGCGGCGCCTGTCTCGTGCCCGGGCTGGTGGACTGCCACAGCCATCCCGTGTGGGGCCTGGACATGACCACCGGGCTCGACCTGTCCACCGTCCACGACCTCGACGGGCTGCGATCGGCGCTCGCCTGCGCGCAACGGACCGACGGATGGGTCATCGGCTTCGGCCTGGACCACAACGTGTTCGGCGGACGCCCGGTGGACCGGGCCCTGATCGAGGACGTCCTGTACGGGGCGCCGGCCTTCCTGCGGCTGTACGACGGACACTCCGCCCTCGTCACCGGCGCGGCGCTGAAGGCGGCCGGGGTCACCGGGCCCCGGACGTTCGCACAGCGCTCCCACCTCGCGACCGACTCCGACGGGCGCCTGACCGGCCATCTGGTGGAGCACGCCGCGATGGACCTGGTCGCGGCCGTCATGCCCCGGCCGTCGTACGGCGAACGGCGGCTCCGGCTGGTGCAGTTGCTGTCCGCCATGGCGGCCACCGGTCTCACCGGCGCCCATGTCATGGACGGCGGCGACCCCGACCTCCTCGACGCCGTGGCGCGGGAGACGGTCCTGCCGTTGCGGCTGCGCTTCGCGCCCTGGTGCATGCCGGGCGCCGACAAGGAGGCACTGGAGGAACTCGTCGCGCTGCAGGGCCGCGGCGGGCGGCACTGGCGCGTCGGCGGCGTGAAGTTCTTCATGGACGGCACCGTCGAGGGCGGCACGGCCTGGCTGGAGCACCCGGACTGCCACGGCCAGGGCACGGGGGCCTTCTGGCCCGACCCGTCCGCGTACGGCGCCGCCGTGCGCTTCCTGCACCGGGCCGGGGTGCGGACCGCGACCCACGCGATCGGGGACGCGGCCGTGCGTCACGTACTCGACACCGTGGAGGCACTCGGTCCGGGCGCACGGCTCACCCACCGCGTGGAGCACATCGAGTCGGCGCCCGACGACACCGTGGCGCGGTTCGCCCGGCTCGGCGTCATCGCCTCCATGCAGCCCCCGCACACCGCCTACACCCGGGCGGACCGCTCCGACGAGTGGTCCCTGCGGCTGGGCGAGGACCGTGCCTCGCGGGCCTGGCGCCTGCGGGACCTGCGCGACGCGGGCGCGGTGGTCGCGCTGGGCTCGGACTGGCCGATCGCCCACTACGACGCCCGGGCCGTCCTGGCCACCGCCCGCGCGCCCCGAGGAGCGGCGTCCGCGCGGGCCGGGCTCACCGGACTGCAGGCTCTGGAGGGCTGCACCACACACGCGGCCCTCGCGGCCGGCGAGGGGGCCGTCGCCGGGCGCGTCGCCGTGGGTCACCGTGCCGACCTCACCGCGCTGCACCTCGATCCCGTCGAGGCCCCCGCCGATGAGGTCGCCGACGCCCCCGTACGCCTCACCGTGACCGGCGGGCACATCGTGCACCGCGACACGTGACAAGGCGCCGCGGCCATGGGGAGGTTGCCCTCACCGTCGACGTGGTGACGGTCAGGCCCGATTCGATGCGTGCGGTGGGCAGCCGCACGCTGACCGGGCACGCCCAGGAGCGGCCGCCCACGTGACCTCGGCTGTCACAAGGTCGATACTGCCGACAGCAGAGTTTCCGTCCGACACCGCCTCCGACCGCCGCGGACCATAGGATCGACCTACCGGACCGACCCAGCCCCACCTGCTGAAACGCAGATCACGAGCCATCTGCCCGCCTCACCGGGAGGTACCCATGAAGATGCTGATCAACGTCGCGGAGACCGTGGTCGCGGACGCGCTGCGCGGTATGGCGGCCGCGCATCCCGAGCTGGTCGTCGATGTGGAGAACCGGGTGATCGTGCGCCGGGACGCCCCCGTGGCGGGGAAGGTCGCGCTCATCTCCGGTGGCGGATCGGGGCACGAGCCGCTGCACGGTGGTTTCGTCGGTCCGGGGATGCTGTCGGCGGCCTGTCCGGGCGAGGTGTTCACCTCGCCGGTGCCCGACCAGATGCTGCGGGCCGCGGCCGCGGTGGACAGCGGGGCGGGCGTGCTGTTCATCGTCAAGAACTACACGGGTGACGTCCTGAACTTCGACATGGCGGCCGAGCTCGCCGAGGACGAGGGCATCCAGGTCGCCAAGGTCCTCGTCAACGACGACGTGGCGGTCACCGACAGCCTCTACACGGCCGGGCGGCGCGGCACGGGCGCGACTCTCTTCGTGGAGAAGATCGCGGGCGCCGCGGCCGACGAGGGTCAGCCGCTGGAGCGGGTGGAGGCGATCGCGCGGCAGGTCAACGAGAACTCCCGCAGCTTCGGCGTCGCCCTCAGCGCCTGCACCACGCCCGCCAAGGGCACCCCCACCTTCGATCTGCCGCCCGGCGAACTGGAGTTGGGCATCGGCATCCACGGCGAACCCGGCCGGGAGCGGCGGGCGATGATGACGTCGGGCGAGATCGCCGACTTCGCGGTGAGCGCCGTCCTGGACGACATGACCCCGCGCAACCCGGTCCTCGTCCTCGTCAACGGCATGGGCGGCACACCGCTGTTGGAGCTGTACGGCTTCAACGCCGAGGTCCAGCGCGTGCTCACCGAGCGCGGTGTCGCCGTCGCCCACACCCTCGTCGGCAACTACGTCACCTCGCTGGACATGGCCGGCGCCTCGGTCACCCTGTGCCAGGTCGACGAGGAGTCGCTGCGGCTGTGGAACGCGCCGGTGCGGACGCCGGGGCTGCGCTGGGGCATGTAGGACATCGCGACCGGCGACGCCGAGGTGTCAACGTACCGACCACGCAAGGAGTTCCAGTGCTCGACGCCGATTTCTTCCGCCGTTGGATGACGGTGACCGCCGCTGCCGTCGACCGTGAGGCGGAACGGCTCACCGCCCTCGACTCGCCCATCGGCGACGCCGACCACGGCAGCAATCTGCAACGCGGGTTCCACGCCGTCACCACGGTGCTGGAGAAGGAGGCCCCGCAGACGCCCGGCGCGATCCTCACACTCGCCGGGCGGCAGCTCATCTCGACGGTCGGCGGGGCGTCGGGGCCGCTGTACGGGACGCTGCTGCGCCGGACCGGCAAGGCCCTCGGGGACGCCGGCGAGGTGAGCGAGGAGCAGTTCGCCCAGGCACTGCGGGCGGGGGTGGACGCGGTCATGACGCTCGGGGGTGCGGCGCCGGGCGACAAGACCATGATCGACGCGCTGGTGCCGGCCGTGGACGCCCTCGGGGAGGGCTTCGCCGCGGCACGGGCCGCCGCCGAGGAGGGCGCCCTGGCCACGACTCCGTTGCAGGCCCGCAAGGGGCGGGCGAGTTATCTCGGGGAGCGCAGCATCGGGCACCAGGATCCCGGTGCCACGTCCTCGGCGCTGCTGATCGCGGGCCTGGCGGAGGCCGACGGTGAGTGAGACGAGGGTGAGCGGCGAGGGGGCGGGCGAGCGGCTCGTCGGCATCGTGCTGGTCTCGCACAGCGCGCAGGTGGCGGCGTCGGTGGCCGAGCTGGCACAGGGGCTCGCGGGCGGCGGTACGGCCGTGCCGGTGGCCGCGGCGGGCGGCACGGAGGCGGGCGGCCTCGGCACCAGCGCCGAGCTGATCGCCGCGGCGGCCGCCTCCGTGGACCGCGGCGCCGGGGTCGCGGTGCTCACCGACCTCGGCAGCGCGGTCCTCACCGTGAAGGCCCTGCTCACGGAGGGCGACGAACTGCCGGACGGCACACGCCTGGTGGACGCCCCGTTCGTCGAGGGCGCCGTCGCCGCGGTCGTCACGGCGGCGACCGGCGCCGATCTGCCGACGGTGGAGGCGGCGGCCGCGGAGGCGTACACGTACCGGAAGGTGTGAGGCGGGCCGGCGTTTCCCCTGCCGGTTCGCGCGCCGCCGGTCCCTTGGCGGTGCTCCCGGGTTTCAGCCACGCACGTCGCCGTCCCTCCCTTACGCACCTCCTTCCCCCACCACGCCCAGCGCCGAACGCAGCGTCGCCATCAGCTCGGCCCGTGCCGTCGCCGGGTCGGAGGGGGTGTCGGCGGTGCGCAGGTCGGTCGCGCGGTCGGGTCCGGCCGGCATGCGTTCCGCCACCGCCGGCTCATGGTCGAGTACCTGCTCCATCGGCTCCCGCCGGTCGACGACGGCTGGTCGGCGGCCTGACGCCGGTTCCGACGCAGGGCGGTTGTCGATGCCCGCCGACTTCCGCAAGGGGCCGAGGGCCTGAGTCCGCGTCGGACTCCCGACCCCCCGGCCACCCGCGTCCGGCGCGGGAACAGCGACGACAGCGGCCCGCGTCGGCGGCGTGAACTCCCGAGCCCTCATGGAGAGTTCAGCCGTGAGGAGCTTCAGCATACGTAACTCTCCGAGCGGGTCACCAACGACCGCCCTCTTGATGTGGTCGCGCCGGCCCGCCATATTGGTCCGGACCATTACCGCGAGTCCGCCCGGGGAGGCAGAGCCGTGCGACGCGCCCTCGTTCTCGTTTCCGCCCGCTGCGCGGCACTCGCACTGCTGCTCTCCTCCTGCGCCTGGGGCGGGGCGGACGAGGGCGGTGGCCGGCTGCCCGCGGCGCCCACCGGGGTCACGGCCGCCGCGGGCAGCGCGACCAGCGTGCACGTCATGTGGAACGCGGTCGCCACGGATCGCGGCATCCGGGTCTACGAGGTGTACCGGGGCCCCACGAAGGTCAAGGAAGTGCCGGGCTCCGCGCACATGGTGGATGTCGCCATGCTCAGGCCGTCCACGTCGTACGCGTTCACTGTGCGGGCCCGTGACACCGACGGGCGTCTCGGGCCGCCGAGCAGGGAGGTCCGGGCGACGACTCCCGCGGCCGTGGCCGCCGACCACGCGGCCCCCACACGCCCCGGCAAGCCCCATGGGCGTGCGGTGGGCAGCCGGGCGGTCCAGCTGTCGTGGTCGAGGGCGACGGACGACCGGGACGTGGTGTCGTACGACATCCTTCAGGGCGACACGAAGATCCACAGTGTGGGCGGGAACCAGACGGCGACAGTCGTCACCGGACTTCGGCCCGGCACGCGCTACTCCTTCACCGTCCGGGCCCGGGACGCGGCCGACAACCTCTCACCCGCCACCGAGGCGGTCCGCATCACCACGCCCGGCACCGACGACGGGCGCGGCACCGCGCCGACCGGCTTCCGGGCGTCGACGCATCGCGAGGACGGGGCCCACCACCTCGACCTGAGCTGGGTGCCGCCGCGGACGGACGGGGTGGTCACGGAGTACGAGGTGCGCCTCGACGGCCGTACGGCGACCTCGCTGGTGTACGGCGGGAACGCGCCGCGCGAGCGGGCCACGTACAGCTTCTACCTGGGCCGGGAGAGCGGGGTCAGTCACCGGGTACGGATCCGGGGCAGGCTGCCGGACGGCACCTGGGGCGGGTTCTCGGCGGAGCGGACGGTGACGACCGGCGCGCGGCGGTGACGAACCGCCCGGCGCCCCCCGAATGCCGCGGTCCATCACCTGTCCGGGTGAGGTCCGCATGCGGCGCGGGCCCGGGGCGCGTTGGCTGCCCCTGAGGCAGCACGGGCGTTCCCGATCCCCGGCGGCGCACCGGATGTACCGCCGACCGTGCCGCCGGAGGGCAGTCCACATGCGCAATTCATCGCTATCGCTCCTCCTCCGCTCGGGTCTGACCGTGGCAGCCGCCTCCGCTCTCCCCCTCGCCCTGGCCGCCGGTCCGGCCGGCGCGGTCTCGGGGATCTCCGTGAGCACGACCGGGTCCACGGTCTCCGTCACGACGAGCGCGTGCACCAACATCAACGGCAGTTGGGGCACCGCCTCACTGCTCACCAGCAGACAGGCGAACTTCGCGCAGGGCCGCCAGGTCTCCCTGTCGGGGACGGCGTCCCTGCAGTCGGCGGCCTGGTCGGCCGTGAGCCCGGGCACGTACACCGTCATCGTCGTGTGCTCCGACGGCAAGACCGCGGGCACCCAGTCGGTCATCGTCACGGCGCCCCCGACCCCCAGGCCGACGGCCTCACCCTCGCGCGGCGTCATGGGCGGCGTGGGCGGTGCCATCGAGGACTACGGCACTGTGACACTGGTGGGGGGCGGGGCCCTGGTGGGCACGGGCGTCCTGGCCACCGTCTGGTTCCTGCGCCGCAAGTCGAAGCCGTACCGGCTCTGAGGCCCCCCGGGTTCAGACCGTTTCGTGCCCCGGCAGCTCGGCGAACTCCTCCAGCGCGCCTGTGAGCCACTGGATCCAGAAGGTCTCCAGGTCGATGCCGGCGCGCAGCACCAGGTGCCGCAGCCGGTCCTGGGAACTGTCCCTGCCGGGCGGGAAGTCGCGCCGCTCGATCTCCTCGTACTCGGCCAACTGGCGTCGGTGCAGATCGAGATGGCGTCGCAGGTCGGCCTCGATGCCCTCGGTCCCCACGACGGCCGCGGCACGCATCCGCAGCAGCAGCGTGTCGCGGTGGGGCCTCGGGTCCTGGGAGGCGGCCGTCCAGCGGGCCAGTTCGGCGCGGCCCGCGGGCAGGACCTCGTAGTTCTTCTTCTGCCCGCGGGCCGGCTGCTCGGCCGGCAGGGTGCGGATGAACCCCTCGTTCTCCAGCTTTCCCAGCTCGCGATAGATCTGCTGATGCGTCGCCGACCAGAAGTAGCCGATCGACTTGTCGAAGCGGCGGGTCAGCTCCAGCCCCGAGGACGGCTTTTCGAGCAGGGCGGTGAGGATCGCGTGCGGGAGTGACATGGGCTCATCCTAGGGACGCGCTCGGGCGCCCCTAGAGGCTCGCCGCCAGCTCGGTGCCCTGCTTGATGGCGCGCTTGGCGTCCAGTTCGGCGGCCACGTCGGCACCGCCGATGAGATGGACGCTGCGGCCCGCGGCGAGCAGCGTCTCGTACAGGTCGCGGCGCGGCTCCTGCCCGGTGCACAGCACGATGGTGTCGACCTCGAGGACGGTGCTCTCCTCGCCGACGGTGACGTGCAGTCCGGCGTCGTCGATACGGTCGTAGCGCACACCCGGGACCATCGTGACGCCCCGGTGCTTGAGTTCGGTGCGGTGGATCCAGCCGGTGGTCTTGCCGAGGCCCGCGCCGACCTTGGTGGTCTTGCGCTGGAGCAGGTGGACGGTGCGCGGCGGGGCGGGCCGCTCGGGGGCGGCGAGGCCGCCGGGGCCCGCGTAGTCCATGTCGACGCCCCAGTGCCGGAAGTACGTCGCCGGGTCCTCGCTCGCCTTGTCGCCGCCGTCGGTGAGGAACTCGGCGACGTCGAAGCCGATGCCGCCGGCGCCGAGGACGGCGACGCGGTCACCGACGGGGGCGCCGTCGCGCAGCACGTCGAGGTAGCCGACGACGCTCGGGTGGTCGACGCCGGGGATGTCCGGGGTGCGGGGGGTGACGCCGGTGGCGACCACCACCTCGTCGTAGTCGGCGAGGTCGTCGGCAGTCACCCAGGTGTTCAGCCGTACGTCCACGCCCTGCCAGTCGAGTTGGTGGCGGAAGTAGCGCAGGGTCTCGTCGAACTCCTGCTTGCCGGGGACCCTGCGGGCGACGTTCAGCTGGCCGCCGATCTCGCCGGCCGCGTCGAACAGTGTGACCTCGTGACCGCGCTCGGCCGCGCTCACCGCACAGGCCAGCCCGGCGGGTCCCGCGCCCACGACCGCGACGCGCAAGCGCCGCCGGGTCGGGGACAGCGTCAGCTCGGTCTCGTGGCAGGCACGGGGGTTGACCAGGCAGGAGGTGATCTTGCCGCTGAAGGTGTGGTCGAGGCAGGCCTGGTTGCAGCCGATGCAGGTGTTGATGGCCTCCGGCTTGCCGGCCGCGGCCTTGGCGACGAAGTCGGGGTCGGCGAGCATCGGGCGGGCCATGGACACCATGTCGGCGCGACCGTCCGCGAGCAACTCCTCCGCCAGCTCGGGGGTGTTGATGCGGTTGGTGGTGACGAGCGGGACGGACACCTCGCCCATCAACCGCTTGGTGACCCAGGTGTACGCGCCGCGCGGCACCGAGGTGGCGATGGTCGGGATGCGCGCCTCGTGCCAGCCGATGCCGGTGTTGATGATCGTCGCACCGGCGTCCTCGACGGCCTTGGCGAGGGTGATCACCTCGTCCAGGGTCGAACCGCCCGGGACGAGGTCCAGCATGGACAGCCGGTAGACGATGATGAAGTCCTCGCCGACGGCCTCGCGCACCCGCCGGACGATCTCGACCGGGAAGCGCATGCGGTTCTCGTACGAGCCGCCCCAGCGGTCGGTGCGCCGGTTGGTCTGCGTGGCGATGAACTCGTTGATGAGGTAGCCCTCGGAGCCCATGATCTCCACGCCGTCGTAGCCGGCCTGGCGGGCGAGGCGGGCGGCGCGGGCGTAGTCGTCGATGGTCCGCTCGACGTCGGCGTCGGTGAGTTCGCGGGGCGGGAAGGGGCTGATCGGCGCCTGGAGCGGACTCGGTGCGACGAGGTCCTGGTGGTAGGCGTACCGGCCGAAGTGCAGGATCTGCATCGCGATCCGGCCGCCCTCGCGGTGCACGGCGTCGGTGATGACCCGGTGCTGCTCGGCCTCCGCCTCGGTGGTGAGCTTGGCGCCGCCCTCGTAGGGCCGGCCCTCGTCGTTGGGCGCGATGCCACCGGTGACGATGAGCCCCACTCCCCCGCGGGCGCGCTCGGCGTAGAAGGCCGCCATGCGCTCGAAGCCGCGCTCGGCCTCCTCCAGGCCCACGTGCATGGAGCCCATGAGGACGCGGTTGGGCAGCGTGGTGAAGCCCAGGTCGAGCGGGCTCAGCAGGTGCGGGTAACGGCTCATCGGGCCCCTCCGTGCGCGGTGTCGTGCTCTGTAGTTGTAGAGGACCGCGGGACCTTTGTGCAACTAGTTGCACAACCGGGAAGGGGTGACACGGACCACCCTCGGGCACAGTGGCCCCATGACCGCGCACGCCGATGTGATCGCCCTCGCCCAGCGGCTGGTCCGCTGCCCCAGCCGCGCCGGAATCGACGACTACGGGCCCGTCCTCGGCGTCCTGGAGGACTGGCTCGCCGGGCGTGAGCTACCGTATCGCCGTCTCCACGGCGACACCGGCGCCGTCGTTGGTCTGCTGATCGAGGTCCCGGGCGGCCGGCCCGGCTCCTGGTGGGCGCTGGACGCCTGCGTCGACACCGCCCCCTACGGCGACGAGGCCGCCTGGTCGTTCGCACCGGACTGCGGCGACGTCGTCGACGGCTGGCTGCGCGGCCGCGGCGCCGCGGACTCCAAGCTGGCCGCGGCGATGTTCTGCGGCATCGCGCGGGAGGTGCACGCGCGCGCCGACGCCCTGCGCGGCGGGCTGGCCGTGCTCCTCGACGTCGACGAGCACACGGGCGGCTTCGGCGGCGCCCGCGCCTACCTGGCCGATCCGGAGGCGACCCGCCCGGCCGGCGTGATGATCGGCTACCCGGGGCTCGACGAGGTCGTGGTCGGCGGGCGGGGCCTGTGGCGGGCCACGATCGCCGTGCACGCGGCCTCCGGCCACTCCGGGTCCCGCCGTACGGCGCCCGGTGCCGTCTCTCGTGCGGCGCACCTCGTACGGCTGCTGGAGGAGGCCGGACTCCCGGGTGTTCAGGGCGAGTTCCCCCTGCCGCCGAAGCTGACGGTGACGTCCTGCCACGGCGGTCAGGGCTTCTCCGTCGTGCCCGGCCTGTGCGAGCTGGGCGTCGACATCCGCACGACCCCCGCCTTCGACGCCCGGGCGGCCGAACAGCTGGTCCGCGCGGCGGTGGCCGAGCTGGACATGCGGGTGCCCGGGCCACGGCCGACCACCGTCACCCCGGTGGCCACCTGGCCGCCGTATCGGCTGACCGAGGGCCGGCAGCCCGCCGCCGCGCTGCTGGACGCCGCCGCCGGGGAGGGCCTGACCGTCCGGCCGAAGACCGCCGGACCGTCCAACATCGGCAATCTGCTCGCGGGCGAGGACATCTGGGCCACAGCGGGCTTCGGGGTGCGGTACGAGGGACTGCACGGTGTGGACGAGCGGGCGTGCCTCGCGGACCTGCCCGCCGTCCACGCCGTCTACCGGCGTGCCGTGCTCACCCTGCTGGGTGCGTGAGGATCAACGGCTCTCCAGTACCACGTGCAGCTCCCGCTCCTGGTCGCCCGAGGCCGAGGTGAGGTCGTGCACGGTGAAAAGGGAGTCCAACGTCGTGCGCAGCCGTTCGATGGCCCAGTAGCCGCCCTGCGCGTCGGCCTCGACGGACGACGAGAGCCGGGCGGGCGGCGGGCACGCGTGCGTGTCCGTCACCTCGAACGTGCCGAGCCACACCATGGGCCGGGTCTCGTGGAGCTGCTGCGGCACGTCGTCGGGGCCCCGGTCGGACTCGAAGCACGTGCACAGCGCGTCGAACACGATGCGGGCGTCCTCCTTGCTGCATCCGCTGATCTCGACGGAGACGGACTCCTCGTGCGGTCGTTCACGGTCCATCGTGATCGCTCCTCTCGTGGCCGCGCCGTGGTGCCACGGGTTGCCCGCGGAACCGGACCCCAACCCCAAGAAAAGCACCGCGGACGGCGGAGCACTACCGGCGCGGCCGCACCGTCGGTGCCTCAGCCGCGGGTGAACCGGTAGGTCATGCTGTCGGTCAGCACACAGAAGCCCGGCGAGAGGACGATCACGCGCAGGGTGCCGGTGCGGCGGTCGTAGTCGATGCCCTCCGTCTCGAACTCGCCCGAACAGGAGCTGCGCAGCGGGAGCCGGCGCACTGCCGTGACATGTCCGGTCACGTCGGAGGCGCCCGGCTCGGCGGAGAGGTCGATCCGCAGCAGCGGCTTGGTCATGCCGAAGAGGGTGCCGGCGGGGTCGTCGGAGGAGCACAGCAGGGTCGTGGCGGCGAGGAAGTCACAGCCCTGGATGTCACGTACCGCGCGGTCGAGCCGGACGGTGGACGACCACGGGAGGTTCGCCGACGGCGAGGTGCTGGGGTTGACGCCGGGTGTCGGGTGGACCAGCAGGCGGGTCATGGTGCCCCACTCGCCGGAGACCATCCACTGGCCGCCCGGCGCGACGGCGACGAAGGAGTTGTTCAGGGCCTCCCCGGCGCCGAGCGTGTGGACGTACTCCGACCAGGTCCCGTCCGGTGCCTGCACCCGGAACATCTTCGCGCTGCCCGAGTCCGCCTGGTACGGCTCGATGTAGTGGCCGTCGTAGGAGGCGTCGGGGTCACCCACATGGTTCCAGCCGCGGCTGCTGAGCGATGCGGGGACGGTGCCGATGCCGGTGTAGCGGTTGGGGCTGTTCGCCGGGACCTCGACGGAGGCCAGGCCCTGGCTCTCGGTCAGCGGGTCGACGCGGTCGGAGCCCACCTCCGTCCAGGTGTCGGCGGCGGCCCGCGCGGGCGCCGCGGTGGACAGCACGGCGGCGGACGCGAGGGCGACGAGGCCGGTGAGGACGGCCTGACAACGTTGCCGGGCGCGTGGGGCCATGGGGGGACTCCTCGGGACGTGGGGGGCGTGTCGGCCGACAGTCTGGCCGCGTGATGTGGTCATGTACAGACCAAGGGCACGAATGTGTGCTGTCATGTCGGCCACAGTCACGTGCCCTCCTGATGACTTGGGCGGACGTTCGCCCTCGTGTTGAGAGATGGTGGAGGAGGATGACCGAGGGGGCCCGGAGACGGTTGAACGCGGTAGAACAAGGGGAGTCGGCACGGGGGAACGGCGTGCCGCGACAATGGGTGAAGGCGGTGCGTGGGATGTCAGCAGCCGAACCTCCCGTGCCCGAGGGCCATGAGCCGGTGCGCGGGCCGGTGGGTCCGAGCGGGCTGCTCGACGTCCTGGGCGTGGCCTCGGTGGTGCTGGACACCGAGGGGCGCATCGTGCTGTGGAGCCCCCAGGCCGAGGAGCTGTTCGGTTATCCGGCGCGGGAGGCGCTGGGCCAGTACGCCGCCCGGATCATGGTCCACGAGCAGTACCTGGACCTGGTCGTCAAGTTGTTCGCCGACGTCATGGAGACCGGCGAGGGCTGGGCCGGGGCCTTCCCGATCCGGCGCAAGGACGGCAGCACGCGCCTGGTGGAGTTCCGCAACATGCGGCTGCTCGACGACCAGGGCGACGTCTACGCGCTGGGCCTGTGCGCCGACCAGACGACGGTCCGCCAGGTCGAGCGGGACGTGGCGCTGTCCACGCGGACCATCGCGCAGGCCCCGGTCGGGCTGGCCGTCCTGGACACCGAACTGCGGTACGTCTCGGTCAACCCGGCGTTGGAGCGGCTCAACGGCCTCCCCGCCGAGGACCACATCGGTCGTACGCCGCGTGAGCTGCTGCCCGATCCGGATGCCGCCGAAGCCATCGAGGCGGCCCTGCGCGAGGTGCTGCGGACCGGTGACCCGCTGGTCAACCAGCGCATCGTGGGCCGGACCCCGGCCGATCCGGAGCAGCAGCACTTCTTCTCCATCTCGCTCTACCGGCTCGAGGACACCACCGGGACGGTGCTCGGCGTGGCCGGCATGGCCGTGGACATCACCGAACAGCACCAGGCCGCCGTCGAGGCCGAGACGGCACGGCGGCGCCTGGCCCTCATCGCCGACGCCTCCGCGCGGATCGGCACCACGCTGGAGCTGGACCGCACGGCGCGCGAGCTGGCCGACGTCGCCGTGCCGGAGCTCGCCGACGTGGCGGCCGTGGATCTTCTGGAAGCGGTGGTCGAGGGCAGACGCAGCAGCCTCAAGCCCTCCGAATCGGCGGTGATCCGTGCCCTGGCCGTCCGGGCCGGGCACGCCACGGAGGCCCTGAGCGCCGCCGACCCGCCCGGGCAGGTCGCCCGCTACGGCCCCGACCGCCTCGTCACCGAGTGCGTGCGCACCGCCCGCCCGGTCATGGTCGCCCACGTCCAGGACACGGACCTGCCCCGCATCGCCCGCTCCCCCGAGGCCGCCGAGCAGCTGGGCCGCGCGGGCGTGCACTCCTATCTGGCGGTGCCGTTGATCGCGCGCGGCGAGGTGCTCGGCGCCCTCGACCTCAAGCGCACCCGCAATCCGCTGCCGTTCAGCCGGGACGACCTGCTGCTCGCCCGTGAACTGGCCGCCCGCGCGGCCGTGCAGATCGACAACGCCCGCTGGTACCAGAACGCCCGCGACACCGCGCTCACCCTGCAGCGCAGCCTGCTGCCCAGCCATCCGGCGGTGACGGGCGGCCTGGAGGTCGCCTCCCGCTACCAGCCCGCGGGGGCCAGCGCCGAGGTGGGCGGCGACTGGTTCGACGTGATCCCGCTGGAGGGCGGCAAGACCGCGCTCGTCGTGGGTGACGTGATGGGCAGCGGCATCGACGCCGCCACGACGATGGGCCGGCTGCGCACCGCGACCCACACCCTGGCCTCCCTCGACCTCGAACCGACCCGGCTCCTGGAACACCTCGACAAGATCACCGAGGGCTTGGACCACTCCATCGCGACTTGCGTCTACGCCGTCCACGACCCGCAGTCGCGGCAGTGCCGGATCGCCAACGCCGGCCATCTGCCGCCGGTCCGCGTCCGCCCCGGCCGCTCCCCGGAACTCCTCGAACTGCCCACCGGGGCACCGCTGGGCGTCGGCGGCGTCGCCTTCTCCACGACGACCGTCGACCTCCAGCCCGGCGACCGGCTGGTGTTCTACACGGACGGCCTCGTCGAGACCCGCCAGCACCCGCTCGACGAGCGCCTCGACGCGCTCCTGGAGCTTCTCGAAGGCCCCGACCGTCCCCTGGAGGAGTGCTGCGACCTCCTCCTGCGCACCCTGCACCAGCCCGACAACTCCGACGACGTGGCGCTGCTCATCGCCCGTGTGCTGACGCCGGGTTGATGGTCGCGGCCCCGGCCCCTCGAACGGTCCTTCGATGAGCTGCGCGGCCACCTGATCGATCCAGGGGCGCTCCTGCGGATCAGACCGGCGTCGAGGGGGCCCGCGAGGAGGCCTGGCTGAGGCCGGTCACCACATGCGCGTACAGCTCCTCGGAGACGGCCAGGCGTGCGGAGAGGCCGCTGCGGGTGAAGGCGTCCAGGGCCTTCGGCGCCTGGCGTTCGCTCGTCTCCACCACGAGACAGCCGCCGGGTGCCAGCCATCGGGGCGCCTCGGCGGCGACCCGGCGCAGGACGTCCAGCCCGTCGGGACCGCCGTCCAGCGCGACGTGCGGCTCGTGGTCGCGCGCCTCCGCGGGCAGCAGGGGGACCTCGCCGGTGGGTACGTACGGCACGTTCGCCGCGAGGATGCCCACCCGGCCGCGCAGGCTGTCGGGCAGCGCCTCGAACAGGTCGCCCTCGTGGACCTGACCGCCGAACGCGGTCACATTGCGGCGGGCACAGCGCACCGCCGCCGGATCGATGTCGGCGGCGTGCAGCTCGACCCGGCCGACCGCGGCGGCCAGTGCCGCGCCCACCGCGCCCGTGCCGCAGCACAGGTCCACGACGACGGCCGCGTCGGGGGCGTGGGCGAGGGCCTGTTCGACCAGGAACTCGGTACGGCGGCGGGGCACGAAGACGCCGGGTTCCACCGTGATGCGCAGACCGCGGAACTCGGCCCAGCCGAGGACGAGTTCGAGGGGCAGGCCGGTGACGCGGCGGTCCACCATGGCGGCCAGCTCATCAGGGGTGCGGGCGGCGGCCAGGATCAGCCGGGCCTCGTCCTCGGCGAAGACACAACCGGCGGCACGGAGTGCGCGGACGACGGCGTCGCGCGAGAGCGGCGAGGGGGACGAGGGCGAGGAAGCGGAGACAGGGGGCATGGAAGCCGAGAGCCTTTCGGAAGCCGAAGGGTGCTCTCGCGGTCGCCTACGTGCGGTGATCCGCGCCGACTCGAGGTGAGAGCACCCGACCTGACACAGCGGTGATCGGTCTCACCTCCTGCAGTTCCGCGCGACCGGGCCCGTCCCGACCGGACGGCCACCCTACCCCAACGATCACTCCCGCTCCCGTGCACCGACGAAGCCCGGCTGAGCACACCAGGTCCCCTCGCGACGGGCCCCCGGCCAGGCGGGTCGCGGGGGACGCGTACCGTTGTGTGCACAGGTACTGATCACACGCGACCCGCGGGCCGTCACCCACGCCGGCCTGGAGGCACCACCCGCATGAACGTCACCCGAGGATTCACCGGACGTCCACGCGTCCCCAACGCCGCACTGCCGCCCGGCCAGTACGACGCGGGCGACGACTGGCCCGTTCTGTCCGCCGAGGTCACGCCCGAGCTGACGCCCGCCGAGTGGTCCTTCCGCATCGACGGCCTCGTGGCCGAGCCGCGCGACTGGAGCTGGGAGGAGGCGCACGAGCTGCCGGCGTCGGTGTACGAGGGTGACATCCACTGCGTGACGAGCTGGTCCAAGTTCGGCGTGCGGTTCGGGGGCGTCTCGCTGGACGCCTTCCTCGATGTGGTCCGACCCCATGTGTCCGCCACACATGCCGTCGCCTACGCCCACACCGGGTACACCACCAACCTGCCGCTCGCCGACCTGACCGGCGGGCGGGCGTGGATCGCCTGGGAGTACGAAGGGAGGCCGCTCGCCCCTGAGCACGGCGGCCCGGCGAGGCTGCTGGTGCCACACCTGTACTTCTGGAAGAGCGCGAAGTGGATCGCGGGCCTGCGCCTCCTCGACCACGACGAACCCGGGTTCTGGGAGCAGAACGGCTACCACGCCCGCGGCAACCCCTGGGAGGAGCAGCGGTACTCCGGTGACTGAGGTGTTCACTCCCCCGACCCGATTCGCCGTGCCCGGGCGGATCGCCGTCAGCGACCGGGCCGCCGGAGTGTGGCAGACCGCCACGATCACGGAGGTCCGCCGCGAGACCGCGCGGGCCACCACCTTCCGTCTCGCGGTGCCGGCCTGGGCGGGCCATCTGCCCGGCCAGCACCTGATGCTGCGGCTGACCGCCGAGGACGGCTATGTGGCCCAGCGCCACTACTCGATCGCGTCCGCGCCGGACGACTCGGGGCACATCGAGCTGACCCTCGACCATGTGGAGGGCGGTGAGGTGTCCGGCTGGTTCCACACGGTGGCGGCAGTCGGTGACACGGTCGAGGTGCGCGGCCCGGTCAGCGGCTTCTTCGCCTGGCCCGGGGACCGGCCCGCGCTGCTGGTCGGCGCCGGCTCCGGTGTCGTACCGCTGATGTCGATGGTGCGGCACCACCGGGCGCGCGGCCTCGATGTGCCGCTGCGGCTGCTGGTGTCGGCGCGCAGCCCCGAGGAGCTGATCTACGCGCGGGAGTACGGCGTGGAGACGACGCCCGTGTTCACGCGGAGCGCTCCGGACGGTGTGCCCGTGGGACGTATGGCCGCCACCCATGTGGCGACCCTCCTGGCCGAGCGGCCTCCCGGTGGGTGGGAAGCCTATGTGTGCGGCTCCAACGGATTCGCGGAGCATGCCTCGCGGCTGCTGGTGGCGGCGGGTCAGCCCGTGGACCGTATCCGGATCGAGCGCTTCGGCTGATCGTCGCCGGGCGCGGGCGCGTATCCGTGCGGGGTCGTCATGAACGATGTCCCGTGTACGGGGTACCTGAACGGCATGCGAAGCCGGGTGCGTGGTTGGCGTTGGCGACGCAGTCCGCTGCGGCGCCGGTCGGATGTCGTCGAGGCGTGGACGGTACTGGCCGTGGTCGTCCTGTTGTTCGTCGGAGCTCCCCTGGTCGGGGTGGTCGCGGCCTGGTGGGCCCATGGCGAGGCCCGGGCCACGGTCGGGGAGCAGCGCGCCGACCGGCGTCCCGTCCGGGCCGAGGTCGTCGGCAGGGCCTCTGACGCGCTCCCCGTGGCGCAGGGCGGACGGCACCCGTCCACCAAGATGACGGTCCGTTGGACGGAGCCGGGCGAGGGTCCGCGTACGGCGACGACGCGTGTCCCGGCGGGGACGGGGACCGGCGACATGGTCGACGTGTGGCTCGACTCGCGGGGCCGCGCCGTCGCCCCGCCGCCGGACAGCACGGCGGTCTGGCAGCACACCGCCACCCTCGGCGTCTGTGCCGCGGGCGGCGCGGTCGCCGTGATCCTGCTCGGCCATACCGTCGTACGGCGTGCCGCGATGCGTCGCCGCCTGGAGGAATGGGAACAGGAGTGGGCGCGCACGGAGCCGGAGTGGACGGGCCGCCGGGCGTGACCCAAGGCCACGCCGGTGACCCGATCTCCGTTGAAGGCCAGCCAGCCGCCCGGGATCTTCGGCACACCGTCCACGACAAGTAGTTCGGCATCTCTGACCAGCGCTTCCATGGCACCGAGCGGGGCATCGACGGCAGACGTCATGGCGCCATCGCAGGGGCTCGGCGCGGCAAGAACCTGGCGAGTCCTCCGACCTCCCGCGTACGGTGTGATCATCGACGCTCACTCTACGCAAAGGCGGTACCAGATGCCCCTGTTCGACCTTCCGCTCGACGAACTGCGCGAGTACCGCAGCAAGTCCGTCGAACCCGAGGGCTTCGACGCGTTCTGGTCCAAGACCCTCGACCAGGCCCGCGAGCACGATCTGGACGCCCGCTTCGAGCCGGTCGACACGGGGTTGACCACGGTGCAGGTGTACGACGTGACGTTCGCCGGGTTCGGCGGTCACCCGGTGAAGGGCTGGCTGCGGCTGCCCGCCGGGGCCACGGAACCGCTGCCGCTGATAGTGGAGTTCATCGGCTACGGCGGTGGGCGCGGCCTGCCGCACGAGAACCTGCTGTGGGCGTCCACGGGCCGCGCGCACTTCATGATGGACACGCGCGGCCAGGGCAGCGCGTGGGGCGCCGGTGGCGGGACCGCCGACCCGGTGGGGGCCGCGCCCGCGTACCCCGGGTTCATGACGCGGGGCATCGACGCGCCCGAGAACTACTACTACCGCCGGGTGTTCACGGACGCGGTGCGTGCCGTGGAGGCCGCCCGTTCGCATCCGCTGACCGACGCCTCACGCACGGTCGCGCTCGGCGCGAGCCAGGGCGGCGGCATCGCGATCGCCGTCGGCGGCCTGGTCCCGGACCTCACGGCGATCGCGCCCGACGTGCCGTTCCTGTGCGACTACCCGCGCGCGGCGACCCTCACCGACCGCCACCCGTACCGCGAGATCGGCCTCTACCTCAAGACGCACCGGGGCCGCGCCGAGGACGTGCTGCGCACCCTGTCCTACTTCGACGGCGTCCACTTCGCGGCCCGCGGCCGGGCGCCCGCCTTCTTCTCGGCGGCCCTGGAGGACCAGACCTGCCCGCCCTCCACCGTCTTCGCGGCCTTCAACGCCTGGGCCCACGACGCGAAGGACATCGAGGTGTACGACTTCAACGACCACGAGGGCGGCGGCCCGTTCCACGAGGCGGCGAAGCTGGACTGGCTGCGCGCGCGCATCTGACAGGCCCGCATGGCCGAGGGGCACCGGGAGTCGGAAGGCGCGCTGTTCTTCGGGTGAGTCGGCGCGTTCCGCATCTTCCGCCTGGTCCGACCAGTCGGTACGTTCAGGGCGGCCCGGGCCTGCGGTGTCCCGGCCCGGTTCCGGCGGACGAAGGGCGGCCCATGGCGGAGCACGAGGCACAGGTGCACGGTCACTGCGATCCGCGGTTCGCGGCGGTGCGGACGGCGTTCGAGGCGAACTTCCGGGAGCGCGGGGAGCTGGGCGCCGCGGTCGCCGTCACAGTCGGCGGCCGGACGGTCGTGGACCTGTGGGCCGGGTGGGCCGACGCGGCGCGCGGCCGCCCGTGGGAGCGCGACACGCTGGTCAACGTGTGGTCGACGTCGAAGGGCCCCACGGCGCTGTGCGCGCACATCCTCGCCGACCGGGGACTGCTCGACCTCGACGCGCCGGTGGCAGCGTACTGGCCGGAGTTCGCCGCCGCCGGCAAGGAGCGGATCCTCGTACGGCATCTGCTGTCGCACCGCGCCGGCCTGTCCGGCCTGCGGGAGCCGCACTCCCTTCGGCAGCTGTGCGACTGGGAGCTGACGACACAGCGACTCGCGGCGATGGAGCCGTGGTGGACGCCGGGCACGCGGTCCGGGTATCACGCGCTCACCTACGGCTTCCTGGTCGGGGAGGTCGTACGGCGGGTGTCGGGGCTGCTGCCGGGGGCCTTCCTGGAGCGGGAGGTGACCGGGCCGCTCGGGATCGACTTCGCGATCGGGTTGCCGCAGAAGGAGTCCGTTCGAGCGGCCGAGCTGGTACAGCCGCCGGTCCAGGCGACCAGCGAACAGGCGGCGGTCTTCGGCCGGTTGACGCCCGCCGCCCTGGCCGCGCTGGCCAACCCGGCCGTGGGCGCGGCCCAGGCCAACTCGCCCGAGTGGCGGGCCGCCGAGATCCCCGCCGCCAACGGCCATGGCACGGCGCGGGCGGTCGCCGCCCTGTACGGGATCTTCGCGGGCCGCGGGTCGTACGACGGTCAGCGCGTCCTCTCCGCCGAGGCGGCGGAGCGGGTGCGCGAGGGGCAGGGCAGCTGCCGGGATCTGGTGCTCGGGGCCGGGTTCGAGAAGGAGACCGAGATCGGGCTCGGCCTGTGGCTGAGCGGGCCGAACGGTTCGTACGGGCCGAACCCGCGGGCTTTCGGACACGACGGCTTCGGCGGCTCCTGCGGTCTGGCGGATCCGGACTCCGGCGTGTCGCTGGGCTATGTGATGAACCGGATGGGCCCGCACATCGCCGATGACCCGCGCAAGACGGCGCTGATCGAGGCCCTGTACAGCGCCCTGTGACGACCGGTCGGCAGGTACCGTTTCGGCCGAACTGACCGACCACCCTTCCTTGTTGGTTTAGACCAATGCTAGACCTGGTGGCGCACCGAACCCGCACGACTACCACACGTCACCAACAGGAGGCGCGGCATGGCCCGCACCACCCCGCACGACCGCCCGCTCACCGAAGCACAGCCGCTGTACGGGAGGATCGCCACCCAGTTGCTCGGCGAGCTGCGCGACGGAAGCATTCCGCCCGGCGAACGGCTGCCGGGGGAACGGCAGTTGGCGGAGCACTTCGAGGTCAGCAGGGAGACCGTACGACAGGCTCTGGAGGTGCTTCGCCGCGGCGGCCTGGTCGCCACCGACCGGCGGGGCAGCCATGCCACCCTGCCCGGTCTGCCGGTCGAGAGCCCGACGTCCCTCACCTTCCCGGTCGGCGCCCGGGCCTCGCTCCCGGGTGCCGTGGACCGGGCCACGGTCGCCTGGGAGACTCCCCCGCCGGAGCACGCCGAGGCGCTGGGGCTCGCCCCGCACCGGCCGACGCTCGTGCACCGCTACGAGTCCGCGGGCGCCGACGGGCACGGCCGGCGTACGGCCGTGACGTCCTTCTCCGCGGTGGCGCTCGCCGAGGTGGCGGAGCTGGGCCGCTACCGCGACCGCGCCGACGGCGCCGGGTCGGCCCAACTGCGGCGTGCCTACGACTGGATGCGCAAGGCGGGCCTCGCTCTGCATCACCGCGACGCCATCACCCGGCTCCCGGGTGTGCCTTCGGTGCGGGTGACCCGGCGCGTGCACGACCAGTACGCACGTCCGCTGGAGATCACCGACCTCGTCGTGGACGCCCAACAGGACGCCTTGGTCTACGAGTTCACGCTGCCCGCAGCGGGCTGAGCGCGCACGACCCGCGACTTGGAGAACAAACCCTCCACGCCCACCAGGGGAGGAAATGCCAACCCACCGCTAGACCACGCGTCGCGCCACCACCATCCGCACGCGTGGGCTTCCGTCGCGCCGCCTTCCGAACTCGGGCAGCGCTTGCAGCTCCACCCGGAAGCCGGCGCGTCCCAGCTCGGTCCGCACCTCGCCGAGCCGGAAGGCCCGGTAGTACATGACGAACGGCGGCCGCCACACGGCGTTGCGCACCCGCATCGCCGTGTCGAAACCCAGCAGCATCCAGTAGGCCGGGGAAAGAGGCCCGGGCGGGGCCACGACGGGGAAGGCGAAGCAGCCACCGGGCCGCAGGACGGAATGGACCTGGGCGAACAGCCCGGGCAACTCGCGGGGCAGGAAGTGACCGAACGCCCCGAAGCTCACCACGAGGTCGAAGGCAGGGGCGAACGGCAGAGCCCGCGCGTCCGCGCGGACCCAGGCGACGCGCGGCTCCCCCACCCGCACCCGCCGCCGGGCGACCTCCAGCATGCCGGCACTGAAGTCGACGCCCGTGACGCTGCGCCCGCACACCTCGGCCAGCACCTCCACCCCCGCGCCGGTCCCGCAGCACAGGTCGAGGCCGTCGCCGTAGGAGCCCGTTCGCGCGAGTGCCTTCGCGACGGCGGCGAGCACCGATTCGGGCGTACGGAAGGGCGTGTGGTCGAACTTCGGGGCGAGCAGGTCGTATCCGCGCTCGACGGACGACAGCGCCTGCACGGCGAGTTCCCGCAGGGAGGGGCCTTCCGGACCGAACATCCCCGTCACCCCGCAGCGACGCGCTGCTTCAGAACGGCGAGAACCCGCTCGCACCAGCGCAGGTTCTCCTCCTCGAAGGAGATGCCGCGCAGCAGCGTCAGATACGGGCCGACGCGGCCGGACTCGCGCAGGTACGCCTCCTCGGTCCGCCCGTCGAGGAGGCGGTCACGGACGCGTTCGTACCGGTCGAGCTTGCCGCGCGACCATGTCATGCGTTCCTCGATCAGGGCACGGGTGGCCTCGGGGTCCTCCATGGCCTGGAGCTTGATCAGGAGTTCGTCGCGGACGGCGGTGGGCCTGCGGGGCGGCTCGGCGGCGAAGGCGCGCAGGTCCTCCCGTCCGGCCTCGGTGAGCGTGAACATCCGCTTGTTCGGCCGCCGTTCCTGCCGCACGATCCGGGCCTCGACGAGGCCGTCCCGCTCCAGGCGCTCCAGCTCCCGGTAGAGCTGCTGCGGGGTCGCGGGCCAGAAGTTGGCGAACGAGACGTCGAAGACCTTGGACAGTTCGTATCCCGAGGCCTCGCCCTCCAGGAGGGCGGCGAGGACGGCGTACCTGAGGGACATATGGACACGTTAACAGCAGGTGATTATTCTCATCGACACCTACTCAACTAATTGACTATCACGAATTGACGATGAGGTGATCCGATGCGCGCGTTCCGCGAGGCGGTCGAGACAGGCGACCTCGACGCCGTGGAGGCCCTGCTGGCGGAGGACGTCGTCTTCACCAGCCCGGTCGTGTTCAAGCCGTACGCCGGCAAGGCGATCACCGCGGCGATCCTGCGCGGTGTCGTGCGGGTCTTCGAGGACTTCCGCTACGTGCGCGAGATCAACGACCCGGGCGGGCGTGATCACGCGCTGGTGTTCACCGCGCGGGTGGGCGACCGGGAGATCACCGGCTGCGACTTCCTCCGGGTGAACGAGGACGGTCTGATCGACGAGTTCATGGTCATGGTCCGTCCGCTGTCGGGAGCGCATGCCCTGGCCGCGGCCATGGGAGCGCGGTTCGAGGAGATCGAGCAGGAGGCGCGGGCGCGGTCGGTGTGATGTGCCGATCCCGCGTTCTTCCCGGCGACGCGGACCGGTTCACGCTCGGTTCGCGTGGGACGACCTCGGTGATCCGGCGGGCCGTGACGTGCTCCCTCTCCAGTGCCGCCTCGGCACCGAGACGATCGCCTTCGCACAGCGCGGGGCACGGGCCGTCGGCCTGGACTTCTCCGCGGCGTCCGTGGCGGCCGCGCGGGGCATCGCCCGGAAGGCGGGGCTCGACGTCACGTACGTACAGGCCAATGTGTACGACGCCGTGGAGGCGCTCGGCGGGCGGCAGTTCGACGTGGTGTAGACCCGCAAGGGCGCCCTGTGCCACCTGCCCGACCTCGACCGCTCGGCGCGGGTCGTGGCACGACTGCTGCGCCCCGGTGGGCGGTTGTCCGTCGTCGAGTTCCACACCGACGGACCGTCCGTCGAAGGCGCCACGGACAGCTACGAGTGGATGCACGGAATAGGCGAGGTCGTCAACGCGTTGACCGGTGCGGGACTGACCATCCGGCGCCTCACGGAGAGCGAGGAACTCCCCTGGCCGCGCTGACCTCGGACGGTCCGCACGCCGTCCGGCCGGTGGCGGCTGCCCGAGCCGCGCATCCCCCTGCTCTACGGACTGCTCGCCATACGCCAGCCGTCGTGGTACCGTCCCGTTAGCACCTGTGTACGCCCCGTCGTGGGCGCTGGTGCCGGTTCTCCTTCAGTTCGCCGGTCGTCGTACCGGCTTCACCTCACCACCTCACGGCCAGTCGCCTCTGCCGTGTCCGAGGTGCTGTTTCCCGCCGCCCGAAGGCGCACCGTCCGCCTTCCCGATGTCCGCGGCACTCCCCTTCCTTCCGCATGTCCCATGCCTTCCGTCCGTGAAAGGACCGACCATCGTGACCACCACACTCGAACACTCCCCAGTCCAGCAGCGGCCCCCGGCCCACGCCGTCACCGGCGTGCTCGACATCGACGCGAGCGGGAAGGGGCACCTGCGCGCCGCGAACCTGATGCCCTCGCCCTGCGACCCACAGGTGCCGTCCGCGCTGATCCGGCGCCACGGCCTGCGCAAGGGCGACCTCGTCGACGGGGTCCACGGCGACCGGCGGGCCCTGACCGAGGTCGCCCGCGTCAACGGCCGCACCCCCGACAGGAACCGACGCGCCTTCGGCGAGCTGACGCCGCTTCACCCGCGGGAGCGGATCCGCCTCGAGCACCCGGCCTCCGGCCTGGCCGGCCGTGTCACCGACCTGATCGCCCCGGTGGGCAAGGGCCAGCGCGGCCTGATCGTGGCGCCGCCCAAGACCGGCAAGACCGTGCTGCTCCAGCAGATCGCGGCCGCCGTCGCCGGCAACCACCCGCAGTGCCGGCTGATGGTGGTGCTCCTCGACGAACGACCCGAGGAGGTCACCGACATGCGGCGTTCGGTGCGGGGCGAGGTGTACGCCTCGACCTTCGACCGGGCGCCCAAGCAGCACATCGCGCTGGCCGAGCTCGTGATCGAGCGGGCCAAGCGGCTCGTCGAGGCGGGTGAGGACGTCGTCATCCTGTTCGACTCCCTGACCCGGCTGTGCCGGGCCCACAACAACGCCGCCGCGTCCGGCGGCCGTACGCTGAGCGGCGGTGTCGACGCGGCCGCGCTGCAGGGGCCCAAGCGGTTCTTCGGTGCCGCGCGCTGCGCCGAGGAGGGCGGTTCGCTCACCATCCTCGCCACGGCCCTCGTGGAGACCGGCTCCCGGGCCGACGACTACTTCTTCGAGGAGCTCAAGAGCACCGGCAACATGGAGCTGCGTCTCAGCCGGGACCTCGCCTCCCGCCGCGTCTTCCCCGCCGTCGACATCACCACCTCCGGCACCCGCCGCGAGGAACTCCTCCTTCCTCCCGAGGAGTTGACAGCCGTGCGCGGTCTGCGCCGGGTGCTACAGGGCCGCGACGGCCAGAGCGGCCTGGAAACCCTCCTGGAGCGCATGCGGGAGACGCCCGACAACGCGACGTTCCTGCGGCGGATCCAGCCGACCCTGCCCGGCCACTGACGCGTCGCCCGCGCATCGCCCGTCCGGGTGCCGACGCGTCCTGTCCGGCCCGGGCAGCACGGTGTACGGCGGCTCGCTTCCTACGTTGGCGATATGAAGATCGGATTTACCTCCCGCGTCCTCGCGTCCACCTGCGCGCTGTGCGCGGCCGGCCTGCTGGCGCTCGCGCCCGCCACCGCGGTCGCCCGCGCCGAGCCCGACTCCGACAGGTCCGGCGGCCCGCGGGCGGCGACCCCGGAGCCCGCGCTGCTGTACCGGTCCGGCACCCATGCGCGGCCGCACGGTGACGCGCCCCGGGTCCCCCGCGTCTCCGCGCTGTCCTGGCTGGTGGCCGACGCCGGCACCGGGGAGGTGCTCGCCGCGCACGACGCGCACCGGGAGCTGCCGCCGGCCAGCACCCTGAAGGCGCTGTTCGCCCTGACCGTGCTGCCGACCCTGCCGGGCGGCATCCGGCACCGGGTGAGCGAGAAGGAACTGGCGGGGACCGGGCCCGGCAGCAGCCTGGTGGGGATCGCCGAGGGACGGGTGTACCAGGTCGCCGATCTGTGGCGCGGGGTGTTCCTCAGCTCCGGCAACGACGCGGTGCGGGTGCTGGCCGCGCTGAACGGGGGCTGGCGCTTCACGGCCGCCCGCATGCAGGAAAAGGCCCGTTCGCTGGGCGCCCTCGACACGAAGGTGCTGTCGCCGGACGGTTACGACACCCCGGGCCAGGTCTCGTCGGCGTACGACCTGGCCGTGTTCGGCCGGGCGGGGCTGCGCAGAGCGGACTTCGCGCGGTACTGCGGCACCGCCGCGGCCTGGTTCCCGGGCAGGAACGGCTACCCGTACGAGATCCGCAACACCAACCGGCTGCTGACCGGCGCGGACGGCGTGGACCGGTATCCGGGGCTGATCGGCGTCAAGAACGGCTACACCAGCAAGGCGGGCAGCACGCTCATCGCCGCCGCCCGCCGGGGCGATCGCACCCTCGTCGTCACGGTGCTGAACCCTCGGGCGGGCGGCGGGCTCGCCGTCTACGAGGAGGCCGGCGAACTGCTCGACTGGGGGTTCGCCGCGGCCGGACGGGTCGATCCGGTGGGGTCGCTGGACGCCTTGCGGGCCAAGCCGAGACCCGGACCGGTGACGGAGCCCGTCGCGGCGGACGTGGGACCGCGGGGCGGCGCGGGCGGGGTGGCCGGAGCGGGCTGGGCGGAGGCCTGGGCGATCGCGGGCGCCGCCGGGATGGGAGCCGGCGCCACCTCACTGGTGCTGCGCGGCAAGGGCGTCGAGCGACCGGAGCAGGACTGACCGACCGGCAGCCGCAGCAGCAGGCCGAGGGTGATCCAGGTGTAGATGTTGCTGCCGAGGAAGCCGTCGACTCCGGAGGCGTCGTCGAACCAGAGCCACACCACGCTGGTGCACAGCACCGCGTACAGGGCGCCCGCCACCCGTGGGTGCCCGGCACGGACCAGGACGGCGAAGGACGGCAGCAGCCACACCAGGTGATGCACCCAGGTGATCGGACTGACCAGGCAGGCGGCCAGCCCCGTGAGGGCGAACGCCGCCGTCCAGTCCCCCGCCGCCACGGCGCGGCGGGTGCGCGCCGCCCACACGCCCAGGACCAGCACGACCACCACCGCCCACACCACGCGGTCCGTCACGCCCAGCCGGGCCAGGACGCCCTGGAGCGACTGGTTGGAGACGTAGTCGAGACGGCCCACCCGAGTGGTGTCCCACATCGCGTGCGTCCAGTAGAAACGGGAGGCATCGGGAGCCACCCAGGCCGCGAGTGCCGTCGCGGCGGCGGCCACGGCACTCGCCACGGCGGCGGTTCGCCATCGCCTCGCCACCAGCAGCAGGCCGATGAAGGCGGCGGGCGTCAGCTTGATCGCGGCCGCGAGGCCGATGCCCACGCCCGCCCAGCGGCCCCGTCCCGTGGCCAGCAGCCGGCAGTCGAGGAGCACGAGGGCCAGCAGCAGGATGTTCACCTGACCGAAGCTGAAGGTGTCCCGGAGCGGTTCGAACAGGGCCAGCGCGCAGCCGGCCAGCGCCCAGCCGTACCAGCCGTGGCGCCGCCAGTGCCCTCCCGCCAGCACGTACAGCACGAAGGCCAGCCCGACCAGGTTGAGCAGCAGCGCCACCGCGATCGCCACGGACAGGTCGACCAGCGCCATGGGCAGCATGACGACGGCGGCGAACGGCGGGTAGGTGAAGCCGTACGTCGTCCCCGGCACCCGGTAGTCGTAGATGCGGCCGCCCTCGTGGATCCAGCTGTCGACGGTGCCGTGGTAGACGCGCAGGTCGAACCAGTCGCGCAGCAACGGCACGGTCGCGGTGAAGGCGGTCACGGCGGCGGCGAGCACGAGCACCAGCGCGAGCCGGCCGCGGTCGGTGCGCGGGAGCCTCATGCGGTGCGCTCCAACGCCGGGGCCTGCGCGGCCAGTTGCGCCTGCCACAGGACGACCACGGCTAGGGCGCCCCCGGAGGCGGCCAGTACCAGTTGGCCGACGTCCGCGGGGTCGCCGCTGGGCAGGACGGCGAGCGCGAGCACTCCCGTCAGGACCGCCACCCGGTGCCGTACCGACGTGCTGGGCGCCGCGGCGGCGATGAGGAACAGGCCCCACAGCGCGTACCAGGGGCGGATCGCCGGTCCGAAGGCGGCCACGGCCGCCAGGCTCAGGCCGAGCGCGTACACGGGGCGCGGACGCCGGCGCCACCATATGAGGACCAGGAGGGCCGCGGTGAGCACCAGTCCGAAGACGTGCCACGCCGGGACGGCCAGCGGCGCCAGATCGCTGCCGACCTCGTCCAGCAGTGAGGCGGTGGCGCGTCCGAGCAGGCTGGTCAGCGCCCAGTTCTGCGGGGAGACCGGGGTGTCCAGGGCACCTATCCACCCGTATCCCGTGCCCGCTACGGCCGTTGCGGCGACCGTGGTGACGGCGGACGCCGCCGCCGTGGTCAGGACGGCCTTCGCCGGGTGGTGGCCGGCCCGCGTCCGGAGCACGACGACCGCTGCGAGGCCGAGCGCGGCGGGTGCCTTGACCAGGGCGGCGAGGGTGACGAGTACGGCGCCCAGGACGGGCCACCGGCCGAGGGCCGCGACCAGGCCGGCGCCGAGCAGGCCGAGCATGATGGCGTCGTTGTGGGCGCCCGCGACCAGGTGCAGCAGCACGAGCGGGTTCAGGGCGCCCAGCCACAGCGCGGCGGCCGGGTCGGCTCCGCTGTGCCGGGCGAGGCGCGGCAGCGCGGCCGCCATCAGGGCCACCCCGAGGACCGCTATGAGGCGCATGCCGAGGAGCCCGGCGGGCAGTTCGCCGCGGGTGAGGCCGGACAGCGCGGAGGCGACGCCGAGGAACACCGGGCCGTAGGGGGCCGCCGTGTGCCGCCACAGCGGCGCGACCTCGTCCGCGAGCGGCCCGCCGAGGTGGGACGGGCCGTACGCGTACACGTCGATGTGGGCGTCGACCATGGCCCCTTGGGCCAGGTAGCTGTACACGTCCCGGCTGAACAGCGGCGGCGCCATCAGCAGCGGGGCGGCCCAGAGCGCCAGCACCAGCAGCAGGGCGCGCGGGGTCGGCGGGTCGGCGCTGCGCACGAGCCGCCCGAGCAGCAGCCAGGCCGCTATCAGCAGGACGAGTCCGAAGTACACGCCGACCAGGCCCAGGGCCGCGTGGGCCGAGCTCGGGGCCAGGAGCTCCCGGACCGGCAGCGCACCGGACGTCTCACCGCCCAGGGCGAGGAAGGCGGTACCGGCCAGACCGAGTATCCGGCAGCGGCGGAGATCGACGGGAAAAGCCATGGCCAACACTCGGTCAGCGTGTCAACGCCGGGTGGCCGGAAAGCGACGCGGGACCCTCGGGGCGGCGGACTGCGTGTGACCGGCGTGTGATCGGCCCCGGTCAGGGCGTCAGAGGAACCGCGAGCCGGCCACCGGACCCGAGGAGGTGAGGCCCGCCCGGTCGCCGCTCAGCCAGGAGCCGCGGACGGCGGTGACGAAGTCGGTGAGCTTGTCGACCGGGTCGGCGGGGGTCTCGCCGTCGCCTTCGTCGGGCGACGGATCGGCCGCGAGGATCTGTGCGGCGATCTCCTCCTCCGGCCGGTCGTCGGGGGCGCCCCGCTCCACGTTCCCCTCGTCGTCCACGCGCAGTTGCCCCTCCCAGGGCGCCGTCACCGACTGGTGCAGCAGGGTGACGCTGTCGGCGGTGACGACCGGCGGATCGGTCCAGTTGCTCGCGTGCTCGTGCAGCACCTGTCCCGAAGTCCGCTCGAAGAGTCCGCCGAGGATGTCCGGGCCCTGATCGGCAGCGGCCACCTCGTTCAGGTCGTACGCGACGACGACGGTGTCCTCCCGGTCGGGCGCGAACGGCTCCGTGGGCAGCTCAAGCACCTCGGCCGCGGCGCGGCCGAGGATCCTGCTGCTCCGGTCGGGCAGCAGGGACACCGACGTGGGGTGCACGCCGGTGGCGCCGAGCACGGCCTTCAGCCGCAGCAGACCGCGCAGGCACTGGTCGTGGGAGTCCTGCAGCCAGGCGTACCGCCCTGCCATGCCCGCGTTCCAGCCGTACGGGGACAGCGTGCCGAGCACGGTGCCGCCGAGGACGTACTGCCATCCCCGCAGATCGGTCAGGTCCAGCGGGCTCGCCGGCTCGGCGCTCGCCGCCCGCTCCAGCATGCGGCGCTGGCGGGCCCGGGTCGGCTGCCACATGGCGTCGTCGGGGTCGGACAGCAGGGCGTGCTGCCGGCGGGCCAGGGCGAGGTCACCGGACATGAGGGCGTTGAAGACCAGCAGGTAGCGGTCCGGCCAGTCGGCGAGCCCGCTCTGGCGCGCGGCCAGGACGTCGACCGCCTCGCGGTGGCGGCCCTCGCGCTCGTACGCCGAGACCAGTTCACGCAGGACCGCCGCCGAGTCCGGCGCCTGGTCCAGTGCCTCGCGCAGGGCGGGTATCGCCAGGTAGGGCACGCCGCGCTCGATGCAGGCGTATCCGAAGTCGTAGAGCGCCCGGGCCTTTTCGGGCCGGGCGGCGAGGGCGTCGGCGGCCTCGCGGAGATCCTCGAAGCCGGCCGCTGCGGCGGCCCGGGCGACCACGAGAGCGACCTCGCCGAGCGGCTGGTCGTCGGCGCCGTGCCGCAACCGGCGCAGGGCGCCGGGGATGTCCCCCTCGTCGAGGGCTGCCCATGCCTGGAGGAGTTCGGGGGTCTTCGGTCGGCGATTCCTGCGCGAGAACATGCGGAGGATCTTCACCGACGATCCGGCTCCTCCTCAACCGCATTACGGCCAGGCGCACCCGCATCACGGGGGCGGAGCGTCAGAAGACCGACAGGCCGGTGAGCGTCGTGAAGCGGTCGAGGGCCGCCACGCCGGCCACCGAGTTGCCGCGCTCGTCCAGGCCGGGGCTCCACACGCACAGTGTGCAGCGCCCCGGTACGACGGCGATGATCCCGCCGCCGACGCCGCTCTTGCCGGGCAGGCCGACCCGGTAGGCGAAGTCGCCCGCCGCGTCGTACGTGCCGCAGGTCAGCATGATCGCGTTGATCTGCTTGGCCTGGCTGCGGGAGAGCAGCCGGGTGCCGTCGGCGCGGACGCCGTGGCGGGCCAGGAAGGTGGTGGCCAGGGCGAGGTCGGCGCAGGACGCCGTGAGGGAGCACTGGCGGAAGTACTGGTCCAGGAGGGCGGGCACGGGGTTGTCGATGTTGCCGTAGGACGCCATGAAATGGGCGAGGGCGGCGTTGCGGTCGCCGTGCGCGGACTCGGAGGCGGCGACGTCCTTGTCGAAGTCCAGGGTCGGGTTGCCGCTCTCGGCGCGCAGGAAGGCCAGCAGTTCGCCCGCGGCGTCGCCGGTACGGGTCTGGAGGCGGTCGGTGACGACGAGCGCGCCCGCGTTGATGAACGGGTTGCGCGGGATGCCGTTCTCGTATTCCAGCTGGATCAGGGAGTTGAAGGGGTTGCCGGAGGGTTCGCGGCCCACGTGCTCCCACAGCTCGTCGCCCTCCCGGGCCAGGTCGAGCGCGAGGGTGAAGACCTTGGTGATGGACTGTGTGGAGAACGGCTCGCGCCAGTCCCCCACGCCGTACACCGTGCCGTCGAGTTCCGCGACGGCCATGCCGAAGCGGCGCGGGTCGCGGGCCGCGAGGGCCGGGATGTAGTCGGCGGGCCGGCCGCGGCCGGGAGTCCGCCCGATCTCCTCCGCGATGCGCTCCAGGATCGGCTGGAAGGTCAGTGACGACGTCGACGCTGCCATGATCACCATTGTGCCTCCGTGCCGGTCCCGGCGCGCATCCGTGGGACGGGCAGGTCAGGCCAGGGCCTGGCCGCTGCCCGCGACGACCTCCGGCCGCAGCAGGTCGGCCAGGGTCTCGGCCGGCAACAGGCCCTTCTCCAGGACGAGTTCGGCCACGCCCCGGCCGCTGACGAGGGCCTCCTTGGCGATGTCGGTCGCGGCCGTGTACCCGATGTGCGGGTTCAGGGCGGTGACCAGGCCGATGGAGTTCTCCACGGTCCTGCGCAGCGCCTCGGTGTTGGCGGTGATGCCGTCCACGCAGCGCTCGGCGAGGGTCAGGCAGGCCGCCCGCAGGTGGGTGACCGACTCCGACAGGGAGTGCAGGATGATCGGCTCGAAGGCGTTGAGCTGGAGCTGTCCGGCCTCGGCGGCCATGGTGATGGCCACGTCGTTGCCGATCACCTCGAAGGCGACCTGGTTGACGACCTCCGGGATCACCGGGTTGACCTTGCCCGGCATGATCGACGAGCCCGCCTGTACCGGCGGCAGGTTGATCTCGCCGAGCCCAGCGCGCGGCCCGGAGGACAGCAGGCGCAGGTCGTTGCAGCTCTTGGACAGCTTGACGGCGATGCGCTTGAGCACGCCGGACATCTGCACGAACGCCCCGCAGTCCTGCGTGGCCTCGACGAGGTTGGCGGCGGTGACCAGCGGCAGCCCGGTGATCTCGGCGAGGTGACGGCGGGCCGACTCGGCGTATCCGGCGGGAGCGTTGAGGCCGGTGCCGATGGCCGTGGCGCCCAGGTTGATCTCATGGATCAACTCGACGGCCTCGGCAAGACGGGACCGGTCCTCGTCAATCATGACCGCGTACGCCGAGAACTCTTGACCGAGCGTCATCGGCACCGCGTCCTGCAACTGTGTACGGCCCATCTTGAGCACGTCGCGGAACTCGACGGCCTTGCGGGCGAAGGCGTCCTGCAGTACAGACATCGCCTTGAGCAACCCGCGCACCGCGAACACCGTCGCGATCTTGACCGCGGTCGGGTAGACGTCATTGGTCGACTGGCCGAGGTTGACGTCCTCGTTGGGGTGCAGGTACCGGTACTGCCCCTTTTCGTGGCCCAGCAGCTCCAACGCCCGGTTCGCCACGACCTCGTTGGCGTTCATGTTGGTCGAGGTGCCGGCGCCGCCCTGGATGACGTCGACGACGAACTGGTCGTGCAGCTTGCCGGAGCGGATCTCACGGCAGGCGGCGACGATCGCGGCGGCCTTCTCCGGCTCCAGCAGCCCGAGTTCCTCGTTGGCGAGGGCGGCTGCCTCCTTGACGGCGGCGAGGGCATCGATGAGGTGCGGGTAGGCGGAGATCGGGGTGCCGGTGATCGGGAAGTTCTCCGTGGCACGCAGCGTGTGCACACCCCAGTACGCCTCGGCAGGGATGTCACGGTCGCCGAGCAGATCGTGTTCGCTACGGGTGACGACGACAGTCATGAGGGAACGGTTCCTCTTTCAAAGAAGTTGAGGGTAAGCGCCCCTATAGGGCGCGGGGAACTGCGCGATCGGCCACAAAACGGCCAGCAGTCGCCCAACAAGAAATCCGGCACATCCTCAGGCGCAAAGCCGGCACATCCTTAGGCGCAAGCCGGAACGGCGACCGGCTCCAGCGAACGGACGGGCCGCACACACCCGACCTCCCGCCCGCCCCCGAGAAGCGCCTCACCCTGGAACTCGGTGAGCAGCTCCGGATCGACCCCGGCCCACGCCAGCGCCGCCGCGGCCACCGGCACCCGCGCCCGATCGGCCCCGTCAGCGATCTTCACGGCAACGGCCCGGCCATCGGGCAACGCTGCGACCTGCACGCCCTCGAACCCGTCCTTGGCCAGCAGCCCCGGCACGGCCCGCATCAGCGCCGCCACATCCCGCCCGGCGCCGGAGGCCATCTCCGCATGCTCCCGCATCGCATCCGCGACCCGCGCCTCGGGCGTACCCGGCGCCGCCGTGGTGATACGAGCGGCCGCGCGGGCAAGACCGTGCAGCGAGACGGAGAACAACGGCGCCCCACACCCGTCGACGGTGGCCTGGGCGATCCGCTGCCCCGTGAGGTCCTCGACGATCTCGGCGATCGCCTGCTGAAGGGGGTGCTCGGGGTCGAGGTAGCCCTCCAGGGACCAGCCGTTGAGCCGGCAGGTGTACAGCATGGCCGCGTGCTTGCCGGAGCAGTTCTGGGCGAGCCGGGAGGGCGCTCGGCCTTCCCGGACCCAGACGTCCCGCACGACCGGGTCGAACGGCAGGTCGGGGACGTTGCGCAGGTGGTCCTCGGTGAGCCCGGCGAGTTCGAGGATGCGCCGGGTGCCGGCGAGGTGGCGTTCCTCGCCGGAGTGGCTGGCCGCCGTGAGTGAGAGCAGCTCGCCGTCGAGCGGCAGCCCGGCGCGCGCCATGGCGACGGCCTGGACGGGCTTGAGCGCCGAGCGCGGGTAGAAGGCGGCCTCGATGTCGCCGAGCTGGAACCGGACGTCACCGTCGGCGCCGAGGACGACGACGGAGCCGTAGTGGATGCCTTCGATCATTCCGCCGCGTATGAGGTGGGCGACGGGGACGTGGAGGGGTTCGCGGACAAGGGGTGCGTCCGCTGGGGAGCTGCTGTACATCACTGCCTGGTTGTGGTGGGTCGATGAGGGGGCGTCGACCGACACGGATCTCACGCGTCGGCCTTGGTGGAGGTGCGCGCGGCCCGGCTTCGGATGCCGTACCAGCCCGCGACCAGCGCTGCGACGATCAGCGGCAGGCACAGCACGGTGGTGCGGCCGGCGCCTCCGTCGGCGTACATGAGGACCAGGACGGAGGCGAGGAAGGCCAGCGTCACGAGTTCGGTCCAGGGGGAGCCCGGCAGTCGGTAGCCGGGGCGGGTGAGCTCGCCCTTCTGGGTCTTCTGCCAGAAGATCAGGTGACAGATCATGATCATGCCCCAGGTGGCGAGGATGCCGATCGCGGCGAAGTTCAGCACGATCTCGAACGCCTCGGCGGGGACGACGAAGTTGAGGCCGACGCCGAGGACGCAGAAGCCGCTGGTGAGCAGGATGCCGCCGTAGGGGACCTTGCTGCGGCTCATCACGGAGGTGAACTTCGGGGCGGAGCCGGACATCGCCATGGAGCGCAGGATGCGGCCGGTGGAGTACAGGCCGGAGTTGAGCGAGGACATCGCCGCGGTGAGCACGACGAGGTTCATGATGCCGCCGGCCGCCGGGATGCCGATGTTGGACAGCACCGTGACGAAGGGGCTCTCGCCCGCCTTGTACGAGGACCAGGGCAGCAGCATCGAGAGCAGGACGACCGAGCCGACGTAGAAGAGGCCGACGCGCCACATGATCGAGTTGATCGCCTTCGGCATGATCTTCTCGGGGTTCTCGGTCTCACCGGCCGCGACGCCGACCAGCTCGACGGAGGCGTAGGCGAAGACGACGCCCTGGACGATCAGCAGCATCGGCAGCAGGCCGTTGGGGAAGACGCCGCCGTTGTCGGTGATGAGGGACGGGCCGGGGGTGTGGCCGTCCACCGGCTGCTGGGTGACCAGCAGGAAGATGCCGATGCACATGAAGACGACGAGCGCGCCGACCTTGATGATGGCGAACCAGAACTCCAGTTCGCCGAAGATCTTCACCGAGATCAGGTTCACGGTGAGGACGACGGCCAGGGCGATCAGCGCGAGCACCCACTGCGGGATGTCGGAGAACATGCCCCAGTAGTGGGTGTACGTGGCCACGGCGGTGATGTCCGCGATGCCGGTGGTCGCCCAGTTGAGGAAGTACATCCAGCCCGCGGTGTACGCGCCCTTCTCGCCCATGAACTCGCGGGCGTAGGACACGAAGGCGCCGGAGGAGGGCCGGTACAGGACGAGTTCACCGAGGGCACGTACGACGAGGAAGGCGAAGACGCCGCAGACCGCGTAGGCGATGAACAGGGACGGGCCGGCGTCGGCGAGACGGCCGCCCGCTCCGAGGAACAGGCCGGTGCCGATGGCACCGCCGATGGCGATCATGTTGACGTGCCGGGACTTCAGGGACTTGCTGTAGCCCTCGTCTCCGGCGTCGACATGGCCGGAACGTTTCTGCACACCTTCGTGCAGGGACTGCTCGCTCACGCCTCGGTTCCGCCTTCCGTGGGGGTGTCCGTGCGCGCGGGACGCACGATGTCGGTGAGGGTCGTCTCGACGCGGTCGAGATGGTGGGCCATGGCCTCGGTCGCGTCGATCTCGGAACCGTCGATCAGCGCCTCGACGATGGCCCGGTGCTCGCGGTTGGACTGCTCGCGGCGGCCGCCCAGCTCGTTGAGGAACGCCGACTGACGCGCCAGCGCGTCACGGATCTCCTCGATGACCCGGCGGAAGACCGGGTTCTGGGCGGCCTCGGCCACGGCCAGGTGGAAGAGGGTGTCCATCGCGACCCACGCGGTGGTGTCCGTCTCCCGCTCCATGCGGTCGAGCAGGTGAGCCAGGTGGTCGAGGTTCTCCGGGGTGCGGCGCAGGGCCGCGTATCCGGCGACCGGGATCTCGACGTGGCGGCGCACTTCCAGCAGGTCGCTGGCCGCGTAGTCGCCGAAGGTGGGGTCCTCGACGGCGTTGGCGACGACGAAGGTGCCCTTGCCGGTCTTGGAGACCGTCAGGCCCATGGTCTGCAGGGCCCGCAGGGCCTCACGCAGGACGGGGCGGCTGATCTCCAGAGTGCGGCAGAGCTCCGCCTCGGAGGGAAGCTTGTCGCCGATGGCGTAGTCGCCGCGTTCGATGGCGCCGCGGAGGTGCGCCAGCACCGCTTCCATGGCACTGACGCGCCGCGGGAGCTGTCCGGCTGTCCGGCTGTCTGACAGGTTCACGGGAGAGATACTCCGGGTGGGCCGTGGGTGGTGTCAAGGGGAGCCGAAAGGAAAGATCCACCGGGTGTGACGCGCGAAGCGGGACTTGCGCCGGGCTGGTGAAGCACTACGTCCCACCCGTCCCGCTCAACCGTTGACCACGCCCGCGCCCAACAGACCGAACAGCAGCACCCCGACGACGATCCGGTAGATCACGAAGGCGTTGAAGGAGTGCTTGGCGACGAACCTGAGCAGCCAGGCGATGGAGGCGTAGGCGACGACGAAGGAGACGGCGGTACCGACGGCCAGCGGCAGCGCTGCCGTGCCCGTCGTGCCCAGGGCGTCCTTCAGCTCGTACAGGCCGGCGCCGGTGAGCGCGGGGATGCCGAGGAAGAAGGACAGGCGGGTGGCGGCGACCCGGTCCAGGTCGAGCATGAGCGCCGTGGACATCGTGGCGCCGGAGCGCGAGAAGCCCGGGAAGAGCAGGGCGAGGATCTGGGAGCTGCCGACGAGCATGGCGTCCTTGAAGGAGGTGTCGCCCTCCCCGCGCTTGTGCCGTCCCATCTGATCGGCCGCCCACATCACGCCGCTGCCGACGATCAGCGACCCGGCGACCACCCAGAGGGAGGCGAGCGGCCCCTGGATGAGCGGCTTGGCGGCCAGGCCGACGACGACGATCGGGATCGTCGCGCAGATCACCCACCAGGCGAACTTGTAGTCGTGGTGGTACCGCTCCTCCTTGTCCCGCAACCCGCGCAGCCACGCGGAGACGATCCGCACGATGTCCTTGAAGAAGTACACGAGCACGGCGGCGATCGCGCCGACCTGGATGACGGCCGAGAACCCGACGACCGCGTCGTCGTCGACGGGGATGCCCATGAGCCCCTCGGCGATCTTCAGATGGCCGGTCGAGGAGACGGGCAGGAACTCGGTCACCCCCTCGACGGCTCCGAGGACGACGGCCTGACCGACGCTGATGACGCTCATGGGATCCCGTTCCGGGCTCGGCGGGCAGTGGCGCGCACCGTCCTACCAGGCCCGGGTGTGGATCCGTGGCGTACGACGCGTGGTCGGGTGGCCAGGTGGCCTACGACCACACCGCCTGGGCCATCGACACGCCCAGGAACGCCGCGCCGAGGCCGGCGGTGACGCTGCCCACGATGTTGGCGACGGCGTAGAGCCCCGCTCCCGTCCCGGTCAGCCGCAGGGTCTCGTAGGAGAAGGTCGAGTACGTGGTCAGGGCCCCGCACAGCCCGGTGCCGAGCAGCAGCTGGAGGTGGGAACTCGCGGCTCCGGCGGACGCCGCGCCGGTGAGCAGCCCGAGGATCAGGCAGCCGCTGACGTTGACCGCGAAGGTGCCCCAGGGGAAGACCGAGTCGTGCCGGGACTGCACCGCTCGGTCGGTGAGATACCGCAGGGGGGCGCCGATCACGGCGCCCGCGATCACCAGGAGCCAGTTCACGTCGACTTCTTACCCTTCAGGTCCGATTCGGGCGGTGTGTCGTCGCGGCCGAGGTACCGGATGACCTCGCAGTGGTCGAGGGTCACGAGTCCTTCGGTGACGAGTTCGTCGAGCTGGGGCAGGAAGGCGCGTACGCGCTCCTCCGTGTCGACGATCACGATCGCGACCGGCAGGTCCTCGCTCAGCGACAGCAGCCGCGAGGTGTGGACCAGCGAGGAGGCGCCGAAGCCTTCGACGCCGCGGAAGACGCTGGCGCCCGCGAGGCCGGCCGCGTGGGCGCGGTGCACGATCTCCGAGTAGAGGGGCTTGTGGTGCCAGGTGTCGTGTTCGCCGACGAAGACGGTCACGCGCAGGGCTCTGCCGGTCAGCCTGGTCATGGTTGCCTCCGTCCGAGGAAGCGGCGGGTGGCGGCGCTCGCCAGCCAGACCGCTGTCAGCGCCGCTGTCAGGGTGGCGGCGAGGTAGGCCAGGCCGGTGCGGGGGTGGCCGTCGTCCACCAGCTTCTGGATGTCGACGGCGTACGTGGAGAAGGTGGTGAAGCCGCCGAGCACTCCGGTGCCGAAGAAGGGCCGGACGAGGCGGTGGGCGGCCCACACCTCGGTGATGAGCACCATGAACACGCCGATCACGGCGCAGCCGACGACATTGGTCCAGAAGGTCGCCCAGGGGAAGCCGCCCGGCTGGGCCGGCCACCAGAGCGCGGCCGCGTAGCGGGCGGTGGCGCCGATGGCTCCGCCGAGCGCGACCACCGCGACGACCGGGGCCTGCGCCCGCCGGTCGGGCCGCCGTGGGGTGGGCGCGGCGGCGCGCGGGTTCTCGGTCTTCGGGGCTGTCATGGTCGTACCTCTCCTACTCGCCGGGCCCGGACGCACGGGCGCGGATCGCAAGTAGGGACCGTTGGCGGTGTGTGCACCGCGGTTCGGGTACGGCGGGCCCCACCGCCGCGCCGCGAGGACGATCGCGGCCGCTGAAAGCCTAACTCCGCGGGCGTCGGCGGGTCACCTCGGGACCGGCGGCTCACAGACCGCCACGCCCCGCTCCCACATGCTCCCGAGGATCAGCCGGCCGCCGCTCTCGCAGACGCTGGTGACCATGCGGAACCGGGAGTGGCGGCGGGCCAGGTGGTGGACGACCGTCCCGGTGTCGTCGACCGCGAGCACGCCGATCGTGCCGGTCGGCCGGAAGGGGGCGCGCACGGCGACGCGTGCGGCGGCGCGGCGTACGGCCGGGGCGGTGCGGTGCAGGAGGTCCAGCGGGGGGACGCGCGGGCCGGCCAGCGCGACCCATGTCGGGCCGTCCGGCGTGCCGCGCCAGAGGTTGTCCGGCATGCCCGGCAGGTTCTCGACGAACGGCTCGCCGTGTCCGGTCCGCGGTCCGGTGAGCCAGTAGCGGGTGAGGCGGTACGCGCTCGTCTCGGCGACGATCAGGAAGGAGCCGTCGGCGCTCAGGGCGAGGCCGTTGGCGAACTGGAGTCCGTCCAGGAGGACTTCGGGGGTCTCGCTGCCGGGGGCGAGCCTCAGGAGCCGGCCGGTCGCCGTGTGTTCGACGAGGTCGCCGATCCAGTGCTCCAGCGGGTGGCGGCGGCTGCTGACGGTGAAGCAGACGCTGCCGTCGGGCAGGGCGACGACGTTGCTGCAGAACCGCAGCCTCTCCCCCGCCACCGAGTCGGCGAGGATGCGGACGGTGCCGTCGGCGAGGTCGACGCGGAGCAGTCCGTGTTCGGCGTCGCACACCACCAGGCCGTCGTCCGGGAGGAGTTCGAGGCCGAGGGGTCGGCCGCCGGTGTCGGCGAGCACCTCGACGCGGGCAGCCTCGGTCGGCTCCGCCAGGCCGTCGATGCGCAGGATACGGCCGTCCTCGACGCCGGTCAGGACACGGCCGTGGGCGTCGGCCACGACATCCTCCGGGCCCCGGCCGCCGATCGTGACGTAGCGGCGTGGGACGAGAGCGGTGGGTCGATCCATGTGCGCCTGCCCTGTGCCGCGGTCGTCCGCCAAGGCCCTCGACTCCCCACTCGCCGTTCCCGAAAGCTGTTCCCGCCCGTTCTACCAGCCCTTCTCGAACATGCGGGCCACCTCGGCGATCCGCACCTCGTCACGTCGGTAGTACAGGCGTCGGCGGATCCGCTTCGTGCGCAGCAGGCCGACGGCCACGAGCAGGCCGAGGTGGGTCTCGGCGACCTTGCGCGGCACGCCGAGCTTCGCGGCCACGGCGTGCGCGGTGACGCCGTCGTCGGTCAGAACGCCGTGGCGCTGCGACGGGAAGTGCGCGACCGGATCCTTCAGCCACTCCAGGATGTCCAGTCGCCGTTCACTGACGGGAGTCCTCAGCATGCAGCCCCCTTCCGATCAGGGCTCCTCGTGCCGCGTCTTCCCACTCTCCCGCAGTCCGGGCTCCGGCGTACGGACTTCACACGGCTTGTCCGATACCGAACCCACTCACCCTGCCCCGCGCGGTCGTCAGCCGCTGATCACGGGACTGCGGTGTATCCACTCGTCGTCGTGTGCCGCCCGGTGCATGAAGGCGGCGACGTCGGCGCGGCAGAGCGAGCGCAGCAGCGTTCGGTAGACCGCCTTCTGAGTGGCGCTCGACCACGGGAGGGTGTGGCCGACACCGAACGACGACAGCCAGACCAGGCGGGAGACGCCCGCCGCCTCGGCCGCGTCGAGCACGGCCGCCGCGGACCGGGTGAAGAGACCGCCCGCACGCACGGAGTTGCCCGCGCCGAGCGCGGTGGCGGTCCGGCCGTGCCGGCGAACCGGTTCGGGGACCGGCGGGAACGGCTAAGCGGACAGCTGTCCGGTCAGCAATGATGCGCCTCGCGCCTCGTTCACCGCCGCACGGGCGCGTCGGCGCGCAGGCCGTAGGGTGGCCTGCCGCAGCGCCTCGGCCAGGTCGGATTTGGCCATCGCGAAACGCGCCAGGCGGTCCATCCACTCACGCAGCGCCTGGTCGGGTTCCCGCGTCTTCAGCAGGTCGGCCGCGCTGTCGGTGAGCTGTCGCACCTCGTGACGGTGCACCTCCAGGACGAGCGCCTCACGGTTGGGAAGTTGCGGTAGAACGTGCCCTGGCCCACAGCGGCCTTCTTGGCGATCACGCTCAGCGGTACCTCGGGGGCTCGCGACAACTCCGCAGGAGCGGACTGCTGTCCGTTTGGCTTTCACGATACGGCGAGAGCGCCCGGCGCGGCCCGCGCCGGGCGGCCCGGTGGGCAGTACGCGGAGAAGCCCGGCCCGCCGGAGCGTGGCCGGGCCCCTCGTTACAAGCGCGTCCTCACCGGGTCACCGGTGGCTGAACCACGCCATCGACGGCAGGGCCTTGTCGTCGTAGCCGAACAGGGCCTGGTTCTCCCAGCCGTTGCCGGAGGAGGCGTCGGTCGGGTCCCAGCCGTTGCCGGAGACGGCCGTCCAGGTCGCCTCCCAGTAGAAGACACCGAGACCGCGGCCGCCCGGAACGGCCTCCACGATGCTCGTGACGTCGTTCATCCAGCGGCGCTGCCCGGCCGTGTTCGCCGGGTAGCCGGCGACCAGTTCGCCGGTGGTGTTGATGATCTCCTCGTGCGAGTCCTCGCTGTCCAGCCGGAACGGGTAGGCCGTCTCGGCGACGAAGACCGGCTTGCCGTAGCGGGAGGCCGCGTCGTCCAGGGTCGTCTGGAAGTCGTACAGCGAGCCGTGCCAGTAGCCGTAGTACGACAGGCCGATCGCGTCGAACTTCACGCCGTTCGCGACCGCGCTGTCGAACCACCAGCGGGTGCCGGACAGGTCGCCGCCCTTGGCGAGGTGCAGCGCGACCGTGGTGGACGAGTTGACCGCCTTGACCGCGTCGTAGCCGGAGTTGAGCAGGCCGGCGAGCTGCGACCAGTTGTTCGTGGAGCCCTCGTTCCACAGCATGCCGCCATTGATCTCATTGCCCACCTGGACCATGTCGGCGGTGGTGCCTTGAGCCTTCAACGCGTTCAACACGTCGTACGTGTGGTTGTACACGTCGGTCTTGAGTTGACTGTACGAGTGCCCCGCCCAGGCGGCCGGCTTGCCCTGGGCGCCCGGGTCGGCCCACGTGTCCGAGTAGTGGAAGTCGACCAGCAGCTTCATGCCGGAGGCCTTGATGCGCTTGGCCATGGCGAGGACGCGCGTCTTGTTGTTGTAGCCGTCGGCCGGGTTGACCCAGACCTTCAGACGCGCGTAGTTCATGCCGGCGTTCTTCAGGATGGTGAGCGCGTCGCCGGTCGCGCCGGAGCCGGTCCGGTAGACGCCGCCCTTGGCCTCGCTCTTGGCGAGGGAGGAGATGTCGGCGCCGTGGATCGACGTGCCGGAGGTGCCGGACGCGAAGGTCAGGTCGTCGACATTGATCCAGTTGCCCGCGTTCGCGTCACTGTTGATGCTGATCGTGCACTGGTTGTTCGTCACGTTGACCGGCACGACGATACGGATCCAGCCGCTCGCCGAGACCGGGAGGTCGGTGCGCTGCTCGGCGCCGCCGCAGTTCTTCAGCGCTATGTAGGCCGAGTTCTGACCGCCGCCGGAGCGGACCCAGGCGGTGAGCTTGTAGTTCCCGTTGGTCAGCCCGGACAGGTACTGGTAGGTCTCCACCTTGTAGGCGGAGGACGCCCAGTGGGTCAGGCGGTAGCTCCCGCCGTGGCCACCGGCCTCGGTGAACGAGGCGGAGTTCTGGCCGGCGGCCGAGTACGTGGACCAGCCGGCCGGTGTCGCGGTGCCGGTGCCACCGGACTCGAAACCGCCGTTGGTGAGCGTGCTCGCCGCCGAGGCGGTCTGGGCGGGCAGGGCGGTGAGGGCGAGGCCCGCCGCGAGCGGCAGCAGCAGGACTCGGAGGGTGCGTCTGGGATGGAACATCGTCGTCCGTCGTCCCTTCGACGTAAGTGGGGGTTGGGGGTGTCCCTCACCTGGGCGGTGAGGAGCCCCTCCGCCCGCGGCTCGTGGCACGCGCGGGCGGAGGGGAGCGGAGGGGAGGGGAGGGGAGGGAGTCGGCTCAGCCGTCGAGTCGTACGACGCGGACGGCTCCCGCGGGGACCGCCAGGCGGCCCGCGGCGCGTTCACCGGTCAGCAGCTCGGTGCCGTGCGCATCGAGCGGCACCTTGGCGTCCGACGCGGTGTGGTTGACGGCGAACAGGTAGCTGCCGGACTCGCCGACGCGGCGCACGACCTCCACATCGCGGGGCAGGTCGGCCCGCGGCGCGACCTGCGCGTCCTCGATCGCCCAGCCCAGCAGCGCGTCGAGGCCCTCGGCACCCAGGCGGGTGGAGACGTACCAGGCGGTGCCCTCGCCGAGGCGGTGCCGGGTGACGGCCGGGTGGCCGGCGGTCAGGCCGTCGGCGTACGTCCAGACGGGCTCGGCGCCGCGCGGGACGACGAACTCGCTCCACACGTCGCCGCTGAGCTCGGAGCCGTCCGGGCCGGTGATGCGCACCAACTGGTCCTGGAGCAGGGGCGAGAACTCCTCGATCGTCAGGCCGAGGACGTCCCGCAGCGCGCCCGGGTAGGCGCCCTCGTGCACGGCGTCGTGCTCGTCGACGATGCCGGAGAAGTACGACACGACGAGGGTGCCGCCGTTCTCGACGTACCGGCGCAGGTTGCGGCCGGCCGCCTCCGTCATCAGGTACAGCGCCGGTACGACGACAAGGGGATAGGCCGACAAGTCGGCTTCCGGGTGGGCGAAGTCGACTGTGAGGTGACGGTCGTAGAGCACCTCGTAGAAGGCGTCGGCGCGCTCGCGCGGGTCGTGGTCCTCGCTGGGCCGCCAGTCGAGGTTCTGCGCCCACCAGGAGTGCCAGTCCCACAGCATCGCCACGTCGGCCTGGGTGCGGGTGCCGCGCACGGCGCTCAACGAGTCCAGGCAGGCGCCGAGTTCGACGACCTCGCGCCACACGCGCGTGTCCGTTCCGCCGTGCGGGAGCATCGCCGAGTGGAACTTCTCGGCGCCGCGCCGGGACTGCCGCCACTGGAAGAACATGGCGCCCTCGGAGCCGCGCGCGACGTGGGCGAGGGAGTTGCGGGCCATCTGGCCGGGGGCCTTGGCGGGGTTGCGGGGCTGCCAGTTGACGCCCGAGGTGGAGTGCTCCAGGAGGATCCACGGAGCGCCGCCGGCCACCGAGCGGGTGAGGTCGGCGGCCATCGCGAGGTTGACGTGGGTGCGGCGGCCGTCGGTGATCAGGTAGTGGTCGTTGGTGACGATGTCGACCTCACGGCCCCAGGCCCAGTAGTCCACCGAGTCGCACTGGCTGAGGGCCGTCATGAAGTTGGTCGTGACGGGGACGCCCGGCGAGAGACGGTGCAGGATGTCCCGTTCGGCCACGAAGTTCTCGCGCATGGTGGCGTCGGCGAAGCGCTTGTAGTCCAGCGCCTGCGAGGGGTTGACGGCCGTGGGTGTCGCCCGCGGCGGGTTGATCTGCTCCAGGTCGGTGTAGCGCTGGCCCCAGAAGGCGGTGCCCCAGGCCGTGTTGACCGCGTCGACCGTGCCGTACACCGAGGCCAGCCAGCGGCGGAAGTGGGCGGCGCAGGAGTCGCAGTAGCAGGCCGAGACGGGCACACCGTACTCGTTGTGCACGTGCCACATCGCCAGCGCCGGGTGGTCGCCGTAGCGCTCGGCGAGCTCGGTGGTGATGCGCGCGGCGGCGGCGCGGTAGTCGGCGTTGCTGTGGCAGATCGCGGCGCGCGAGCCGAACTCGTAGCGCACGCCCTCCGCCGTCACCGGCAGCGCCTCGGGGTGGGCGCGGTAGAACCACACCGGTGGGCAGACGGTGGGCGTGCCCAGGTCGACGCGGATGCCGTGCTCGTGCAGCAGATCGAAGAGGCGGTCCAGCCAGCCGAAGTCGTACACGCCGGGTGAGGGCTCCAGCAGCGCCCAGGAGAAGATCCCGACGCTCACCATCGTGACGCCGGCCTCCCGCATCAGCCGGACGTCTTCCTGCCAGACGCTTTCCGGCCACTGCTCGGGGTTGTAGTCCCCACCGAAGGCGAGCCTGGTGAGGCCCCTGGGGGTGGTCTCCGGCATGGATTCTCTCCCGGTTGATCGATCAATTGGGAACGTGCACACACAGCGGCGGCGGTGTGATCCCAACATAACCGCACAGCAACAACCATTGACAAGGGTCCGGGATGTTTCTCTACTGTGAACGCTCACAGAAGCATGGCAGGTCTTCGCACCAGGCGGAGACCCAGGTCAGGGGAGAGATCCATGCCCATCACGAAGCGTCGGCGGCTCTTGTTCAAAAGTGCAGCCACCTGCGTCGCCGTCGCCCTCGGCGCCACCGCCCTCGCCGCCTGCGGCTCCGAAGACGCGAGCGAGGACCCCTCCGGGCCGGTCGCGCTGACGTACTGGACCTGGACGCCCGGCATGGACAAGGTCGTCGACCTGTGGAACAAGGGCCCGGGCAAGAAGGACCAGATCACGGTCACGGTGAAGAAGCAGGCGTCCGGCGACACGCTGGTCACCAAGATCCTCACCGCGCACAAGGCCGGCAAGGCCCCGGACCTGGTCCAGGCCGAGTACCAGGCGCTGCCGACGCTGGTCAGCAACGACGCGGTCGCGGACATAGCGAGCGAAGTCGGCGACGCGAAGGGCAAGTTCGCCGAGGGCGTGTGGCAGCAGACCACGCTGGGCACCGACGCGGTCTACGCCGTCCCGCAGGACATCGGGCCCATGATGTTCTACTACCGCGCGGACCTCTTCAAGCAGTACGGCCTGAAGGTCCCGGCCACCTGGGAGGAGTTCGCCGAGACCGCCCGCGCGCTGAAGAAGAAGGCCCCCGACAAGGACCTGACCACCTTCTCCGCCAATGACTCCGGCCTCTTCGCGGGCCTCGCCCAGCAGGCCGGCGCCAAGTGGTGGACGACCTCCGGCGACAAGTGGCAGGTCGGCATCGACGACGCCGCCTCCCAGAAGGTCGCCAGGTTCTGGGGCGACCTCGTCGAGGAGGGCGCCGTCGACAACCAGCCGATGTACACCCCGGCCTGGAACAAGGCACTCAACACCGGCAAGCAGATCGCCTGGGTCAGCGCCGTGTGGGCGCCGGGCACGCTGACCACGGCCGCGCCCGACACCAAGGGCAAGTGGGCCATGGCCCCGCTCCCCCAGTGGTCGGACTCGAAGAACGTCACCGGCAGCTGGGGCGGCTCCTCCACCGCCGTCACCACGGACTCCGACAACAAGGCGGCCGCCGCGAAGTTCGCCGCCTGGCTGAACACCGACGGCGACGCCCTCAACGCGCTGGCCAAGGAGAGCGGCATCTACCCGGCCTCCACCTCGGCCCAGCTCAGTGGCGCCTTCACCACCCCGCCGGCCTACTTCGCCAACCAGCCCGACTTCTACACGAAGGCCGCCGAGATCGCCGAGACCACGGCACCGTCGGCCTGGGGCCCGAACGTGAACGTCGCCTACACGACCTTCAAGGACGCCTTCGGCAAGGCCGCCAAGAACAAGTCGGACTTCGTCGCCGCTTTGAAGACCATGCAGGACGACACGGTCACCGACCTCAAGAAGCAGGGCTTCGAGGTCTCCGAGTGACCAGCACGAGCCGGAAGGCGTACGGGGTGAAGGGGGCCCCGTACGCCTTCCTCGTCCCCGCGACCATCCTCTTCGCCCTGTTCTTCGCGCTGCCCATCGGCTACGCGGTCTGGCTCAGCTTCCACAAGGTGAAGGTCTCCGGCCTGGGGCTCGGTTCCGGTGCCCGCAAGGAGGTCTGGGCCGGCCTGGAGAACTACACGGACGCCCTCACCGACAGCGAGCTGGTCGACGGCGCGCTGCGCGTGCTCGGTTACGGCTGCATCGTCGTACCGGTGATGCTGGGCCTCGCCCTGCTGTTCGCGCTGATGCTCGACTCCGACAAGGTGCGACTCGCGCCCTTCACCCGGCTCGCGATCTTCCTGCCGTACGCCATCCCGGGCGTCGTGGCCGCGCTGCTGTGGGGCTTTCTGTACCTGCCCGACGTCAGCCCGTTCTACTTCGTGCTCGACAAGCTGGGCCTGCCGCAGCCGGACCTGCTGGACGGCGGGCCGCTCTATCTCGCCCTGTCGAACATCGCGGTCTGGGGCGGCACCGGCTTCAACATGATCGTCATCTACACCTCGCTGCAGGCGATCCCGGCCGAGGTGTACGAGGCGGCCAAGCTGGACGGCGCCACGCCGCTGCAGATCGCGCTGAAGATCAAGATCCCGATGGTGGCGCCCTCACTGGTGCTGACCTTCTTCTTCTCGATCATCGCCACGCTCCAGGTGTTCAACGAGCCGACCACGCTCAAGCCGCTGACCAACTCGGTGTCCACGACCTGGAGTCCGCTGATGAAGGTGTACCAGGACGCCTTCGGCAAGGGTGACATCTACGCGGCGGCCGCGCAGGCCACGATCATCGCCCTGGCCACTCTGCTGCTGTCCTTCGGGTTCCTGCGGGCCGCGAACCGTCACAACAAGCAGGAGGCAGCCCGATGAGTTCTCTTGCCGTGAGCAAGACCGGGACGGCGGCCGGCTCGGCGCCGGGCACCGTCCAGGACCGTCCGCCCCTCCGGCGCCGGATCGCGCTGCTCCCCACGATCACGCTGCTGCTCGGCGCGCTCTACTGCCTGCTGCCCGTGGCGTGGGTGGTGATCGCGGCGACGAAGTCCGGCAGTGAGTTGTTCTCCACCTTCACCTTCCTCCCGGGCACGGGTTTCGCCGACAACTTCTCGGACCTGAGCGCCTATCGGGACGGCGTGTACTGGCAGTGGATGGGCAACTCCGCCCTCTACGCCGGTCTCGGCGCGCTGCTGTCGACGGGCGTGTCGGCGTTCAGCGGCTACGCCCTGGCGACCTACCGCTTCCCCGGCCGCGAGACGATCTTCAACGTGCTGCTCGCGGGCGTGCTGATGCCGCCGGTCATCCTCGCCATTCCGCAGTACCTGCTGCTGGCGAAGGCCGATCTGACGGACTCGTACCTCGGCGTGCTGCTGCCCCAGATCCTCTCGCCGTACGGCGTCTACCTCGCGCGGATCTACGCGGCGGCGGCCGTCCCCGCGGACGTGGTCGAGGCCGGGCGGATGGACGGGGCGAGCGAGTGGCGGATCTTCACGCGGGTCGCGCTGCCGATGATGGTGCCCGGCATGGTGACGGTGTTCCTGTTCCAGTTCGTGGCCATCTGGAACAACTTCCTGCTGCCGTACGTCATGCTCAGCGACGACGAGAAGTTCCCGATCACCCTGGGTCTGTTCACGCTCCTCGAACAGGGTGCCAACACCCCGGCGCTGTACACGCTGGTGATCACCGGGGCGTTCCTCGCGGTCATCCCGCTCGTGGCGCTGTTCCTGGTCATCCAGCGGTTCTGGAGCCTGGATCTGCTCTCCGGAGCCGTAAAGTCATGACCATGAGCAACACGGGGGGCCGGCGCAGACCGCCGACGATCCACGACGTGGCCCGCGAGGCCGGAGTCTCACGGGGCACGGTCTCGCGGGTGCTCAACGGCGGTCACTACGTCAGCCCGTCCGCCCAGGAGGCGGTCAACGCGGCGATCCGCAAGACGGGTTACGTCGTCAACCGGCACGCCCGCTCGCTGATCACGGGCCGTTCGGACTCGATCGGCTTCCTGCTGACCGAGCCGCAGGAGAGGTTCTTCGAGGACCCCAACTTCAACGTCCTGCTGAGCGGCTGCACGCAGGCGCTCGCGGCGCACGACATCCCGCTGCTGCTGATGCTGGCGGGCACGAAGGACGAACGGCGGCGCATAACGCGGTACATCACGGCTGGCCACGTGGACGGGGTACTGCTGGTCTCCAGCCACTCCGGCGACCGGGTCGCCGAGGAACTGCGCGAGGCGGGCGTACCGCTCGTGCAGTGCGGCAAGCCCATGGGGCTCGGCTCCAAGGTGAGCTACGTGGCGGCGGACGACCGGGACGGCGCCCGTGACATGGTGCGCCACCTGCTGTCCCTGGGCCGCCGCCGGATCGGCGTGGTCAGTGGTCCGCTGGACACCCCGGGCGGCGTCGACCGCCTCGCCGGCTACAAGGAGGTGCTCACCGAGGCGGGCGTCGAGATCGACGAGCGGCTCATCGTCTCCGGCGACTACAGCCGGGCCAGCGGCGAGGCGGGCGCCGCGCGGCTACTGGCCCAGGCCCCGGACATGGACGCCCTGTTCGTGGCCTCCGACCTGATGGCACAGGGCGCCCTGACGGCGCTGCACCGGGCGGGCCGCCGGGTGCCCGAGGACGTGGCGGTGGGCGGTTTCGACGACTCCGCCGCGGCGACCGAGGCCACCCCGCCCCTCACGACCATCCACCAGCCCTACGACCGCATCAGCGCCGAGATGGTGCGGTTGCTGCTCGCGCAGATCGGCGGCGAGGACCCGGCGGCGGTGATCCTGCCGACGGAACTGGTGAAGCGCGAGTCCACGTGACGCGGTGAGCGGACCGCGGCAGGGCGAGCGGGCGGGGGCGTGCCGCACGGCGATCCGGCCGGTGGCGCGCCCTCGGTTCGCGACCGGTCCGGAATCGCACGTGGCCGCCATCAGGGCGACGCACGCGGCCCTGCTGGAAGCCAGCGCCTGCACTAGTTGCACAGTCAACAAATGTCCGGATCGGTGCTACCGTGCCGGTATGGCAGTGAAGACGGCCGACGCGCGGCTCGAGGAACAGTGGCGCGACATCCTGGCGGTGCACGCGCGCACGATGTGCGAGATCGATCGTGTCCTGCACCCGCACGGCCTGGGCGCGAGCGACTTCGAGGTACTCGACATCCTGGCGTCCGCCGCGCCCGAGGAGGGCGACCACTGCCGGGTGCAGAACCTCGTCGGACGCGTCCATCTCAGCCAGAGCGCGCTGTCCCGGCTCATCGGCCGGCTGGAGAAGGACGGCCTGGTGGAGCGTTCCGTCTGTGCGGAGGACCGGCGCGGCGTGTTCGTCAGCCTGACCCGCAAGGGCCGTGATCTGCACGCTGAGGTCCTGCCGTTGCAGCGGGACGCGCTGGCCCGGATGCTGGGCGGCTGACGGCAAGGCGCAGTGGCGCGGCGAAGGGGAGGAGCGGCGGCTTCGGTGCCGCCGCTCCTCCCCTTCGCGTGCGCGTCGTTCCTCGGTGCCGCGGCCGTCCGTGCCGCTACGGCCGTGCCAGCAGGGTCCGTACGCCCTCCGAGGTCAGCGTCAGCGGGTGTGTGGAGCCGGCGTCTATGGTCAGGGCCAGTTCGTCGGCCGGCCACTGGGAGGCGAGTGCGCCCAGCGGCACCAGGCGGTAGCGGGAGACGTACGGCAGCAGCTCGGCCATCGCGGGCTCGGAGGTGAACACGGGGACGACCGGCTCACCGCCCGGCCGCTCGATGACCGGCAGTGCCACGGCGCCGGGGTCGGTGGCGTCCGCCTCGCCGGCGTCGTCGGGCACGGGGACGAGGACGTCGCTGCTCGCGAGCGTCTCCATCGCCGCCCTGTCCTCGGTGTTGCCGGCGAGCGCGTCCAGCGCCTGCCGGGCCGGTGTGGCGGTGTTGTCGTTCGCGGGTGTCTCCATGGCAGATCCCCTGGTAGCGGCGGTCGTGCGGCCCGCCCGGGACGTCGTCGTCCGGTGGCGGTCCTGCTCGCGTACCCGATCCGGACTGGAGCATTCCTATGACTGGCCAGGGGATCGGCCGCCCGATCAGGGCTCAGGGAATCAACGGGATGTGTGCGGAGGGCAGCCCCAGGCGGTCGCAGCCGACCCGGCAGGCGAGCGGCTCGGCCATGGTGGGGCCGACGTGGGTCCAGTACGTGGCCGCGTCCCGGAAGTAGCGCTGCATCCGCTCGCCGTCGCGCGCGTGCCGGGAACCGGCCGTGCGAAAGAGGATGCCCTGCAGGACGTCCCAGGTCATGCGGCCGGCGTTCAGGAACATGAGCGCGAGGCGGTTGTCCTGCGCCATGGTGAAGGGAGCGGCCCCGCTGACGTTGCGGTGGCAGGTCTCCATCCATTCCTCGGCGGTGCGCCGCAGTGCCGCCTCGGCCGTGTGGATCACGCCGAGGGCCTCGCCCAGGTGCCGCTGGTAGTCGTGCAGTTCGGCCCGGCTGCGGTCGGGTTCGAGGAGGAGGGGGCGGTCGGCGACGGCACGGGCGTACTCGTCGGCGGCGGCGTACGCGGTGCCGATCATGACGGCGGCCAGTTCACCGTGGAAGAAGCTCGGCGCCCGGCCCGCGTACAGGGAGTTGCCGTGCAGTTCGGATCCGACACTGCCGCCCTCGACGGGCAGGTCGAGCAGGCTCGCCTCGCGGGTGAGGTACGCGGGGATGCGGGCCCGCTCCATGTGGATGCTGTTGGAGCCGCTGCCGCGCAGGCCGAGGACGCCGTGCCAGTCGTCGAGCACCGTCCACACCGAGCGCGGGGCGACGAACAGCACCGGGGGTCCCGGCGGGCCGCCAGGCCGGTCGGGGGCGCGCAGGGTCTGGCCGACGTAGTGGGTGGAGTAGGGGGCGCCCGAGGAGTACGGCCAGGTGCCGTCCAGGACGACGTGGCCGTCGCCGTCCGGCTGGGCGACGCCGACGGGCGCGACGGTGGACGCGGCACGGAAGTCGCCGTCGGCGCCGAAGATCTCGTCCTGCGCCTTCTCCTCGAAGACCGAGGCGACCTGGAGGACGTGGGCGGCGGTGAGCGACAGGGCCCAACCGGTGGAGGGGCAGCCGCGCGCGATCTCGGTGACCACGCGGTAGAAGGTGGGCAGGCCGAACTCGTAGCCGCCGTACCGGCGCGGCTGGAGCATCCGGTAGAAGCCGGCCCGCAGGAAGTCGTCGTGGGTGTCCTTGGGGTAGTGCGTCAGCCGTTCCGTCTCCGGCTGGCGTTCGAGCAGCACGGGCCGCAGGTTCACGGCGCGTTCGACGATGTCGCTTTCGGTCGGACCGGGCTCGGGAGCGGCGATCACGATGCCTCCTGACGTGTGGGGCCGTCCGTTCGTGCCGTGACGCGTGACGCGATACGAGTGATTGAACACGGCAACAGCCGTGGAGGGACCGGTCGGATATCGCCAAGTGCGGGAGCCGCGGACGAACAGTCGTAGCCTGAAGAGGAAGGACAGGCTCCCGTCCTCGTGGGCGCGGGAGGCGTGTATGCGTTACGACGACCGCAGGGTGGCCGGGCGGCTGCTGGCCGAAGCGCTTCAGGAGCTGCGCGGCCGGGACGTGGTGGTGCTGGGGCTGCCGCGCGGTGGCGTGCCCGTGGCCGCCGAGGTGGCCCGGCTGCTCGGTGCCCCGCTGGATGTGCTGGTGGTGCGCAAGCTGGGCGTTCCCGAGCAGCCGGAGTGGGCCTTCGGGGCGATCGGCGAGCACGGGGTCCGCGTCCTCAACCGGGACGTGATCGGCGAGGCCGGGCTGGATTCGGCCGAGCAGGAGGCCGTGGAGGCGGCGGAGCGGGCCGAGCTGGAACGGCGGGTGCGCGGTTACCGGCAGGAGCGGGCCGCGCTGCCGGTCGCCGGGCGTACGGCCGTCGTGGTGGACGACGGGCTCGCCACCGGGGCGACGGCCGAGGCGGCCTGCCGGATCGCACGCGATCGGGGCGCGGCCCGGATCGTGCTCGCCGCGCCCGTCGGGGCGGCCCGCAGTGTCGCCCGGCTGCGGGAGGTGGCCGACGACGTCGTCTGTCCGCAGACGCACCGGATGCTCGGCTCGGTGGGTGCCTGGTACCGGGACTTCGCCCAGGTCTCCGACGCCGAGGTCACGGCCCTGCTCGCGGAGGCCGCCCGGTCCTCGTCCCGCTCCCCCGCCGCGCCGCCGTCGGACGGCGAGGTGCTGATCCCGGCCGCCGGCGCGCGGGTGGGCGCCCACCTGGTCGTGCCGGACGGGGCACCGCAGGTGGTGGCGTTCGCGCACGGCAGCGGAAGCGGCCGGCACAGCCCGCGCAACCGGTACGTGGCCACCGCCCTCAACCGCGCGGGGCTGGCCACCCTGCTGCTCGACCTCCTCACCGACGACGAGGCGCACGACCGGAACAACGTCTTCGACATCCTCCTGCTCGCCCGGCGCCTGCACGCCGCGTCCGTGTGGCTGCGCGGGGAGACCGGTCTGCCCGTCGCCTACTTCGGGGCCAGTACCGGAGCCGCCGCCGCGCTGGAGGCGGCCGCGCTGTCCGGTTCCGAGGTCCGCTCGGTCGTCTCCCGCGGCGGCCGTCCCGACCTGGCCACCCCGGCGGCGCTGACCCGTCTGCGGGCGCCGACCCTGCTCATCGTCGGCAGCCGCGACACCCAGGTGCTCAGCCTCAACCGTCTGGCCGCCGACCGGATGCACTGCGAGCACCGGATCGCCGTCGTCCCGGGCGCCACCCACCTCTTCGAGGAGCCCGGCACCCTCACCACCGTGGCCGAGCTGGCCCGCGACTGGTTCACCGCCCATCTCGGCCGACCCACTTCGAGCACGCCCCGTCGTTCCGCGTAGCCCGGGTCGGCCGATCCTCGACGGTGTGGAGCACCTGGTGCCGTCGACTCCCCACGTCGGACGCCCATCGCGGGTCGCGCACGGCGGGGGCGGCGGAGGCGGGGACTTCGAATACCGGTGCGGATACGGCCGTCAGGGGAAAGGCACGGGGCGGGTTCCGCCACCCGGTGCAGCATCCGGCGCGTACACCGCACTCCGCTGATCACGCACCGGGGTAGGCGCCGCGCCGGCCGTCCTGCTGACGGGGGCCTTCGTCGGCGGGCTGCTGACGTACGACAGCCCCTCGCGGGACGGGGCGCTGCCCGACGGTGTGCGGGCACCCCCGCCCGACGACCCCGACGACCGCCCCGGACGACCCGACCCGCTCCGCCGCGCCGACCGGCAGCCCGTCCCGTCGGGGCCCGGAAGTCACTCGAATCCGAGACCTCGGATCTCGGAGCCGTGGCCTGCGAGCCCTCAGGGTCAGCGCCCCACCTCCGCGGCGCCGGTGCCACGGGTCAGCACCTGGCACGCAATCGCTTGCTCGCCGGCCTCGCCGGTCCCGTCCCTCACCACCCGGTACACGGAAGCACCCGGCGCCCGGGACACGGTCTCCGTGAGCCGGCCGTCCCTGAAGAGGGCGCCGGTGCCGTCGTCGAGAGCCCAGCCGGCGGGCAGGGCACCCGTCGCCACGGCCGACCGGTAGGAACGGCGGCGCCCGGGTTCGCTGTCGTAGTGCGGGCACACCGAACCCGGCAGCAGGCCCAGTCCGTCCGGCAGGAAGGTGAGCGGGCCGAAGGAGTCGGTGTGCGAGCCCTCGGCCCAGCAGTTGGCGCCCGCGCTGATTCCGCACAGCAGGGTTCCGTGGCCGTATGCCTCACGCAACAGCCGGTCCACGCCGTGCACGCGCCACACCGCGAGCAGGTTCGCGGTGTTGCCGCCGCCCACATAGACGACGTCCTGAGCGAGCACGAAGGCGCGCAGCGCGTCGTCGTCGAGCTTCCTGCCGAACAGACGCAGGACGGAGGGCTCGCAGTCCGGCCGGTCGCGGAACGCGGCGAGGAAACTCTCGACATAGGCCGGGGCGTCGCCGCTGGCGGTGGGCAGGAAGCACACCTTGGGCCGAGGCGTACGGGCGTGGCCCAGAACCCAGTCGTCCAGCAGCCCGTCCTCCTCGGTGGAGAAACCTCCGCCGAAGAGGGCCAGGCGAGGCGGGTGGCTCACGTCGTCTCCTCCAGCAGCTCGGCGACCGTCGTCACCCGGATCAGCGGGCGGTACAGGTCCAGCAGGTGCAACGCCTTGGCGTGCGAGTCGTCGTCCGCCCCCGCGCAGGCGTCGGCGACGACCAGCACCTCGACACCCGCGTCGGCGGCCGCGAGGGCCGTCGACAGCACGCAGCAGTCGGTACTGACGCCCGCCAGGACGAGGCGGCCCTCCGGGGTGGCGCGTCGGGCCAGTTCCGGGGTCCATTTGCCGAAGGTGGAGGCGTCCAGTACGTGCCGTGCGCGGTCCGCGAACTCGTCGGTCAGGCGCCAGAGTTCGGAATCGGGAGGTCGCAGGGCGAAGGGCCACTGCTCGTAGTACGCCCGCCAGGCGCCTTCCGGGGTGCGGGGTGCCACGAAGCGGGTGAACGTCACCCGGTTCCCGAAGGCCGGCAGCAGACGTCGTACGCCCGCCGCCGCCTCGGTGAATCGCGGGGAGGCCCAGGGGCTGTCGGGGTCGGCGAAGACGCGCTGCATGTCGATGACCGTGAGCAACCCGGTGGTCATACGCCCGCCCCCTCGTCCGCCGTCCGGCCCGGTGCCCGCGCCTCCTGCTCGCGGACGCGTCCGCGCCGCAGCGCCAGCGTGCCGAGGAAGCCGAGCGCGAGGGCCGCCAGGACGCCGAGGTTGGCGTACGCCCAGTCTCCGGACCGGCCGCCGAGGCCCAGCGGGCCGAGCAGGTAGCCCTGCCAGTCCAGCCAGCCGGCCGCCGAGTTGGTGACCAGGCCCCAGCCGAGGGCGGTGGCCGTGAGGGTCAGGAGCAGCGGGGTGAGCGGTACGTCGCCGTAGCGGCCGGTCGGGCGGTAGAGGTCGGGCTCGTCGTAGTCGCGGCGGCGCAGGAGCAGGTCGGCGAGCATGACGCCGCACCAGGCGGCGATCGGGACGCCGAGCGTGGTGAGGAAGCCCGTGAACGGGCCGAGGAAGTCGTCGGCGACGAACACGATGTAGATCGAGCCGACGATCATCAGGACGCCGTCGATCAGCGCGGCCACCGGGCGCGGCACGCGCAGGCCCGCCGAGAGCAGGGCCAGGCCGGACGAGTAGATGTCGAGGACGGCGCCGCCGACCAGGCCGAGGACGGCGACCACGGCGAACGGGATGAGGAACCAGGTGGGCAGGATCGTGGTCAGCGCGCCGATCGGGTCGGCGGCGACGGCAGCGTTGAGCTTGCTGGAGCAGCCGGCCAGCAGGAGTCCGAACACCAGCAGGAGCAGCGGTGCCAGTGAGGCGCCGAAGGCGGTCCAGCCGACCACGCCCCGGCTCGACGCGGTGCGCGGCAGATAGCGGGAGTAGTCGGCGGCCGCGTTGACCCAGCCGAGGCCGAAGCCGGTCATCATGAAGACGAGCGCGCCGATGAACTCCTGTGCGGAGCCCGCCGGTACGGCGCTGACGGCGGACCAGTGGACGTGGTCGGCGACCAGGGCGACGTAGATGAGGGTGAGCACGCCCGTGACCACGGTGATCACGGTCTGCAGCCGCATGATCAGATCGAAGCCCATGACCCCGACCACGACGGTCAGCGCCCCGACCAGGACGAGGGCGACCACCTTGGTCTCGGTGCCGCCGCCCCAGCCGAGCCGGCCGAACACGGTCGCGGTGGCCATGGTGGCCAGGGCGCACAGCACGGTCTCCCAGCCGACGGTGAGGATCCAGGAGAGCACCGACGGCAGGCGGTTGCCGCGCACACCGTACGCGGCGCGGCCGAGCACCATCGTCGGCGCGGAGCCGCGCTTTCCGGCCACGGCGACGAAGCCGCACAGCAGGAACGAGAAGACGATGCCGACGACTCCGGCGACCAGCGCCTGCCAGAAGGAGATCCCGAAGCCGAGCGCGAAGGCGCCGTAACTCAGGCCCAGGATCGACACGTTGGCCCCGAACCAGGGCCAGAACAGCGTGCGGGGAGTGCCTTTGCGTTCGGCGTCGGCGATGACGTCGAGGCCGTGGGTCTCCACCTGGAGCCTTCGGCTCGGGGATGTGCCGTCGAGCGGGTCCGGGGATGTGATCATCCCGGCATCGTCGCACCGCTCGCCCCGCCCGGGGAAGACGGGATCAGCCGCGACCGGCGGGCGCGAGGGTGGCCGCGCGGATCACCTCCGCGCGGCCACGGGGCGCGTTCAGCGCTTCTTCGTCGCCGCGCAGGCGCCGGCCGCGCACGCCGTCAGCCACTCGTCGAAGTCGGCGTCGTAGCGGGTGCCGATGTCGGTGGCGTAGACGGCGTGGCCGCCGGTGTAGTCGCCGACGCGGAAGCGGGCGAGCATGCGCTGGACGTCGTCCGGGTGCCTTTCGACCATGTACCGGACCGCGAGGTAGCCCCAGGGATAGGTGCGGGTCACGTCGCTGTTGGCGTAGGTGTTCTGGAACAGCGTGCTCAGCCGGTACGTGTGCCTGCCCGCCTCCGCGATCGCCTGGTCGTGGGTGAGGCCGCGGTAGCCGTAGGAGACGTACTCGGCCAGGCCCTCGATCCACCAGACGTCCGGCACCGACGTCTGCTGGGCGAAGTCGCCCTTCATGTTGAACCGGGCGTCGAGGTAGTGCGTGTACTCGTGGTTGAGGTTCCAGATCCGGGCGGCGTGTCCGTCGTCCTGGCTTTTCTGGTACATGACCGCGAACGGTTCGTTGGCGGGGTCCGCCGGGTCGCCGATCAGGGTCATGCCGCCGTTGTCCGTGCTGATGCCGAAGATCGCTCCGGCGTACGTCCGGTAGTCCTCGCGCCCGGCGAAGACGACCAGGTCGAGGGTCGACAGGTACTGGCCCGGAATGGGCCCGTCGTCCTTGACCAGGTCATGGACGTACGCGTCCTGGCCCAGCACGCTGGCGCACGCCGCGGCGAGGTCGGCCGGGGTGAGCGACTGGGCGCGGATCGTGCGCGTGGCATCGCACTCGTGGGTGATCGGCAGGGCCGCGCGCGTCAGTCGGCCGGTCAGGTCGCAGACGCCGTAGTAGGCGCAGTTGGTGCCGTCGTAGGAGTCGGCCTGCGTCGCCACGGCCACCCAGAGACCTGCCGTGGGGCCGGTGATGCGGGTCGTGTCCAGCAGGTGCCTGACCTTCGGGCGGACCGTGACCCGCAGCGGCGGGTGCTCGACGTGCCGGGCCAGGGTCATCCCGGCGTTGGAGGTCAGATAGGCCCGGTCGGTGCCGAGCAGGTCCAGGTGGTCCAGCGCGAAGGCGTGCAGGGTCCGGATGACGGACGGGGCGGCGACGACCGCGCTGACGTACTCCGGGTTCCAGTTGCCGCGCCACAGTGGGGTGTGGACGGCGTTGACGGCCGCCAGCATGCTGCGGATGGCGTCGTAGGAGCTGTCGTAGTCCTTCAGTATCCGCTGGTAGACCCGCAGATAGCGGGCCTGCTCGTCGGCGCTGTCGGTGAGGACGACGACCTCGCTCAGCACGTCGCCGTTCGCGGCGCTGACGTCCCTGGAGTGCGGGCGGGCGAAGAAGGTGTCCAGGCCGCGGACGGTGTTCCGGGCCAGGGGCGGGCCGTACGGGCCGACGTCGGCCGGGTTGTTGAACTGCACGTAGTAGCCGGCCCGCAGGAACAGGACGAGCTGCCAGAGGCGGGCGGAGTTGTCGCCGCGATAGTGCCGTGCCGTGCTGGTGAACGCCTTCGCGACCGTGACCATCTGGGACTCGCGGAAGACGGCGCGCGCGTCCGTGCCGGTGACCGCGAACAGGGTGTTGACGCAGTCCGTGGTCGAGGCTTTGACGAACGCGACGAGTTCGGCGCCGGTCCTGCGGCCGAAGTCGGCCGGCGTGCAGGCCGCCCGGACACCGGGTTCCGTGCTCGGCCGGGTCGGGAGGGGCGGCGGCGTCAGGGGAGGCAGGTGGGTCGGGGTGAGCGGCCGTTCCTGTACGGCGGGTCGGGTGGCGGCGTCGAGGGTCGCGCCGGTCGGTGGCGGGGGTGGTGTCGTCGTGCGGGATGCGGTGGTGGGGGCGGGCGTGACGTCGGGCTGTGCGGCGAGTGCCGGGGTCGACAGCAGGCCGGTGAGGGTGACGCAGGCGGCGAGCGCGGACGCCATGCGTCTGGGCGGCACGATGCGGTAGCGCATCTGGGTTCCTCCACGGACGGATGCGCCTCGGAGATGGGGTGCTGAGGCGTGTGAGGCACTGTCCCAACGCCGCCCTGCCCCAACAATGGTGTGTGACATAGCACATGGCGTCGAGGAGTCATAACGTCCGGACGTCGGCGGTGAGATGCTGCGGCTAGGGGCCGGGCACACTCCAGGTGCGCGCTGCCCAGGTCCGCAAGTGCGGTGACTGGGCGATCAGTCGACGGTGGGCCTCGGCGGCGCACTGGAACAGGGCGTCGGCCAGTTCCTCGGCGACGGCCGTACGCCGCCAGGCCAGCACATACCGGCACCACAACGGCGTGCCGACCAGCGGCTTGACGACCACGTGCGGCAGGGGGCGCATCGTGGGCTGCACGACGGCCACGCCCAGGCCGTCGGCGATCATCCCCTGCAACTGCTGCTGATCGCCGAGGAATTCGTGCGTGACCGCCGGCGTGAACCCGGCCGCCGCACACGCCGCGTAGAACACTCCCGGCCAGCCGGCCCCGTCGTCCGGCGTCAGGAACCACGCCTCCTCGGCGAGGTCCGCGAGGGCGACCTGAGAGCGCTGCCCGAGCGGATGCCGGGACGGCAGCGCCACGAACGTCGGCTCGGTGACGATCCCGCGATGGGCCACCGCGTCCGAGTGCTCCAGCTCCCTGCCGGGGTAGTCCGCGGCGATGGCCGCGTCCACCGCGCCCTCCTCCAGCAGCTCGACGATCCGCGAGGAGGCGTACACGCTGCTCACCGCGAGCGAGACATCCGGCAGCCGGGTACGGGCACCCGACATCATGCCCGCCAGCATCGGCGAGTTGGTCGCCGCCACCCGCAGGGTCCGGTGGGCGGGCCCGGCACCGGAGGCGGGGCGGCGCCCGATCGCGTCGGCACGGGACAGGACGTCGCGCGCCTGGGCGACCACCTCGAAGCCGTAGGGGGTCAGCCGCACGCCTGTCGGTCCCCGCTCGAACAGCGACTCACCGAAGTACCGCTCGATGCGCCGGAGTTGGGTGCTCATCGCGGGCTGCGAGTAACCCAGCTCCGCCGCGGCCCGGCCCACGCTTCCCGCGTCCGCGATCGCGCACAGCACGCGCAGATGCCGTAGCTCCAACTCCACTCGCTCACTCCCTCTTCGGGTCAACGCGGCCCATGCGCGATGTATGTCATCACATGCTTGAGATAGACGGCCACATCACGGCAAATACGGGCATTCCCCCCACTCGTGACCCCCTTTGAGTGACCGTCGCACCCTGCGGTTAGCATATGAGCGCCACCTAGCTCGAAAGATAGGCCCGTGACTGTCAACGACGACTCGTTCACCAATTGGAAGAACCGCGAGGAGATCGCGGAGTCGATGATCCCGCTCATCGGGAAGCTGCACCGGGAGCGGGACGTCACCGTCCTCCTCCACAGCCGCTCCTTGGTGAACAAGTCGGTGGTCAGCATCCTCAAGACCCACCGGTTCGCCCGGCAGATCGCCGGTGAGGAGCTCTCGGTCACCGAGACGCTGCCGTTCCTGCAGGCCCTGACCGTGCTCGACCTCGGTCCGTCGCAGATCGACATCGGCATGCTGGCCGCGACGTACAAGACCGACGACCGCGGTCTGTCCGTGGCGGACTTCACCGCCGAGGCCGTCGCCGGTGCCACCGGCGCCAACAAGATCGAGGGCGGCGAGGGACGCGACGTCGTCCTCTACGGCTTCGGCCGCATCGGCCGCCTCGTGGCCCGCCTGCTGATCGAGAAGGCCGGCTCGGGCAACGGGCTGCGGCTGCGGGCCATCGTCGTCCGGGGCGGCGGTGGCCGGGCCGACGAGGATCTCGTCAAGCGCGCCTCGCTGCTGCGCCGTGACTCCATCCACGGCCAGTTCCAGGGCACGATCACCGTCGACGAGGCGAGCGGCACGATCTTCGCCAACGGCAACGCGATCAAGGTGATCTACGCGAACGACCCGTCCGAGGTCGACTACACGGCGTACGGCATCAAGAACGCCATCCTCATCGACAACACCGGCAAGTGGCGCGACCGCGAGGGCCTGTCCAAGCACCTGCGTCCCGGCGTCGACAAGGTCGTCCTGACCGCGCCCGGCAAGGGCGACGTCCCGAACATCGTGCACGGCGTCAACCACGACACGATCAAGCCGGACGAGCAGATCCTGTCCTGCGCCTCCTGCACCACCAACGCCATAGTCCCGCCGCTGAAGGCGATGGACGACGAGTTCGGTGTGCTGCGCGGGCACGTGGAGACCGTCCACTCGTTCACCAACGACCAGAACCTGCTGGACAATTACCACAAGTCCGAGCGCCGTGGTCGCAGCGCGCCGCTGAACATGGTCATCACCGAGACCGGCGCCGCCTCGGCGGTCGCCAAGGCGCTGCCCGACCTCAAGGCGAAGATCTCCGGCAGCTCGATCCGGGTCCCGGTGCCGGACGTCTCGATAGCGATCCTCAACCTCCAGCTCGCACGCGAGACCAGCCGTGCGGAGGTCCTGGACTACCTGCGTGACGTCTCGCTGACCTCGCCGCTGCGCCGCCAGATCGACTTCATCTCGGCCCCCGACGCGGTCTCCAGCGACTTCATCGGCTCGCGCCACGCCTCGATCGTCGACGCCGGCGCGCTCAAGGTGGAGGGCGACAACGCGATCCTCTACCTCTGGTACGACAACGAGTTCGGCTACTCGTGCCAGGTGATCCGCGTCGTCCAGCACGTCTCCGGGGTGGAGTACCCGACCTTCCCGGCCCCGGCGGTCTGATCCGAGGGATCCGGCCCGCCCGCCGCCACCGCGCTCTCGCGCAGGTGAGGCCGGCGGGCCGGACCCGCTTCGAGGCGCCCCGGGACGCTCGGCTCACTGGCCGCGGAACGCCTCCTCCAGCCACCAGGACCCGTGGTCCGCGACCACCTTGGCGTCGACGAGCAGCGGCGCGGACCGCGGACCGGCCACCCAGTCCGCGACGGCCTTCAGGTCGGCCCGCGTCCGCACGGTCACCGCCTCGAAGCCGTGTCACCGCCCCACGGCGGCGATGTCCGTCGGCGGGAAGCGGACGGTGTCGAGCGGATGCCCCTCGGAACCGAAGTGGTGCACCTCGGCCCCGTAGCCCTCGTCGTCGTACACGACGACCACCATCGGCAGTCCGAGCCGCCGCACCGTGTCGAGTTCGACGGCGCTCATCAGCGCGCCGCCGTCCCCGAGCGCGGCCACGGGCAGCCGGTCCGGCCGCGCCAGCGCCGCCCCGATCGTGGTCGCCGGCCCCAGCCCGATCGACTGGAACGCCTGCGTGAAGCAGAAGCCCTTCTCGTCCGGCACCGACCAGTACGCGCTCGGGTAGCCCATGAAGTTGCCGGAGTCCACGCCGACCACCCGCTGAGCGGGCAGGATGTCGTCGAGGGCGATGCTCAGCGTCCGCGGGTCGATGCGCTCCCGGGTGCTCGTGTCCTCGTACGGCACGTCCCGCAGCCGCACCCGCGCGGCGAGGGCCGGGCCGGCCTCCCGCGTGCGGTAGCCCTGCCTCCGCTCGCCGCCCCGCTCGCACAGCCTGCGCGCGGTGAGCCGGACGTCGCCGGTGACGTCGAGGTGCACCGGCCGGTGCGCGCCGAGTGCCGACGGCTCGTCGTCGACCTGTACGACGGTCGCGTCGGCGCCGATGAGGCGGCCGTGCCGCATCGTCCACATGTTCAGGGCGCACCCCCAGCCGACGATCAGGTCCGCTCCCTGGACCAGCTCGGAGGCCAGGGGCGAGGCGAAACCGCCGGAGATGCCCAGGGACCAGGGATTGCCGTGGAAGAGGCCGTGGGCGACGGCCGAGGTCGCCAGCAGCGCGCCGTGTCGTTCGGCGAGCTCCTCCAGGGCTTCGCGGCAGCCTGGTCCGTGAATCCCGGCCGGCCATGAAGACGGGCCGTCGGGCCTGTTCGAGCAGCCGGGACAGGGCGGTGACCTCGTCCGGGTGCGGTTCGACCGCGGCCCGCCGCGGCGGTGGGGCGGCCCGCGCCAGGGCGCCGTCGGGTACATCCTGTGTCTGCACCGGCAGGGGGAGGTTGAGCAGGACGGTACGCCGTTCCCGCACCGCCAGCCGTACCGCCGCGCACGCCTGCTCGACCGCGTCCTCCGCCGACGTCGTCATCCGTCACCCTCGGCTGGGCGGCATCCAGCGACGCGAACGGCGTCACCGGCTACGACGTGGTCCGCGTCAGCGGCGGGACGGAGACCGCGACCACCACCACGACCGGTACCTCCGCCACCGTCTCCGGCCTGGCTCCGGCCACCGCCCGCACCTTCGCCGTCTACGCCCGCGACGCCGCGGGGAACCGTTCGCAGCGCTCCGGCAGGGTGACCGTGACCACGACCTCCGGCGGTGCGCCGACGACGTGCGGGGTCACCTACCGGGTGACGAACGAGTGGCCCGGCGGCTTCCAGGGCGAGATCGTCCTGCGCAACACCGGCAGCTCGGCGATCGACGGCTGGACGCTGCGCTGGACCTTCCCCGGCGGTCAGCGCATCAGCGACCTGTGGGGCGGCACCGCCACGCAGAGCGGCTCCGCGGTCACCGTCACCTCGGCGCCGTACACGGCGACGATCGCGCCGGCGGGCTCGGCCACCGTGGGCTTCACGGCCGCCGTCGGCGGTGCGAACCCGAGCCCCGCGGCCTTCACGCTGAACGGATCCACGTGCTCGTCGACCTGATGGCCGACCGCGCGCCGGTCGTCGGCCGGAAGAGGGAACCTGGGAACTGGCGCAGGCGTCATTAACTGCGAGTGCGGCGGGCGACCCGACTGCCGAGAGGAACGAGGGTGACACGATGAGCGACAAGGCCCGGAAGCTGTTCGAGGCGCTCGACCTCGACAAGAACGGGACCCTGAGCCGCGTCGAGGTGATCACCGCCTTGCGGACGAAGGGCCCGTCGCTGGCCGCGTCGGGAGATCTGCCGTTCTGGGCTCTGGGGGACGAGGACGCCTCCTCGGCGCTGTTCGACGCCGCCGACCAGAACGGGGACCGGGAACTGACGCTGGAGGAGTTCACGGCACTGGTGGACCGCCGTTTCGGCTGGTCCTGAGGGCCGGCATCACGCTCAGCGACGTCCGCGTGCGCCAGGCGGAGGCGAACGTCCGCATCCCGGCGGTCTCGTTCGACTCCGCCCAGACCGACCGTCCTGCCGTGCCGGGTGTGCCGCGTCCCCCCGTGACCACCAGCTCCACGGGGAAGCCCAGGTCACCGAGACGCCAGGTGCTCAGCTGCCGGGAGCCGCTCGGCCCGGCCCGCGTCAGCCCAGGTCGGGCAGTGGACGCCGGGCGACGTCGCGCGCCTCGTCCGGTGGGACACCGAGCATCCGGAGCAGCATCTCGGCCAGGTGGGACGCGGCCTCGTCGCCGTCGTGTTCCGGCCGGGCGAACCTCAGCTCCAGCAGCGCGAGCAGGGAGCCGCCGAGGGCGGTCCGTGCGGCCGGCGGGTCGGCGATGGTGAAACGGCCGGAGGCGATGCCGACCTCCAGGTCGCGCAGAGCGCGCGCAGCCAGGCCGGACTCGGAGTGGATGGGGCCGAGTCCGCGGTGGCGCAGCACCTGCATCAGCTCGGGCCGCGAGGCGGCCAGGCGCGCGCTGAGGCGGAAGCCCCCCCGCGACGAGTTCCGCGGGGTCGTCGATGCCCTCCAGGCGCTCGTCGAAGGTGCGGCCGAGTTCCTCGAGGGCGGCCCTGACCGCCGCGTCGAACAGTTCCGCCCTCGACTCGAAGTGGTGGTAGAAGGCCGAAGCCGACGTCCGCGCGCTCCGCGATCGCCTGGATGCCGGCGCCGGTGTCCTGTCCGAAACCCCCCTCGGCACAGTCCGCGGCTCGCACCCCGGGGCGGTCCCGGAACCCCGTGATCAAAGTGGCCGACCTGGCGTGGCTGGAGTTCGAGAGAGGGCGGCGCGGATCACGACTGCTGTCGCGCCGCCCCTGATCCCGCGGGCGCCTGGGCAGGAGCCGGCGCTTCGGCGCCCTCCGCCCCGCCGGCCGTCGCCCGCAGGGTCACCGCGGCCGCGACTCCCGCGATCAGCCCCCAGGTCAGGGCGGCCGGGACGCCGCCGCCGATGGCGGACGACAGATACATCAGGTCCCAGCGCAGGCTCGCCCCGTCGGTGACCACCCGCACCACCTGGCCGGCCATCAGTGCGAGGACGGTCGCGCAGACCGTGCCCGCCGCCATCGCCGGGACGGTGACTCGGGTGAGCAGTCCGGGCAGCGTCCGCAGTGCCCACCACACCACCGCGAGCAGCAGCACGTCGGCCGCGCGGTACAGGAGCCAGTCGCCGAACGGGGCGCCGGCCGGGCCCGCCCAGGCGCCGAGCAGCAGCCACTGGCGCAGCAGGTCTCCCGGTTCGGCGAGCGTCCCGCCGCCCGTGGCGGCCGTCTGGATGGCGGCGGCCACCGACTGGTACGAGAGGACCACAAGGGACAGCGCGATGACCGCGGTTCCGACGGTGGCGGCCAGGCGGGCGGCGCGCGCGGGGACGTTCCGGCGCGGCAGCGGACCGGCGCCCTTGACGGTGACCCGCGCCGCGAGCACCGTTCCCACCGCCGCGACCAGCGCGGTCACCACGACGATCTGCCGGCCGGCGGCGATCGCGCTCGCCAGCTGCGGCAGGAAGCGGTAACTGCCGTGCCCGTACGCGGCGATCAGCCACGGCGCGGAGACGGTCACCGCCAGGGTCCCGGCGACCAGGCCCCAGGCCCACACCGCGAGGAGCGTGGCGGCCGTCCGGCCGTTCACCGGGGGCAGCCTGCGGACCAGGAGCAGCGCCCCGGGCACGAAGAAGGCGAAGACCGCGACGAACCGGATCTGCAGCGCGGTCTCGTACAGCGCGAGGTAGCGAGAGCCGTCGGTCCCGGCCGGCTCACCGATCTCCCCGATCACCCCGGTGCCGAACCGAACCGAGTTCGGAGGGTCGTACGACCAAGGGGTGAGCCAGTGTTCGAGTTCGGCGGCGACCCGGCCACCGAGCACGCCGGACGTGCCCGGCAGGTGCAGCGCGTTCGCGCTCGCCCCCGCCCACCACAGCAGCGCCGTGAGGAGCACCCCTCCGATCACGGCCGGTATCGCCGCACGCCGGTATTCCATGTCCTGTCCCCCGCCTGATCGCGCATCACGTGAATCCCCCGGTCGGCCAGAGACTACGGCGTACTGATCACATACGGATCACGGTCGTACGTCGACCGCCCGGAACTCCCGTGCGCCGTACGTGCCTTGAGTCGTAACCCGGGCAGGAACTCTCGCCGTGGGCGCCGCCGGCTGCCGTGGCCGACCTGCGCGCTGACGTCGACCGCGACGGCCGGGTCGACGTCAGCGGCGCCTCCGACTCGGCCGGTGAGGACGGCTGGTCCACCGGCCGCGGGGCGCTCTACCTGCCCAACGTCGACGACGACACCCGGCGTTGCCCGGTCACCGGGCCGGGCGGCAGCCCCCTGTCCGACGCCGAGCTGGCCTCCTGCAACGACGCTTCCGACGCCAAGGTCAACGGGCGTGCCGACGCCGCCGACCTCGCCCGGGTCCGGTCCGTGCCGATGACGGACGTGGCGTCCGGTGCGAAGGGCGCCGTGCGGGTGACGGCGGGAGCGCGGCACACCCGCGTGTTCCTCAAGCGCTCCGGCGCCTGGGTCCCGGTCACGCCCCGTGTCGAAGTGCCGGAACGTCGACGAATCGAAGAGGGCCGACAGCGCGGCGAACCTCTCCCCCGCCTCGGCCTGCCGATGGGCCGGCAGGTACTCGTCGTGTGAGCGTCTCGCATGTCGTTGACATGCTCAAGACATCTGATTACCATCCGGGACACCTTGGAAAGCGCTTTCCATCTCTGCCGTCCCCCGTGCCCCCGCACGACCCACCAAGATCCGCCCCTTCGCCCCGGGAGGAACACCATGAGGTCGTCGTATCGCGCCGCACGCGGCGTTCCCGCTCTGACACTCGCCCTGCTGCTCGGCGCGGTGACCATGCCGGCCGGCAGCGCCGCCGAGAGGGCGCCGGTACCCCTGGCGGAGACGTCGCCCACCGGCTTCGCCGCCGTCAACGCGCTCGGCCAGAACGGCACCACCGGTGGAGCCGGCGGCCGGACCGTGACCGCCACCACCACCGAGCAGTTCCTGGAGTACATCGACACGACGGGCCCGCTGATCATCCGGGTCCAGGGCACGATCGACATCACCAGCAAGCAAGGCGTGCGCCCCAACAAGACGATCGTCGGCGTCGGTTCCTCGGCCGTCATCAACGGCGGCGGCCTGGACTTCTACCGCTCCTACAACGTCATCGTGCGGAACATCAGGTTCACGAACGCCGAGGACGACGCCGTCAACGTCGGCCAGGAGTCCCATCACATCTGGATCGACCACAACGAGTTCGTCGGCTCCACGGACGGGGCGATCGACGTCGTCCGCGGCTCCCAGTACGTCACCGTGTCGTGGAACTGGTTCAACAAGACCGACAAGAGCATGCTGCTCGGCCACTCCGACTCCAACAGCGGCCAGGACGCCGGCAAGTTGAGGGTGTCCATCCACCACAACTTCTTCGACGGCTCCCAGCAGCGGCATCCGCGGGTGCGGTTCGGCGAGCCGGTGCACGTCTACAACAACTACTACAAAGGCAACGCGATCTACGGCGTCGCGTCGACCATGAACGCGGGAGTGCTGGTCGAGGGCAACTACTTCGAGAGCGTCCCCCACCCCTGCTACTCGGCGAGCGGCTACGACGAGTCGGGACCAGGCCGGCTGGTGCAGCGCGGCAACGTCTTCAACGGTGCCGGCGCCTGTGAGACCAACGGGACCGTGGTCGAACCGCGCACGTACTACTCCTACACGCTGGACCGCACGGCCGACGTGCCCGCGCTCGTACGGGCCGGCGTGGGCGTCGGAAAGATCGGCGCCTGAACGACCGCCCCCTCCCCCGGCCCGGGCCGGGGACCTGCACCGCCAGCGCCACCGCCACGGCCTTTCCGTCCGCACGCTCAGCGGACGGACTGATCGACCGTCGCCCCCACATGCGACGGCCCACCCCCCACACACAGGAGGACTCCCCCCATGAGCGCACGACGAGCCCCGGTGCCCACTCGGCGCACGCCCATATCCCGGCGCAACAAGGCGGTCGTGGCCGCTCTGGCGGCCGCCCTGCTGGCGGGCCCGGGCGTCGCACAGGCCATCCCGCAGACCGCACCGGCATCGCAGGCGCAGGTCAAGGCAGCCAGCATCACCTGGACCCTGGAACGGGCGAGCAACCCCACCCAGGACCAGCGCACGGCCTACGACCTCATCACCAGGGCCATGAACGCGGCGGTGGCCCGCTACAACAACCTCAGCGACCTGGGCAAGTCCATCACCGTCCGGTACGTACCGGGCGTGCCCACCGCCGACGCCAACATGAACGGGACCATCCGCTTCGGCAGCAACCGCAGCTACATGAACGAGCGGACGGCCCTGCACGAGATCTCCCACACCGTCGGCGTGGGACTGAGCGCGGGCTGGTCCCGCCTCGGCGGCAGCGGCACCTGGACCGGCGCCCAGGCCACGGCACTCGTCAAGCAGTACGACGGCCCCGGGGCCAAGATCTCCACCGGCGGCCAGCACTTCTGGCCCTACGGCCTGAACTACGACAACGAGTTCTCGAACACGGCGGCCGACCGCCACGTCCGGATCGTCGCCGCCATGGTCCGCGACGGGATGTGACCGACGGACCGGGCCGGGAGCCGCGCGTGCTCCCGGCCCGGTTCACCCGGCGTCGTCCGTAGCGCTTCCGGGGTCGTGGGAGCGCACACCGCTCATGACGAGCGCGTCTGCCGGTCGTCGCGGGCGGCAACGCTCAGCGGGCCGGCGACACCCGTGGGAACGCCTCGGTCACCGAGTCATCCGCGTACCCGCGCCGCTCACCCGGACCTTCGGGTCGCCGGCGTGCAGGGTCACGGTCAGCAGACTGGGCCTGCCCATGTCCTCGCCCTGGTGCAGGGTGAGGACCGACTCCGGGGGCACCAGGGCGAGTTCACGCGCGTACGCCCCGAACGCCGCGGCCGCGGCACCGGTGGCCGGGTCCTCGACGACACCGCCGACCGGGAACGGGTCACGGACGTGGAAGACGGTGTCCGCTGCGCGCCACACCAACTGCACCGTCGTCAGGTCCAGCTTCCGCATCAGGGCGGCGAGCCGCTCGAAGTCGTACGACAGGTCCGCGAGCCGTTCCCGGCTTCCGGCACCCAGCACCAGATGCCGGGCACCGGCGAAGGCGATGCGGGCCGGCAACCGCGGATCCAGGTCGGTCGACGGCCAGCCCAACGCCGCCAGGGCCTCGGCCAGTTCCTCCGGGGCGATCTCCTCGATCCGGGGCGCCACGCTCGTCAGGGTCGCCCGGAGCGTACCGTCCGCCTCGCCCGTGACCGTCACCGGCACCGTGCCTGCGCGGGTGGCGAAGACCAGGTCGCCCGGACCGATCCGCTCGGCCAGCGCCACGGCGGCGGCGATGGTGGCGTGGCCGCAGAACGGCACCTCCGCCTGCGGACTGAAGTAACGGATGGTGAAGGCACGCCCGGGCGCCCCGCCCAGCCCCTCGGGCGGACCGGTCAGGAACGCGGACTCGCTGTACCCCAACTCGGCAGCGATCGCCGACATCGCGGTGTCGTCGAGACCTGAGGCGTCCAGCACCACCCCCGCCGGGTTGCCACCGTCCGGGTGGGACGAGAACGCGGTGTAGTGCAGCACATCAGCGAGTCGATCATGAGTCGTCATGCCGTACGACAACAAGCGTGCCGGAGTGACGATTCCCGGCCGCCTGTCAGCCGCCCTCGCCCTGTGACGGGGCAACCGCACCGTCGTGCTGCAACGGTTGTATTTCGACGGGCCGATGAGCCGCTTCGAGCTGGGCCCGGCCACCGGGCTGAGCGGCGGTTCCGTCAGCAACGTCGTCGCGGAGCTGGTCGCCGACGGACTGGTCGAGGAGGCCGGCACCGTGGAGTCCGACGGCGGCCGCCCCCGCATCCTGCTGCGCGTCGCCCCCGCCAGCGGACACATGATCGGCGTGGACGTCGGCGAGACCCGCGTACGCGTCGAGCTGTTCGACCTCACCCTCACCGAACTCGCCCGCACCGAACGGCCCTTGGCGCGGCAGGGCTATGACGTCGAGGTCGTCGTCGGCCACATCCGCGACGGCGTCGCCGAGGTCCTCGCCGCGACCGGCATCCCCCCCGAGCGGCTGCTGGGCGTCGGCATCGGCGTCCCCGGCATCGTGACCCGCACCCCTGACCAGGGGGCCGTGGTCCACGGTCAGACGATCGGCTGGGACGCCGTTCCGTCGAGTGGGGGCATCTGACGGTACGGCTCAGGGGGCGCCGGTGCCGTTGCGGCGCCCTGGGCTGCCTCGACGCCTACGCGGGCGCGGAGGCGCTCCTCGACCGCTGGCGCGAGGAGGGCGGGCACCCGCCGGAGGGCACCGACGAGGAGACGGCGCTGACCGCGATGCTGGGCGCGGCCCATCCGGCCGACGGCAGCGAAGCCGACCCCGTGGCACGCGCCGTCCTGGAGGAGGCCGCCGAGTACGTGGGGGCCGGCCTGTCCGACCTGATCAACCTCTTCGAACCGGAGCGCATCCTCATCGGCGGTTGGGCGGGGCTGCAACTCGGTCCCCGGTTCCTGCCCGCCGTACGCCGGTACGCCGCCTCGTACGCCCTGCGCCACCCCGCCGAGCACGTCTCCATCGACCTCGGCGCGCTCGGCCCGGACGCGGTCACCGTCGGCGCCGGAACGCCACGGCGAGCACGCCTGATCCGGGCCGAGGCGCGTTCGGCACACGGTCGGCGTGGGGATCTCGGGGACGTCGCCCTCGTGGCTGTGTAGTCTCCGCCGCTTCGGGTAGGGCCCTGCACTGATGGAGCCCAGGCGGGAGTCGACCGAGAGAGAAGTGTTCGTGGGTATCGCTGTGAGGCTGTCCGGGCGCTCCGGTGGGGAATCGACAGCGGCCTTCGGAGGATGAGGGCCATGCGGCGGGAACATGATCCCGAGATCCCTTCCGATGCCGTCGGCCGGCAGGTGGTCGAAGCCGTGGAGAACCTGGTGGCGCTGTGGTTCTCGGCCGTCGAGGACGTCCGGCCGCGTCTGCCGCCGCGCCAGGTACGCGCCCTGCGGGCCGTGCGGCGTCAGCCCACGCTCAACGTCACCGCCCTGGCCGAGCATCTGCGCATCGGGCTGCCCACCGCCAGCCGGCTCTGCGACCGGCTGGAAGCCGCCGGGCTGCTCCGGCGGCGCGTGCAGCCCGACGACCGGCGCGAGATACGCCTGGAGGTGACCGCCCAGGGGCAGCGGTTCCTGGGGGACGTCACCGAGCGGCTGTCCCTGCACCTGGCCACCGCCTTCGAGGGGGTTCCCCCCGCCCAGCGCGTGCGGCTCGAACAGATGCTGCGCGCCTTTCACGAGGGGAGACTCCCCGCCGAGCCGGGCTCCGAGCCCGGCTCCGAGCAGGACCGCGAGCACGACCCCGACACCGAGCCCGGCGCGGAGGCCGGCGGCGAGCGCTGAACGCGCCGCTCAGGGCCGCGGCGTACCTTGCCGCCGCGCGCCGCCGTGCACATGGCAGAGCAACAGGCAGACGTCGTCGTCGTGTTCGGAGTCGTGCAGCAGCGGGTGCAGGAGCCGGTCGGCCGACCCTTCCAGATCCTCGTCGAGTTCGGTCGCCCGGAACTCGCCCAGCACCTCGGCGAGGCGCTGGATACCGGGGTCGATCCCCCGGGCGCGGCGCTCCACCAGCCCGTCGGTGTACAGCGCCAGCGTCGATCCGGGCGGGAGCGGCACCGTGTGGTCGCGGATCTCCTGCTTCAGCGGGATGCCGAGCATCGCGCCGGGTTTGGCGTCGAGCGTCTCCACCTGGCCGTCGGCGGTGCGCAGCACCGGTGGCGGATGACCGGCGGCGGCCCAGGTGAGCGTGGGGTCGTCCGGATGGAAGCGGGCGATGACCGCCGTGGCGTAGAGGTCGAGGCGCAGCCGGTGCAGGAACTGGTGCAACCGCGTCAGCAGCTGGCCCGGACTGCTGCCGTCCACGGCGTAGGCGCGCAGGGCGGTGCGCAGCTGACTCATCATCACCGCGGCGTGCAGCCCGTGCCCCGTGACGTCGCCGACGACGGTGATGAGACTGCCGTCGGGCTGGCGGAAGGCGTCGTACCAGTCACCGCCGATGTTCAGACCCCGGGTGGCCGGGAGGTAGCGCGCCGCCAGGCTCAGACCCGGTGTGGTGGGCAGGTCGGTGAGCAGGGCGCGTTGCAGCGTCTCGGCGATGTCCCGGTTGTGCTCGAAGCGCCTGGCGTTCTCCAGGGCGATGCTGGCCCGCCGGGTCAGCTCGATCAGCATGACGGCGTCGTCCGCGTCCCAGCGCTCGTCGGGCGGCGACAGCGTGAGGACGCCTTGTGACGCCCGGCGGGTGAGCAGGGGGATGCACAGCAGGGGCCGGCCGGGGTCGAGGGCCGAGGGCGGCTGGTCGTCGACGCCGGGCAGACCGCCGGGGTGGTCGGCGGCGTACTGGGGGCGGCCGCGGCGGGCGGCGAGGACGGCGGCGGCCGGGTGCGGACCGCTGCGCTGGGCCTCGTCCGCGCCGTCGAACAGCCAGACGTCGACGGTGCGCGCATACCGTGGGACCAGCAGGGCGGGGAGCAGCCGCACGATGGCCTCGTGGTTCAGGGAGGCCGTCAGGGCGGCGCTGGCGTCGGCCAGGAAGGTCAGCCGGCCGCGGGCGTTCTCCGCCTCCTTGCGGGCCTTCTGCTCGGCGGCGAACAGCTCGCGCTGAGTACGTCCCGCGGCGTCCAGTTCGGCGTGCAGCGCCAGTACGCCCTGGTTGGTCTGGTGCAGTTCCTCGCGGTGGAAGGCGACCAGCGCCTCCTGCTCGTCGAGCCGCTCCAGCAGCAGCGCCGCGTCCTCGTCGGCACCGAACAGGGCCTCGGCCAGCGTCGCCGGGTCGTCGTCGGCGTGCTCGGCGCCGGAGACGTCCGCGTCCTCGGCACAGGGGACCGACACCCGCCACGGAGGCTGCCGGTCCTCCGGCCGGCGCCTGGCGGGCGCCACCTCGACGCGGAAGTCGCCCCCGGCGGGCGACATGACCGTTTCCACGCCGACCCGCCAGGCGCCGCCCTTGGTGAGGCACTGCCGCAGCTGCGCGGTGAGCGCGGTCACCAGGCGGGTGCGCTCGACGGTGGTCACTCCGCACGCGGCGGCCAGCCGGGCCGTGACGATACGGGCCTGCGCGGCGTCGGTGATGGTGCGGACGTACCAGGTGCGGGTCATGAGGAGCGGTCCCAGGGGAAGGGGCTCAGCACGACGACGGCGGTGTCGTCGCGCACCGGCCGGGCGGGGCTGCTGGCGTCCCGCACGATCGAGGCGGCGGTCACGGCGGGGTCGAGGGACGAGGGGGTGTGGACGGCCGGGCCGGGACTCCAGCGGCTGGGCAGTCCGTCGGTGTGCAGGACGAGGAGGCAGTCGTCCGTCCAGGTCTGCCGTTGCTGCGGCAGGTGCACGGGGAGGTGGGCGCCGACGATGCCGGGGCGCGAGACCAGCCCCTGCCAGCTGTCGCCGCGGCGCAGCCGGGCACCGACATTGCCGACTCCCGCGAAGTACAGCTGACCGGCGCCGAGATCGAGCTGGGCCACGGCCACGGCCGCGCCCCGGGTGGCGCGCAGGGCGGCGTGCAGCCGCCGCAGCAGGTCCGGCGGCGGCAGGTGCGGGGAGGACCGCACCGTCTCCACCGCCGCCGAGGAGGCACGGGCCGCCTGGGGGCCGTGGCCGAGGCCGTCGGCCAGCATCAGGGTCACGCGGTCGCCGGTGCGCACGCAGGTCCAGGCGTCACCGGAGAACTCCACGCCCGCGAAAGGGACGTTGACCCCGCCGGCCCGTACCGGGAGCGGCACGGTCTGCGGACCCGCGGCGTCGCGCTTCGGGCGGGAGGCGATCCTGGCCATGACGATCGTTCCCCGCCCGGGTGCGCCGTGCAGGCCGAAGTCGTCGGCCGTGCGCAGACAGGTGCCGAGGCCCGCGCCGAGGGAGGCGGTCGTCGAGTAGCCGTCGCGCAGCGCGGCGGCGGTGTCGGGTATGCCCGGCCCGTGGTCGACGGCCATGATCTGCACCATGGACGTCCTCTCGTCGCCGTAGGCGGGACACGGTGGACCCACGAGATCGAGCAGTATCCGTCCGCCACCGGCGTGCTTCAACAGGTTCGTGGCCAGCTCCGTGGCCACGAGTTCGGCGGCGGCGACCCTGTCCCCGGCCAGCCCGGCGTGATGTGCCGCGTCGGCGGCCGCCACCCGGACGTCGCGCAGCCGGGTCGAGTCGTGCACCGGCACCTCCCAGACGCGCGGCATCAGGGCGCCTCGCGCGGACGGGGCGGCCGGGACGTCCATGACGTCACCGTAACGGTGGTGCCCATGCCGCGACGGCTGTCGACGGCGAACTCGTGGACCAGGCGCCGGGCACCGCCCAGCCCCATCCCGAGCCCCTCACCGGAGGTGTAGCCGTCGCGCAGGGCCTGGTCCAGGTCCGCGATGCCGGGGCCCTCGTCGCTGAAGACGAGACGCAGCCCCTGGACTCCGCCGCTGGTGACCGGCGTGCACTCCATCTGGCCCCCGCCGCCGTGGACGAGGGCGTTGCGCGCCAGCTCACTGGCGGCGGTGACGAGTTTGGTCTGCTCCACCAGACCGAACCCGAGGTGGGCGGTCATCTGCCGCACATGCTGCCGCACTCGCACCAGATCGAGGTCCGAGTGGATCGGCAGGCAGGCGGAGACACTGCCGGTGCTGTGGGTCACAGGCTCTCCCGGCGTGCTCGCCCGCCCCGGGGCACGGCCGACACCTCGGCCCCGAGCAGGTGCAGGGCCTCCTCGGTGTTGAGGGCGGTGCGCAGCCCCGGCAGGGTGAGGCCGAGTTCCACCAGCGTGATGGCCACCGCCGGGCGCATGCCCGCCACCACGGTCTGAGCCGCCAGCAGCTTGGTCATGGCCGCGACGTCGCTGAGCACCCTCCCCATGAAGGAGTCGACGATCTCGACCCCGGACAGGTCGATGACCACACCGGTGACCGCGCTGTCGGAGACGGTCTCGCCGATGTCCTGCTGGAGCTGTTCCGCCGTGCTGTCGTACAGGTCGCCCTGCAGGGTCACCAGGAGGACCCCGCCGAGCCGGAGTACGGGGACGTGTCCTTCGTACGAGGAGAGGGACGCGCCGGTCACCGGAGCTCCGCGGCCGAGTCGGGGTTGGGCACGATGTGCGCGCCCTGCTGCTGGAGGGCGTAGGCCAGGGCGTCCGCGAGACTGGCGCGTGTGAGCACCGAGCTCAGGTCGATGCCGAGGTGGACGATGGTCTGCGCGATGGCCGGCCGGATGCCGGAGACTATGCACTCCGCGCCCATCAGCCGCGCGGCCGCCACCGTCTTCATCAGGTGCTGCGCCACCAGGGAGTCGACCGTCGGCACTCCGGTGATGTCCAGGATCGCGATACGGGCGTGCTGCTCGACGACGGCGTCCAGCAGCGTCTCCATCACCACCTGGCTGCGGGCGCTGTCGAGCGTGCCGATCAGCGGTACGGCGACGATGCCCTCCCACAGCTTGATCACGGGGGTGGCGATCTCCAGCAGTTCCAGCCGCTGGCGGTTGATGAGTTCCTGCCCGGCGATCGTCGTCACTTCCAGCATGACCAGACGCAGGGTGCCCATGAGCACGGTGAGCGCCGTCGTGCACTCCCGCAGGTGCTGGGCGGGCGCCTCGGAGAGCTCGTCGAGCAGGAGGTCGGTGACGGGCGGTCGCAGCGCGTCCATCTCCGCCGAGATCTGCGCGATGCTGGCGCCGGCCCGGGCCCGGGCCTGTGCCGTACGAGCCAACTGCTCGCGCACGACCGCGAACCCGTCTGCCTCCGCGTCCGCCACGCGACCCGAGGCGGCCACCGCGGCCAGCGCCTCCACCACGACCCGGCCGGCTTCCACCGCCTCGTCCCGGGAGACGGTGAACACGGTGCGGAACAGCGCCGCGTCGGCCCAGCGCTGGGCGATCTGCTCCCGTCGCTGCCGCAGGAAGGAACCGACCTCCTGCACCGGGTCCGTCTGATGTTCTGCCGCTCGCTGCTCCGGCACGTACTTCCCTCCTCCTACGTTGTGGCCCTGCCCCGACCGCCGGGGAGCGCCGGACTGCACGGTCAAGGCTCCTGCTGCGGCCCGAACCAGTCGAGACAGACCACGAGCGCGTCGTCGTCGGCCACCGGTGTGCCGCGGTGCCCGGACAGCTCTCTCAGGACGGCACGGGGAACCTCGGCCGCGGGCAGCAGACTGGTGGACACGATGGCCCTGGCCAGCGCGCGCTCCCCGTACCGCTCCCCGCCGGGCGCGGCGACGGCGTACACCCCGTCGCTGGCGAAGACGAGCCGGTCACCGGGCTCGACGTCGAACTCCTGGGCGACATAGTCGGTTTCCTCGAACATGCCCAGGGGGAGCTGCTCCTCGAAGTCCACGGACGTCACAGTACGGCCGCGCAGCCGCAGCATCTGCGGGGAGCCGGCGTCGACGACCTGCAGCCGGCCCGTGCGCAGGTCGAGGTCGAGCAGGAGCACGGACAGGTGGGACTGCCCGCGGTACTGGGCGTAGAGGGCCTGGTCGGCGAGTGCCGCCTGGTCCGCGATGGACAGGCCGGCCCGCCGGGCGTTGCGCAGCGCGTTGATGCCCAGGGTGGTCAGGAGGGATGCCTCGATGCCCTCGCCCATGCCGTTGGTGATGTAGAGCATGAGGCGGTCGGCGTTCGCGGACCAGTCGAAGTTGTCGCCGAAGATGGCGTAGGCGGGCTCCAGTTGGGCGCCGAGCGCGTACTCGGGGCGGCTGCAGGACCGGCCCGGCAGCAGTTGCCACTGCATCTCCGCCGCCAGGGTGAGCCGGTCCGTGCGGCGTGCCCGGAGGTACAGGTCGGTGTCGCGGTCGGCGACGAGCACCTCGTGCCCCAGTACCTGCGCCACCTCGGCCAGTTCGTCCAGGCACTCCGCGGCCCGGTCGGAGGGCATGGTGACGGTCAGGACGCCGAGCCGGTCGCCGCGCACGGTCACCGGCAGGTGCAGGCGGGCCTCGCCGTCGGTCGACGTCTCAACGAAGGGCTCCTGGGATCCGAACGCCCGTCCGGCCGGGCTGCCGTGCACGGGCACGGACTCCTGCGGGCTCGGAGCCGGCCGCACGGGCTGGAGTGTGGCGACGCCGTAGTCGGCGAGGTAGAGCTGGACGGTCTTCGCCGCGTAGGCGTCGCACAGTGCTTCTCGGACCGCGTCCACCAGCTGGTGCGGGGCCGCAGAGCGAAGCGCCCGCTCGGCTGCCACGAATCTGTTCACGATGTCGGATACGCCATTCTCGTCACGGTGACGGCGCCCGCCCCAACCTGCCGCGGACGCCGTCCGTCGATCCTTCTTGTCCGTATTCAACGCTGTGCGCGTATTGTCCGAACCGGTGGGCTGACAGTGCCCGTGAAGCCTGGAAGAGTGGGAGCGTGACTTCCTCCTACTCGCATCCGCGACCGGACGAGGTGGGGCGTGTGACCTCCGAGGCCGCCGAGTTGCTGGAGGTCCTGTGGGGCCGGGCATCGACGGCGCCGGTGTCCGCCTCGCAGATCCGCGTGCTGTTCATCCTGGAACACAGCGACGGCATCAACCTGCGCACCCTCGCCGCGGCGCTCGGCTCCACACCGCCGTCGACCAGCCGGCTGTGCGACCGCCTCCAGGCGGTGGGCTTCGTGGAGCGCGGGCCGAGCGCCTCCAGCCGCCGGGAACTGCGTCTGCGTCTGAGCCGGCGCGGTCGGACCTTCCTGGACGAGCTGCGCGCACGACGCGAGGCGGCCCTGCAGTCCGTGCTGGAGCAGATGCCGGCCGCCAAGCGGACCGCCCTGCTGGAGGGCCTGGAGGCGTTCTGCGCGGCGGCGTCCGCGGAGATCCACGAGGGCGAGGACGTCTCCGATGCCAGGACCGCCTGAAACCCGGACCCGCCAGGACGCGGCGCGGGGGCGGGGCCGCGTACGCACCGCCGTCCGGCGACGCGGGCTGTCGTCGTTGCTGATCGGCACGTTCCACACCCCTCCCGCACTTGACTCGCTCACTCTGTTGCCTCATGGCCATAGTTGTCAAACGGCAACTGTTGGCCCTCCGCGTGCGGTCCGCGGTCTGTAACTGCCTCTCCGGGAAGCCGCCTTCACTCGTCCGTCGGGGTCACCGGCCCGGGATCCGCAGGTCCGGAGTCCGCGACTTCGAGCGCCTCCTCGACACTGCCCACGATCGGGACGGTGATGCTCACACCGGTGAGGTCCAGGATCCGCCGGACGGCGGGCGTCGGCGAGATGACATACACACCGCCCGGGATCTCCCGCACCTCCTGATAGGCCCGCAGGACGATGTTCATGCCGGACGAGTCCATGAAGGGAACGCCGGCGATGTCGAGCAGGAAGTGCCGCCGGCCGTGATGGAGCTGGTTGGCGAGGTGGTGCTGCAACTCGGTCGCTGTATCCATGTCCAGGTCGCCCTCGACCGTCAGCAGCACGGCGTCCTCCCGGGGCAGTTCCACCTTGATCGACAAGGGATTCTGGGCAACGGACACAAGTACCTCCCACAGACGTTGGCGATCGGGACGGGTGCCCCGACGGACGGATTCAATGCATCGCGGAACGAGGAAACACGCTGTCGACCCTCCCGAGGAGACGCGCTGTCGACCCACCCTTCGATGCGTTCGCCCGCCTACCCCCGAATCCACCCAGCACACAGAGCTCACGCGAGGAGCGGTACGCCGTGACGCTTCTGACCGCTTTTGCGCGTCCGGGGGCCGCGGGCGGTTTGGCGGCTCGCCGACTGGTCACGCGAAGAGGTGGAAGGCATCACGGGAAGTGGAGGAGGGAGGGGAGAACGGGCCCGACCGCGGTCCGCCACGGACGTACGGCGGGTTCTCCGTTCCCTCGCCTCTGTCAGGGAGCGAAAGGATGAGTGAGACATACCGGACCGGCGCCCTCGGGGGCTCGGCCGCCGCGGGCGGTACGCGCCGCGGCCCCCTGAGTCCGGCGGAGGCACGCGGAGCCGTGCGACGGGTGCTGTCCGAGCAGGCGCGCGCCCGGGGCGCCGCATGCACACCGGACACACTCTCGGACGCGTTGCTGGTGGCGTCGGAGCTGACGACCAACGCGATGCTGCACGGCGGCGGCGTCACCGACTTCGACGCCGAGGTGGTGGGCCAGGACCTGTATCTGTCGGTCAGCGACCGGGAGCGGCGACGGCCGGTCGCGCGGAACCCGGTGGACCGGCACGGACGACACCGCTGTGGGGGCCGCGGCTGGCCGATCGTCTGTCGGCTGTCGCGCGCCGTGCTGGTGTCGGACCTCCCGGCCGGCGGCAAGCGCGTCACCGCGGTGATACCCCTGCCGGCGGAGTGCGGGCACCCGGTCGACGGAATCTGACACGGAAGCCGCCCCGGACGGACCCGGACGGACCCGGACGGGAGACAGACCCACCCCGGACGGGCCGGTGGGCCACCAGCCCTACGGCCGCGGCCCACCTGTTGCACCTCCTGTTGAGTCTGCCTTTCTGCTTTGCCGCTCAGGCTGTACTGCTGGCCGCTCAGGCCACCCCGGGCTCCAGCAGCCCGGCGCGAAGCTGCTTGATGATGCGGCCGATGAGCCGTGAGACATGCATCTGGGAGACGCCGATCCGCTCGGCGATCTGCGCCTGGGTGAGCTCCTCGACGAAGCGCAGATGGACGATCCGGCGCTCACGCTCGTCCAGTGCGGCGATCAGCGGCGCCAACGAGTGGAAGTCCTCCACGAGTTCCAGCGCGGGGTCCTCCTCCCCGAGGAGGTCCGCCAGGACCGACTCGCCGTTCTCGGCGTCCCCGGTGACGGCCGCGTCGAGGGAGGCGGACTGGTAGCAGTTGGAGGCCTTGCGGGCCTCGATCACCTCTTCCTCGGACAGGGACATCAGCTGCGACAGCTCGCGGGTGGTCGGCGTTCGGCCCAGCCGGGAGCTGAGTTCCTCCGTCGCCTTGGCCAGTTCCGCGCGCGCCTCCTGGAGCCGGCGCGGGACGTGGACCGCCCAGCTCGTGTCGCGGAAGAAGCGCTTGATCTCGCCGACGACGTACGGGACGGCGAACGTGGTGAACTCGACTTCCCGGGACACCTCGAAGCGGTCGATGGCCTTGATGAGCCCGATGGTCCCGACCTGGACGATGTCCTCCAGCGAGTCCCCGCGGGCGCGGAAGCGCGAGGCCGCGTACCGCACGAGCGACAGGTTCATCTCGATCAGCGTGTTGCGGACGTACTGGTGTTCGTGCGTGCCCTCTTCCAGCATGACCAGTCGGTCGAAGAACTGACGCGACAACTCCCGCGCGTCCTGGGGGCTCACCTTCGTCGGATCGTCGATCTGCGGCAGCGCCGCCCCGTCCGTCGTGACCGTCTCCTGTGCCGTGGCCGTTGCCTGCGCCACCGTCACGGCTGCCATGCCGCCCTCCCGATCGCCGATGCCTGTTGTCGTCCCCCCGCGTGCCCCGACTCGCACGGGTCATTCCTTCTTTGTCGCGGGGAACCCGGTATGGGCGTGCGTTCTGACGTGAAGTCGCCCTTTGGCGCGATCGCCACGGCCACGTCGTCATGGACTTCCCGACCGGCGCGCAACCTTGTGTCACCTCTCTTGCGCTCGCCTTCGTTTGCGGACGAGGACGCGGGGCATGCGGGTTCTCGTGCTTCGGACCAGAGGCGCACCGGTGCTACAGGTGTGACCGCTCCGGGGCCCGAGTTGCCCCGTGCACCGTTTCCCACGGCAATTTCCCTGAGAACGCTGTTCAGGAGCTGTTCTGCATGCTGGTTGAGACGTCCGCACATGGTTCCGACATCTCCACCCGTCCCCGCGTGTCCGGCGGACGCGTCCACGACGACGCCCCCGACACCGCGGCCGACTTCACCCGCCTGGCCGCCCTGCCGGACGGGCCCGAGCGCGACGCGGTACGCGACGAACTGACCAAGGCGTGGCTGCCCATGGCCCACCGCATCGCCGGCCGGTTCCGCAACCGCGGTGAGTCGCTGGAGGATTTGCGCCAGGTCGCGGCCCTGGGCCTGGTGAAGGCGATCGACCGTTACGAGCCCGGGCGAGGAGCCTTCGAAAGCTACGCCGTGCCCACCATCACGGGCGAGATCAAGCGGCATTTCCGTGACCGGATGTGGGCCCTCAGGGTGCCCCGTCGCGTCCAGGAGCTGCGCAACAAGGTACGGATCGCGCGCCGCGACCTCGCCGCGAGTTCGAGCGGCGCCACGCCGTCGGTCACCGAGATCGCCGCCCACGCCGGGCTCACCGAGGAGGAGGTCAACGCCGGTCTGGAGGCGCTGGAGAGCTTCAGCACCCTGTCCCTGGACGCCGAGATGTCCTCGAGCGACGACGGCTTCAGCCTCGCCGACACGATCGGAGCGTGCGACGAGGCGTACGACGTCGTCATAGACCGGGAGGCGGCGAAGGAAGGACTGCGGCGCCTGCCCGAGCGTGAACGCGCCATCCTGTACATGCGCTTCTTCGAGGACATGACGCAAAGCCGCATCGCCGACCGCCTGGGCATCTCCCAGATGCATGTCTCACGCCTCATCAGCCGGTGCTGCGCCCAGGTGCGCGAGCAGGCGCTCGACCGGGGCACACGGTCGGGACGCGACGCGCCCGACGGCCGGACCGGATGACGGTCCCGTTCCGTCCAGGCCGACTGTCTCGGCCACGGCGGTCATGACGATCACCTCACCCAGGAGCGAGGACGCATGCTGATGCCCCATCCGGCGATGCTGAGAAGGCTCGTCGACGAGTACGGCTCTGGCAACGGCCCGCCGCCTGCTCGCCGCCGGCCTGGACGAGCCCCCGGCGGAACAGCCGGCGGCCGTCGGCTGAGCCGGCCCCGAGGAGGAGGGAAGCGCTGTGAGCACGGACGGAATCTGGTCGTACGCTCCCGGGAGCGGTCACCAGGAGGGCCGGACGCTGACGGGGTTCACGGTGCAGGCGACCGACGGGGTCATCGGCCATGTGGACCGTCAGGCCGACGATCCTCCCCTGCGGCACTTGGTCGTCGACACGGGCGCTTGGGTGTTCGGCAGGAGTGTGCTGATACCGGCGGGCGCGGTCACCGGCATCGACATCGAGACCCGGGTGATCACCGTGGCGTGCACCCGCGCGGAGGCCAGGTCGGCCCCTCGTTTCCGGACCGACCGCGAGACCCTCGATCCCGAGTACCTTTCCGCCGTCGGTGCCTACTACGCCACTCTTGCCCATGGTTCGGGCGAGAGCGGGTAGCCGAGGCATCATGAACGTCTCATGAACACGGCCGGACGACGAGGAGTGGGAGACGACAGCGTGCGAGGAATGGTGAAGTGACCGGAGCCGCAGTCCTCTTGATGCGCGCCTGCGATGCTCAGGAAGTGATGGGCATCCCGCAGACGGCTGACGAGCAACCGTGAAGCCGGCGGAGCACCGGCCGGCCGGAGTCAGCGGGACGGCGAGCACCCGGCCGGTCCCGATCAGCAGCGCGGCGACGGCACGCAGCTATGTGCGGTCGGTCGTGGCAGAGCACTGGCGTACCCCCTCGGGGCCGGCGAGTGAGAGAGCCGTCACGGATCTCCTGCTGGTCGTGTCGGAACTGGTGACCAACGCCATCCGGCACGGCCGCGGCCTCGCGGGATTCGAGGTGACCCTGCTGGCCGAGGGCGTGAGGCTGGACGTGCACGACTACAGCGACACCGTCCCGGCCGCGGCCTTCGGGCCGGGCACGCTGCCCCACGTACACGAGGGCAGCGGATACGGATGGCCTCTGATCATCCGCCTGGCCCGGGAGATCCACATCGAGCGCCGCCGGGAGGGCGGCAAGACGGTCAGCGTGCTGGTGCCGCTGACGTGAGCGCCGGCTCGCCGGCCGGGCGGCTCACGGGCGGATCGCTCACCAGGGCAGGAACGTGTGGACGTCCTTGCCGTCCTCCCGCACCACCACGCTGACCTGGTCGCACAGTGTGTGGATCAGGTACCAGCCGATGCCGCCGCCCGTGCCGGTGCCGGGGTGGAAGGGGCGCGGTGCCGGTGGGCTGGTGCTCGTGTCGCTGAGCGTCACGTGCACGCCGTCGAACGCCCTGCGCATCGTCAGCGTGAACGGGCCCGGAGCGTACTGGATCGCGTTGGCGGCCAGTTCGGCGACCACCAGCAATATGTCGTCACGGTACTCGGGTGTCGCCGGCGGTGACGACCGCGCCAGCGTGGTCAGAAACTCCTCCGCGCTCAGGCGCGCTCCCGTCACATCACCAAAGCCCCCGTCAAAGCTGACCTCGCAGTCCTTGATCTCTTCGGAGGACGGCTTGCCGCCTCCACGCGATTCGGTCCCCATCACACCTTCTCCGGCCCGTCTGGCACGCGGCCGTGGTGAGTCGTCGTGCTGCTTCCTTCGCTGCTGGTTCCCAGGCAGCGCTCGGATACGCGTCCGGATGGTAGGAGCCGACGGGGCATCGCGGAAGGGTGAGACCACCCGGTCCGCTGGGCCGACCGGCGTTCGGGCCCCTCCGCAAGCCGTTCCAGGTGGTGCGCCATGAGGGGCGCCGGACCGAAAACGGCCTGGTCAGCCGTGCCTCTTCGAGGCCGGCAGAGGTGGTGCGGCCGACGCGCGGAACGCTATGCGCGTAGCACGGCCGGCCGACCTGCGCGGAGGGTCGCCGCACACGCAAACCCCATGACGTCTTTGCATCTTTGTCGACTTCCGCGGCGCGCACAGCCACACGAGGCGACGGAAGAAACCGGTCAGACCGTGGATCAGACTGTGGAGAGGTCGATCGCCCGGTCGACGTCCCGCGGCCGCAGCACCCGCATGATGCCTTCCAGCAGGTAGTAGTCGGCGTACGGAAGGAGATCTCGATGCCGTCCTCGGCCGGGCGGTTACGGGTGGAGCGGGCCACCACCGCTTCCGCGCGGGCCGAGTCTGCCGTGGCGGCGGCCAGCCGTTGAAGGGTGCGGTCAGCCCGGGAGGACGCGGGCGCGGCAGGACGCGGGTGTTCCCCAGGCGGTGCGCAGGGGGCGGGCCTTGCGGATCCACAGGGACAGGTCCAGTTCCTCGGTGTAGCCGAGGGCACCGTGGCAGTGCAGGGCCGTGCGGGCGGCGCCGTAGGCCGCTTCGCCCGCCGCCACCTTCGCCGCCGCGATGTCGCGGGCGCCGTCCGGCCGCCCCGCCGCCACAGCCACCGCCGCCGCGTGGACGAGCGGCTGCGCGAACTCCAACGCGATCAGGACGTCCGCCAGGCGGTGCTTCACGGCCTGGAAGGAGCCGATCGGCCGGCCGAACTGGGTGCGCCGCCGCACGTGGTCGACCGTGCGGTCGAGCAGGGCCCGGCCGAGTCCCAGGGCCTGCGCGGCGGTGGCCAGTGCCGCGATGTCGGCGGCACGCTCGGCGGCGGCCGACACGTGCGGGCCCCGCGCCAGGACCGTTCCGCCGAGCGGCCGGGCCAGCCGGCGCGCCGGGTCGGCCGACGGCTGGGCGGGCCCCACCGACTCGGCCACCCGTACGGCGTCCCCGGTCACGACGAGGACCACGTCGGCGGCGTCCGCGTCGAGGGCGTACGGGCTGTCGGGCGTCAGCAGGCACAGGGAGGCGGCGGTCTTGCCGGAGGCGATGCCCGGCAGCCAGTCCGTGGCGAGCGTCGCGTCGTCGAGGCGGTCGAGCAGCGCGGCCGCGGCCACCGTCTCCACGAGCGGACCGGGTACCGCATGCCGTCCCAACTCGGTGAAGGCGACGGCGAGTTCGACGGGTCGCGGACCCAGCCCGTCGTACTCCTCCGGAACGGCCAGGGCGAAGACACCCGCCTCCGCCAGGCGCGCCCACAGCGCACGCCCGGGGCCATGGTCTCCGGCCGACCAGGCGCGTACGACCGCGGGGGTCCCGGCCGCCGTCAACATGCAGTCCAGTGAGCGGGCGAACTCCCGCTGTTGGTCGTCGAGAAGGAACCGCATCACCGGCGCCCCTTCGGCAGGCCGAGCAGCCGCTCGGCGATGATGTCGCGCTGGATCTCGTTGGTGCCGGCGTAGATCGGTCCGGCCAGGGAGAAGGTGTGGCCCTCGGCCCAGGCGCCGTGGGCGGGCGACTCGGCGGCGGCGTCGGCGAGTTCGCCGTAGGGGCCGAGGAGGTCCAGGGCGGTCTCGTGCAGGGCGATGTCCAGGTCGGACCAGAAGACCTTGTTCAGGCTCGACTCCGCTCCGATCGCTCCGCCCGCCGCCAGGCGGGAGGCGTGGGCGTAGGTGAACAACTGGTAGGCGCGGGCGCCGATGACCGCGTCGGCGACCCGGTCGCGCAGTGCCGTGTCGGACGGGTCGGCGGTGGTGCGCCACAGTGCGGTGAGGCGGTCGGCGGCGGCCGTGAAGCGGCCGGGGCTGCGCAGGGTGAGGCCGCGCTCGTTGCCGGCCGTGCTCATCGCGACCCGCCAGCCCTGCCCCACCTCGCCGATGACGTCCTCGTCGGGCACGAAGACGTCGTCGAGGAAGAGTTCGGCGAAGGCGGGCTTGCCGTCCAGGCGCCCGATGGGGCGTACGGTCACGCCGTCCGCGTCCAGCGGGAACATCACGTACGTCAGTCCCTGGTGGGGTCTGTGGGTGTGCCGGTCGCTGCGGAACAGTCCGAAGGCGCGGTCGGCGAAGGCGGCGCGGGAGGACCAGGTCTTCTGGCCGGACAGCAGCCAGCCACCGTCGGTCCGTCGCGCCGTCGAACGCAGCGAGGCGAGATCGGATCCGGCTTCCGGTTCGGACCATGCCTGGGCCCAGACGACCTCGCCGCTCGCCATCGGCGGCAGGACGCGGGCGCGCTGCTCGGGTGTGCCGTGCTCGAAGAGGGTCGGGGCCAGGAGGTTGATGCCGTTCTGACTGACCCGGGCGGGCGCGCCGGCCGCGTAGTACTCCTCCTCGAAGATCAGCCACTGGAGGAGGGAGGCGCCCCGGCCGCCGCACTCCTCGGGCCAGGAGACCACCGACCAGCGGTCCGTGAACAGCGTGCGCTCCCACGCGCGGTGGGCCGCGAAGCCCTCCGCCGTCTCCAGGGAGGGCAGTGGGGTGTCGGGGACGTGGGCGGCCAACCAGGCGCGGGCCTCGGCGCGGAAGGCGTCCTCGGCGGGTGAGAAGGAGAGGTCCATCAGGATCCCGCCTTCTTCATCGCGCGGACGTCCATGCCCCCGAGGGAGTCGGCGGCGGTCTCGGCGTTGTGCGCGTGGGCCAGGTGGTGCAGGCCGAAGACGGAGTCCATGCCGGCGTGCATCCCCTGGAGGTCCTCGGCCTGATTGACGGCGCGTTTGGCCAGGGCCAGCCCCATGCGGGGCATGTCGGCGACGCGTGCCGCCAACTCCAGGGTGCGGTCGGTGAGTTCGGGGCGGGGCACGACGCGGTTGATCATGCCGATCTCGTACGCCCGGCGGGCGCTCATGCGGTCGCCGGTGTAGAGGAACTCCTTGGCGATCCTGGGTGGCATCGCCCACGGGTGGGCGAAGTACTCGACGCCGGGGATGCCCATGCGGACCACCGGGTCGGCGAAGAAGGCGTCCTCGGAGGCGACGATCAGGTCGCACACCCAGGCGAGCATCAGCCCGCCCGCGACGCACGCGCCCTGCACCGAGGCGATCGACGGCTTCGGCAGTTCCCGCCAGCGGCGACACATGCCCAGGTAGACCTCCGACTCGCGGGCGAAGCGGCTCTCCGCGCCCTGCTTGTCGGAGTGGTCCCACCACAGCCCGGCCCGGCGTGGGAACGGAAGGTGGGCGTCGCGCTCCGGGGTGCCGATGTCGTGCCCGGCCGAGAAGTGCTTGCCCTCCCCCGCGAGGACGACGACCTTGACCTCGTCGTCGTCGGCCGCGCGGTAGAAGGCGCGGTCCAGGGCGTAGGTCATGGCCGAGTTCTGGGCGTTGCGGTACTCGGGGCGGTTCATCGTGACCACGGCGACGGGTCCGCGACGTTCGTAGCGCACAGGCTCCTGGGGTGCCTCAAGCTCCTCGGGCTCCTCGGGCTCCTCGGGCTCCTCGGGCGCCGTCCGGCCGGTGGACATCGACCCCCTCCTTCCCTAACAAGTGTTTGGTAGATTAACTTGCGGTAGGTCAGCCGTCGAGAGCCGTCCGCAGTCGCCGAGCGCGTCCTCGGCCGGCCGAAGAGGAGGCCCGTCCGTGACCATGCCGCCGCCGTACGTGCCCGGGCACGAGCTGCTGAACGGCCGTAGCGCCGTCGTCACCGCCGCCGCGGGCGCCGGGATCGGTGGCGCGACCGCGCGGCGGCTGCTGGAGGAGGGGGCGCGGGTCGTCGTCTCCGACGCGCACGCCCGCCGTCTGAAGGAGGCCGCGGCGGAGCTGGCCGACGCCTTCGGCGCGGACCGGGTCGGGGCGCTCCCCTGTGACGTCACCGACGAGGCGCAGGTGGCCGCGTTGTTCGACCTCGCGCAGGAGCGGCACGGGCGGCTGGACATCGTCGTCAACAACGCCGGTCTCGGCGGGACGGCCGACCTCGTCGACATGACCGACGAGCAGTGGGCGAAGGTCCTCGACGTCACCCTGAACGGCACGTTCCGCTGCACTCGTGCCGCGCTGCGCCGTATGAAGGCCGAAGGCGGGGGCGGCGGGGTGATCGTGAACAACGCCTCGGTGGTCGGCTGGCGGGCGCAGAAGGGGCAGGCGCACTACGCCGCCGCCAAGGCCGGGGTCATGGCGCTCACCCGGTGCGCGGCGCTGGAGGCCGCCGGGTTCGGTGTCCGGGTCAACGCCGTCGCGCCGAGCCTCGCCATGCATCCGCACCTGGTCAAGGTGACCACTTCGGAACTGCTGGAGGAGCTGACCGCCCGGGAGGCGTTCGGGCGGTACGCCGAGCCGTGGGAGGTGGCCAACGTGATCGTCTTCCTGGCGTCCGGCTACTCCTCGTACATGACCGGCGAGGTCGTCCCGGTCAGCAGTCAGCATGCGTGAGGCGAGAATGATGCGGTGCCGAACAGCAAGAGTGACCGTAAGAAGACGGCGATGAGCGCCGCGCCCGAGCGGCGTGAGGAGATCCTGGCCACCGCCGCCGAGGTGTTCGCCGCGCAGGGCTATCGCGCCACCACCGTCCGCAGGATCGCGGACGAGGCGGGCATGCTCGCGGGCAGCCTCTACTACCACTTCGACTCCAAGGAGTCGATGCTCGACGAGATCCTCTCCGGCTTCCTGAACGATCTGTGGGGCCGGTACGACGCCGTGCTCGCCGCGGACCTCGGGCCCAGGGAGACCGTCGAGGCCCTCGTCACCGAGTCCTTCCGGGAGATCGACCGGCATCGCGCCGCCGTCGCCATCTACCAGAAGGAGGCCAAGCACCTCAAGGCCCAGCCGCGGTTCGTCTATCTCGCCGATTCGCAGGTGAAGTTCGAGAAGGCGTGGCTGGGCACACTGGAGCGCGGAGTGGCCGAACGGGCCTTCCGCGCCGACCTCGACGTCCGGCTCACGTACCGCTTCCTGCGCGACACCGTCTGGGTGGCCGCGTCCTGGTACCGGCCAGGCGGACAGCACAGCCCGGAGGAGATCGCCCGGCAGTACCTGTCCATGGTGCTGGAGGGCATCACCCTGCGCGAATGACACCGTGAGAGTGAACAGGAGTGGCCATGGCCGAGGCATACATCGTCGAAGCGGTCCGCACCCCCGTCGGCAGGCGCGGCGGCGGACTGTCCGCCGCGCATCCCGCCGATCTCGGCGCGCACGTACTCAAGGCGCTGATGGAGCGCTCGGGTGCCGACCCGGCGGCCGTCGAGGACGTCGTCTTCGGCTGCCTGGACACGGTCGGCCCGCAGGCCGGCGACATCGCCCGCACCTGCTGGCTGGCGGCCGGGCTGCCCGAGGAGGTGCCGGGCGTGACGGTGGACCGGCAGTGCGGCTCCTCGCAGCAGGCCGTGCACTTCGCCGCCCAGGCGGTGCTGTCGGGCACACAGGACCTGGTGGTCGCGGGCGGCGTGCAGAACATGTCGATGGTCCCGATCGCCTTCGCCACCCGTCAGGCCGCCGAGCCGCTCGGCCTGACCCAGGGCCCCTTCGCCGGCTCCGAGGGCTGGCAGGCCCGGTACGGCGACCGGCCCGTCAACCAGTTCGCCGGCGCCGAGATGATCGCCGCGAAGTGGGGCATCTCCCGCCGGGACATGGAGGAGTTCGCGCTGCGCTCCCACCAGCGGGCGATCCGCGCCATCGACGAGGGCCGCTTCGACCGGGAGACCGTGCCCTACGGGGGCGTCGCGACCGACGAGGGGCCGCGCCGGGACACCAGCCTGGAGAAGATGGCCGGTCTGAAGCCGGTGATCGACGGCGGCAGCATCACCGCCGCCTGCTCCTCCCAGGTCTCCGACGGCGCCTGCGCCATGCTGCTGGCGAGCGAACGGGCCGTACGGGAGCACGGCCTGACCCCGCGCGCCCGCGTCCACCACATCTCGGTGCGCGGCGAGGACCCGATCCGCATGCTGTCCGCACCGATCCCCGCCACGGCGTACGCGCTGAAGAAGACCGGGATGACGCTCGACGACATCGACCTGGTCGAGATCAACGAGGCGTTCGCGCCCGTGGTGCTGGCCTGGTTGAAGGAGACCGGCGCCGATCCGGAGAAGGTCAATGTCAACGGCGGCGCCATCGCTCTTGGCCACCCCCTGGGCGCCACCGGCGCCAAGCTCATGACCACGCTGCTGCACGAACTGGAGCGCACGGGCGGCCGTTACGGCCTCCAGACGATGTGCGAGGGCGGCGGCCAGGCCAACGTCACCGTCATCGAGCGGCTCTGAGCACGAGGGCTCAGCGGAAGGCAACAGTGTTCTCCGAGACGTCCCCGCCCATGAGATCGAGCACCGCGTTCGCCGTCTCGTCCCCCAGGAACGAGGCCATCTGCGCATGCGCCTCCTCCCGGCTGGTCTCGACGAAGGACACGTCCCGTCCCGCAGCGGCGGCGATGGCCGCGACCTGCCGCCGGGCGGTGACGTGTTCCGGCCCGGTCAGCGCGTACGTCCGCCCGTGGTGGCCCGGCGGAGCAGCCGTACGGCGGCGAGGTGGAAGTGGAGGGCAGACCCCCGCGCGGCTCACTCCGGGTGCGGCAGCCGGTGCAGCGCCGCACGCGCCTCGGACATGATCCGGTCGACGAGTTCGGCGCAGGACGGCAAGTCGTCGATCACCCCGGCGACCTGCCCGCAGGCCATCACGCCGAGGTCGGTGCGGCCGTCGACCATCGCGGCCTTGAGCAGCACGGGGGTGTTGGCGGCGAGCAGGACCTGGCTCCAGGTCAGCTCCTTGCCGTGCTTCATCGCCAGGCCGTCGCGGACCATCGCCGCCCAGCTCATGCCGGTCTCGCGGCGGAAGGCGGCGGCGTGCCGGACCGCACGCCACAGGGACACGGCCCGGCCCGAGCGCTCCAGCGTGTCGACCAGGTCGCTGCGCAGCATCCGGTGGGGCAGGCCGTCGACCTTCGTGGTGACGGTGACGTCCTGGACGGCCGCGGCCAGGTAGCGGGCCTTGACGGGGTCGGGGACGGTGCTGTCGGAGGTGAGCAGGAAGCGGGTGCCCATGGCGATCCCGGCGGCGCCGTAGGCGAGTGCCGCGACCAGGCCGCGCCCGTCGTGGAAGCCGCCCGCCGCGATCACGGGGATGTCCACGGCGTCCACGACCTGCGGGAGCAGCACGGTGGTGGCGACGCTCCCCGTGTGCCCGCCGCCCTCGCCGCCCTGCACGACGACCGCGTCCACGCCCCACGCGGCGACCTTCTCCGCATGCCGTCGCGCGCCGACGGACGGGATGACGACGACGCCCGCGTCCTTGAGCCGGGCGATCGACTCGCGCGTGGGCGCGAGCGCGAAGGAGGCGACCTTCACGCCCTCGTCGATGATGATCCGGACCCGCTCGCCCGCATCGCCCGCGTCCGCCCGCAGGTTGACCCCGAAGGGCGCGTCCGTACGGGACTTGACCTCCCGGACCGCCGAGCGGAGCTGCCGCACCGTCATGGTGGCGGAGGCGAGGATGCCGAGCGCCCCGGCGTTCGCGGTGGCGGACACCAGGCGGGGGCCGGCCACCCAGCCCATGCCCGTCTGCACGAGCGGGTGCCGTACGCCGACCAGCTTCGTCAGCGCGGTGTCGAGCGTCGGGCCGGTCATGCCGCCCGCACCTCGCGCTCGCGCAGCCCGTTGGGGTCGATGACCTCACGGATCAACCGCAGTTCCTCGACGGTGGGTTCGCGGGTGTCCGGCACTTCGTCGGGGATCGCGAGAGCGAAGCCCGTGGCGTCGGCGACCTGTCCGGCCGTCACGCCGGGATGCAGGGAGCGCACGCGCATCGTCCGGTCCGGCGTGGCGAAGTCGAACACGCCGAGGTCGCTGACGACCTGGGCGAGGTGGTGGAAGCGGGTCGCGGAGGGGCCGGCCGCGACGGCACGGTCGTACCCCACCCCGCAGACCATGTCGACCCGCTCGACGAAGACCCGCCTGGAGTGGCGGGGGATCCAGTAACTGGTCGGATGGTTGAGGGTGTTGACGGGGGCTCCGCGCACGCCCAGCAGCTGCCGCCTCGGCTTGGCCCAGCCGCCGACGCAGGAGATGTTCTGGTTGCCGTACCGGTCGATCTGGCTCGCGCCCATCATCACGTGCCGCCGCCCGGTGGCCACCAGCGCCAGGTGCCGTCGGTACGGCAGCCAGCCCTCGATCACCTCTGACCTGGCGCCCACCGCCGGGACGTCCGCCGTCAGCAGTGCCTCACCGTCGGTCAGCAACAGGTCGGAGGCGAAGGTCAGCCTCGCCAGCCGGGCCCCGATCGTCGGAACGGTACCGATCGGGGCGGCCAGGATCTCGCCGGCGTCCCGCCATGCCTCGGCGCAGGCCACCACGCAGTACTCGGCGCGGGTCACCGTCATCGGGATCCCTCCTCCGCTTCCTCCTTGTGGAAGGCCGCGACCGCCGTCTGGTAGGCGTCCTCGTCTCCCGACAGGAACCGCTCGGCGAAGGCCCGCCAGGTCTCCGGGTCGCGGGCGGACCGCGCGTAGGCGCGCTGGAAGGACTCGTCACGGTCGTGGTCGGGAGCGCAGGACGTGAAGTGCGCGCCGTTCGGTGCTTCCACCACCCCGGTCACGAACGGCCGTTGGACCAGCAGGGTCTGCGGGCCGGCGTCCTTGAGCAGATCCGCGGTGTCCACGATCCGCTCACAGGAGACGTAGGCCGTATCGGCGGCCTGGCAGAACAGGTCGTCGAAGTACGGGTCGGGGCCCAGGTACTGCGCGTTGCCGTGCGCGTCCGCCCGGTTGAGGTGGACGAGCGCGGCGTCCAGCCGGAGGGCCGGGACGGCGAGGAGTTCCTCGCCGTCGTCGTACGGTGACGTGACCGTGCGCAGGTGGGGGTTGACCCGCATCACGTCCGAGCCGAGTCCGGCGCGGATCGGCAGGAAGGGCAGCCGGTGCGCGGCCGCGGTCAGGCCCCACATGAACATGGCCTCGTCCAGCTCCACCAGTTCGAACGCGCCCTGCTGCCGGGCCGTCGAGAAGTGGGGCTCCAGCGGGATCGAGTCGAGCGTCACGAACGCCGCGACCAGCTTGCGGATCTTCCCGGCTGCGGCGAGGAGGCCGACGTCCGGGCCGCCGTAGGAGACGACGGTGAGGTCGGTGACGTCGGAGCGCAGCAGTGCGCGCACCAACGCCATCGGCTTGCGCCGCGATCCCCAGCCGCCGATGCCGATGGTCATGCCGCTGCCGAGCCGGCCGACGACCTGCTCGGCGGTCATCGTCTTGTCCCTGCTCACGCCTGCTGCTCCTTCCCCGCGCCGAACCGGCTCCGCACCCGGCCGGCGACGCCGCTGAGGCCCGCCTCGAAGGTGAAGCCCTGCTCGAAGCGGTAGCTGCGGCGGACGTCGACCGGGTCGATTCCGTTGATCGCGGCCTTGGCGAGGCGGATGAGGTAGCCGTCCTTCGCGGCGATCTCACGCGCCAACTCCAATGCGGCGGCGCGGAGTTGTTCGCGCTGGACCACCTGCCACACGGATCCGTGCCGGTGCAGCTCGGCGGCGGTGACCGTACGCGAGGTGAAGTACAGGGTCCGCATCAGGTGCTGCGGGACCAGGCGGGCCAGATGGGTGGCCGCGCCCAGCGCGCCCCGGTCCAGCTCCGGCAGGCCGAAGGTCGCGTCGTCGCTCGCCACGATCGCGTCCGCGTTGCCCACCAGGCCGATCCCGCCGCCCACGCAGAAGCCGTGCACCGCCGCGACGACCGGGACCTCGCAGTCGTAGACCGCGGCGAAGGCCTCGGAGCAGCCGCGGTTGACGCCGATGAGGGCCTCGTTGTCCGCCGAGCGCTGGAGCTCCTTGATGTCGACACCGGCGTTGAAGCCGCGCCCCGCCGCGGTGAGCACCACGCAGCGCACCTCGGGATCGGCCCCGGCGGAGCGGAGGGCGGCGGCCAGGTCGTACCAACCCCGCAGAGGAAGGGCGTTGACGGGCGGAAAGTCCACGGTGACGACGGCGACGCCCTCTTCCGGGGCGGAGGTGGAGACACCCATGAGCGGATCAGCTACCTTTCCACCAAACGTTTGTTAGGTGCAAGGTAGCAGCGGTCCTCGCGCCGCGGGAGGTGTCCCATGGCATCGATCATCGATCTGTCCGGGTCCGTCGCCGTCGTCACCGGCGGTACCCGGGGCGTGGGCGCCGGCATCGCCCGGTCCCTGCTGGAGGCCGGTGCCGAGGTCGTGACCTGCGCCCGCCGCGCCCCGAAGGAGCCGGTCGAGGCGGCCGGGAGGACGGCCCGCTTCATGCCGGTCGACCTGCGCGACCAGGCGGCGGTCGGCGCCCTCTTCGACCGGATCCGGGAGGATCACGGCCGCCTGGACACGCTGGTCAACAACGCCGGCGGCACCCCGTACCGCATGCTCGACGAGGGCGGGGCCGCCCGGCACGCGCGCGTGGTCGAGCTGAACCTGCTCGCCCCGCTGACCGCCTCGCTCGCCGCGTACGAGGTGATGCGCGGTCAGTCCGGCGGCGGGTCGATCGTGATGATCGGCAGCGTGAGCGGTGGCCGCCCCTCCCCCGGCTCGGCGGCGTACGGCGCGGCCAAGGCCGGTCTCGACAGCCTGGCGCGGACGATGGCCGTCGAATGGGCCCCGCGCATACGGGTCAACACCCTCGTCCTCGGCATGGTCCGCACCGAACTGTCCCCTCTGCACTACGGCGACGAGGACGGCATCGCCGCTGTCGGGCGCACCGTGCCGCTCGGCCGCCTCGCCGAACCGGCGGACGTCGGCGACGCCTGCGTCTTCCTCGCCTCCGACCGCGCCTCCTACATCAGCGGCGCCAGCCTCCTCGTGCACGGCGGCGGGGAGCGGCCCGCCTTCCTGGACGCGGCGACCGCCAACCAGCGATCCGCGATCGACAAGTGACCCCCGATCGGAAGGACACCTCCACCATGAGCGGACTGTGCGCCGAACGCGTCGTCGCCGTCACCGGGGCGGGCCGCGGGCTCGGCCGCGCGCACGCCCTCGCGTTCGCCGCCGAGGGCGCCGAGGTCGTCGTCAACGACCTCGGCGTCGGCCTCGACGGCACCGGAGGAACCGCCGGTCCCGCGCAGCGGGTCGCCGACGAGATCCGGGCGCTGGGCGGGGACGCGGTCGCCCACAGCGGCGACATCACGACGAGCGACGGCGCCGCCTCCCTCGTACGGGTCGCCCTGGACACGTACGGCCGTCTCGACACGCTCGTCAACAACGCCGGGTTCCTGCGCGACCGCATGCTCGTCAACCTCGGCGAGGACGACTGGGACGCCGTCATGCGCGTCCATCTCAAGGGCCACTTCCTGCCGTTGAGGCACGCCGCCGCACACTGGCGGGCCGAGGCGAAGGCGGGCCGCACGCCCGAGGCGCGGGTGATCAACACCAGTTCCGGCGCCGGGCTCCTCGGCAGCGTCGGGCAGGGCAACTACTCCGCCGCCAAGGCCGGCATCGTCGGCCTGACCCTGGTGGCCGCCGCCGAGCTGGGCCGTTACGGCGTGCGGGTCAACGCCATCGCCCCGGCGGCCCGCACCCGCATGACCGAGCAGACCTTCGCCGGTGCCATGGCGGCCCCCGCGGACGGCGGTTTCGACGCCATGGCCCCCGAGAACGTCTCCCCCCTCGTCGTCTGGCTGGGCTCCGCCGCCTCGGCCGGGGTGACCGGCCGGGTCTTCGAGGCCGAGGGCGGCCGCATCACCGTCATGGAGGGCTGGCGCCCCGGCCCGAGCGCGGACAAGGGCGCCCGCTGGAGCCCCGCCGAGGCGGGCCAGGCGGCACTGAAGCTGCTGGCGGAGGCGGAGGCACCGCAGCCGGTGTACGGGACCCGCTAGCCCTCGATGCCCGCGGGCGGACAGGGGTCGGCAACTGCGGGGCGGGAGCGGAGATCTCAGTGCGACTCGCGGCTGACCTCCGAGCCGCTGGAGCCGACGAGGAAGTCGAGGTCGGCGCCGGTGTCGGCCTGCTGGACGTGGTCGACGTAGAGGCGCTCCCAGCCACGCCTGGGGTTGGCGAAGCCGGCGACGGTGGCCTTGTTCGGTGTGCGGCGGGCCAGTTCGTCGGCGGGGACCTCGACGTCGATGCGGCGGCCCTCGACATCGAGGCTGACGACGTCCCCCGTACGCACCAGGGCGAGGGGACCGCCGGCCGCGGCCTCCGGTGCGACGTGCAGGACGACCGTGCCGTACGCCGTGCCGCTCATCCGGCCGTCGCAGACACGGACCATGTCGCGCACCCCCTGCTCCAGCAGCTTCTTCGGCAGCGGCATGTTCGACACCTCCGGCATGCCCGGATAGCCCTTGGGGCCGCAGCCGCGCAGCACGAGGACGGAGTCGGCGTCGACGTCGAGGTCCGGGTCGTCGATACGGGCGTGGAAGTCCTCGATGCTGTCGAAGACGACCGCGCGGCCCCGGTGGCGCAGCAGGTGCGGGGAGGCGGCGGCCGGTTTGACGACGGCCCCGTCGGGGGCGAGGTTGCCCCGCAGGACGGCGATGCCGCCCTCGGCCACCAGCGGCTCGGCGCGGCCACGGATGACCTCGGTGTCCCAGATCGGGGCGTCGTCGAGGTGGTCCACCAGCGGGCGGCCGGTGACGGTCAGCGCGTCGGGGTCGAGCAGGTCGCGGACCTCGCGCAGGACGGCGAGCAGGCCTCCGGCGCGGTGGAAGTCCTCCATGAGGAAACGCCCGGCCGGCAGGAGGTCCACGAGCACCGGGACCCGCGAGCCGATGCGGTCGAAGTCGTCGAGCGTCAGGCCGATGCCGAGTCGGCCGGCGATGGCGAGCAGGTGGACGACCGCGTTGGTCGATCCGCCGATGGCGGCCAGCGCGACGATCGCGTTCCGGAAGGACGCCTCGGTGAGGAAGGTGCCCGGCCTGCGGTCGGCGGCCACCATGTCCACGGCCAGCCGGCCGGTGCCGTGGGATGCCTCCAGCAGGCGGCTGTCGGGGGCGGGGGTGCCGGCGACACCGGGGACGACCGTGCCCAGCGCCTCGGCGACCAGCGCCATCGTCGAGGCGGTGCCCATGGTGTTGCAGTGGCCGCGGCTGCGGATCATCGCCGACTCGGAGCGGGTGAACTGCTCCTGGGAGAGCTTGCCCGCCCGCACCTCCTCCGACAGCCGCCACACGTCCGTGCCGCAGCCGAGCGGTCGGCCGCGGAAGGTGCCGGTGAGCATCGGGCCGCCCGGCACGACCACCGCGGGCAGATCCACCGAGGCGGCGGCCATCAGCAGCGCCGGGATGGTCTTGTCACAGCCCCCCAACAGCACCACACCGTCGATCGGATTGGCCCGGAACATCTCCTCCGCCGCCATGGCCGCCATGTTGCGCCAGAGCATGGCGGTGGGCCGCATCTGGGTCTCCCCGAGCGAGACCACGGGCAGGTGCAACGGGATGCCGCCCGCCTCGTACACACCGTCGCGGACGGCGGCGGCCACCTCGGTCAGGTGGGCGTTGCAGGGTGTCAGGTCCGAGGCGGTGTCGGCGATGGCGATCTGCGGGCGACCGTCGAAGGCGTCGCCCGGGACGCCGCGGCGCATCCAGGCCCGGTGAATGTAGGCGTTCCGGTCCTGACCGGCGTACCACTGCGCACTACGAAGCTCCACACCCGCCTCTTTCCGGTGATCGACACAGCGGTCTAATCTCTGGAACGCCATGGAGCATACGCAGGCGTTCACCGGATCGACAGACGGGCGTGGGCCTGGACGAGCCGGCCCGGGTGATCGGCAGCCCGAAGCCGACCGTGCGCCGGGCGCTGGACGCGCCGCGCCCGGCGGGTGCGGCCGGACAGGACGCCCGCGGCCGGTATCTGCTCGGCGACGCGTTCCAGCCCGGCCCACGCCGCCGCTGTCGGAAAACCGCTGCTCGCCCACCAGTTGGCCACGAGACACGGGCCGCGGTCGGCCGGCTGGGACACCCGCACCGATGAGCCGGCACGCCGACCACGGCAACTCCCGCCGCAGATCCGGAGATTGATCCCATGCCTGTCATGCGGGCGTTCGTCCTGACCGCACCCGGCGCGTACGAGGTGCGAGCGGTCCCCGCACCGGAGCCGGCTCCCGGAGAGGTCGTCGTCGGCGTCGAACGGGTCGGCGTGTGCGGCACCGACGTGGAGTTCTTCACCGGCCGTATGGCCTACCTGCAGCAGGGTCACTCCGCCTACCCGATGCGGCTCGGCCACGAGTGGGCCGGCCGTGTGGCGGCCGTCGGCGACGGCGTCGACCCCGTCTGGATCGGCCGGCGGGTCATGGGCGACACGATGCTCGGCTGCGGCACCTGCCGTCGCTGCCTGCGCGGCCGTCACCATGTGTGCGACGGGCGACAGGAGGTCGGCATCCGCGGCGACCGCCCCGGCGCCCTCGCCGAGCGACTCGCCGTTCCCGTCTCCTCCCTGCATGTCCTGCCCGACACCGTCGACGCCACGCTCGGTGCGTTGGTGGAACCCGGGGGCAACGCCCTGCGGGCCGTACAGGCAGCCCGGCTGGCGGCTGCGGACAGGGTGCTGGTGCTCGGGCCGGGCACCATCGGCCTGCTCGTCGCGCTGTTCGCGCGCGCCGCCGGCACCGAGGTGCATCTGATGGGCCGGACCGACAACTCGCTCGCCTTCGCCCGCGCGCTCGGCTTCGCCCACGTATGGCGCGAGGGCGAGGTCCCGGACCTGCCCTTCGACGCGGTCATCGACGCCTCGAACGCGGCCCACCTGCCCGCGACGGCCCTCGACGCGGTCGAGCCGGGCGGCCGGGTGGTCTACGTGGGACTCGCCGGTGAGCCCAGCCGGATCGACACCCGCGCCCTCGTGTTGAAGGACGTCACGGCGGTCGGCATCCTGTCGGCCTCCCCCGGTCTGGACGCCACCATCCGGGCCTACGCGGACGGATCCGTCGACCCCAGGCCCCTGGTCGCGGCGACCGTCGGTCTCCGCCAGGCCGGACCCGTCCTCGCCGGAGAGCGCCCACCCGGGGCGGGACCCGGACCGAAGTTCCACATCGACCCGGGCCTGAGCTGACCGGGAGGGCGACCCGGCCCACCGCTCAGAACCGGGCCCCCACGTCCGCGCCGTTGCCGGGACGCAGGAAGGTGGAGGACGGGATGGAGCCGTCGGCCTTCCGGGGGCCGGTGATCGTGCCCGCGTCGGTGCTGACGAAGAACCAGTTTCCGCCCGTGTTCCACGAGTTGCCGCTGCCGGTGGAGTTCGAGCCCAGTGAGGCGTTGGTGCCGTTGGCCACCGCGAGGTTCCTCGTCAGCGTGCTGGAGGAGCGGCTGAAGTCGAACCCGGCCTTCGGATGGTCCCATGCCGTGCAGCGGTCGAGCTTCATCCGGCCCGGGTTGTTGTTGTCGATGAAGCCGCCGACCGCGTTGTCCCACGCCATGCTGTTGCGCACGGTGTGGTGGGCGGCGACGCCGTTGCCGCCCATCTTGAACCCGTTGCCGTCGCCCTGGTAGTCGGGCAGGCTCCACCGGTTGAACCCGTTGCCCCAGGCGAGGGTGTTCTCGGTGAGGATCGGCGACTCGAACATCCACCAGTCGAGTCCGTCGTCCGAGTTGTTCCACAAGCGGGCGCCGCGTACGACGTTGCCGCTGCCGGAGCCCTCCTTGATGGCCAGGCCGTCGGCGCTCTCACCGTTCTTGCGCGGGTCGCGGTTGCCGTGACTGTCGAGGTTGAGGATCTGGTTGTTGCTGCTCGCGCCCGCGAGGTGGAGCCCGGACTCGTAGTTGTCCCGGGTGACGAGACGGTCGTAGACGTTGTTGCCGGAGTCCAGCCCGAAGATGCCGTACGGGCCGTGGATGATCTCCAATCCGATCAGCCGCCAGTACTCGCCCTCGACGTGGATGGCGCCCCGCTCGGGGCGGGGGATCGTCGAGCCCACGGCGCCCGGCGTGTACGGCATGTTCTCGCCGTCGATGACGACGCGCTCACCGTTGTGGCCGCGCAGGGTGATGGGCCGGCTCGCCGTGCCGCTCTTGAGTAACCGGATGTTGGTGCTCGGCGCGTAGGTCCCGCCGCGGATCTGGATGGTGGACCCCGGCTTCGCCAGATCCACCGCCCGCTGGATCGTCCTCAAGGGCGCGGTGAGTGTTCCGGGGTTGCTGTCGCTGCCGTTCGTCGCCACGTACACGTCGCTCGCCCGCCCGTGACTGCCTGCGGCGGGCGCGGTGCCGGGGAAGGACAGGACGAGCAGTCCGGCCATCAGGGCGGAGAGGCCGGCGGGGAGGGTGGGGGGTTTCAGGCGCATGGGTTCGTCTCCAGGGTGCGGCTGTGCGGAACCAAGGTCGGAAAGCGCTTTCTCCCGGACGTTGCCGTGCGACGGTAGAGGCTTGCCCTGATCATGTCAATGACTCGGTACGTGATCGCTGTTCCCATGCATGAACCATCGGAGACACGACGCCGGGCGCGTCGAGCCGAACTCCGGGCCACGCGTGCCTGCGGAGTTCGGCTCATGGAGGGCGCGAGTGATTCCCGGCCGGTCAGTCCTCCTGGAGCACGGACAGCACGTTCCCGGCGGGGTCGGTGAACCACGCGATCGCCGCAGGACCCCCGTCACCGACCCGGACGACGCCCTTCTCGTCATGATCGAAGTCCGGGTAGCGCTCGAACGTCACGCCGCGCCGCCCCAGTTCGTCGACGGCCGTCTCGATGTCGTCCACGGGGAAGTTGAGGATCGTGAACGTCGCGGGGGTGTGCCGCTCCTTCGGATAGACGAAGACACGCGCGCCGCTGCCGAGCTTGATGGTCAGCATCCGCATCTCCCCCTGACCGGTCTCCTCCACCTCCAGGCCGAGAACCTCGCCGTAGAACCGGCGGGCCTCGCCGAGGTCGTCGACCGAGAAGCCGCTGAACGCCTGCGATTGTCCGAGCATGCCGTGTGTCTCCTTCGCGGGTGCGTCTGCCTGACGCTCCAGGGCACACCACACGAGTGACGGCGGCACCGCACGCCGCGCCGTCGGCGTCCGGATGGTGGTGCCGCCTTCACCCGCATGAAGCGAGGACCGCCCACGGCCGGTGCTCCGTCGGCGGCCTCGCGGCCCCCGCGCCCTGGACACCCCATAGCCGCTGCCGTCGCGAGCCGCCCCGAATACCCGAAGAGATCGCAGAACTTCCACAGACACTGCCCTTGGTCACTCAGGTCACACCAGAAGACCGCAGCAAGCCCTTGTCCCGCTGACTACCAACCGGTGAAGATCTACGGAACGTGCCCGACGACGTCGACGGGCACGCTCGAACGGAGCGCCGATGACACGACACGGCAGACGTAAGTTCCTCACTTACCTGGTCGCAGCCCCCACCCTCGCCCTGGCCACGAAGGTCGGCCTGGACGCCGCAGCTCCCAGCGCGGCCGAAGGCGCGATACCCACGCCGCCCGCGCCGGCCGACCTGGTCGACCTCGGCGACCTGCTGATCCTCGCGGGCACGCCCACCGCCAACATGCTGGTGCTGGAGATCGGCGAGGACGGGATCGTCGACTTCCGGCTGCCGAGGGAGGAGGTCGGGCAGGGCCTCACGACCGCCGTGGCGATGCTGGTCGCCGAGGAACTGGACGTCCCGCTCGGCCGGGTGCGCATCCGGCTGGACGACGCCCGGCCCGAGCTGGTCTTCAACCAGCTGACCGGCAGTTCGAACTCGATCCGTTCCCTCTACGACCCGGTGCGGCACACCGCCGCGGCCGCCCGTGCCCGCATGGTCGCCGCGGCGGCGGAACGGTGGGGCGTGAAGCCCGGCTCCCTGACCGTCCGTCAGGGCGTGGTGACGGCTCCGGACGGGCGTACCGCCTCCTATGGTTCGCTGTCGGCCACGGCGGCCTCCCCCGACCTGGGCGCGCTCGACGCCACCCCCAAGCCCGAGTCCGAGCACACGCTGGTCGGCACCCCGACCTCCCGCGTCGACGCCCGGTCGATCGTCACCGGCCGCCAGCACTACACCCTCGACCTGGAGGTGCCCGGCGCCAAGCCCTGCATGCTGCGCCGGCCGCCGACCATCAACGGCACCGTCAAGTCGGTGAACAACGAGTCCGCGGTCCGGGCCATGCCGGGTGTCCTGGACGTCGTGACCGTTCCCACGGGTGTGGCGGTGGTGGCGGAGACCTTCGGGCAGGCGCTCGACGGCAAGAACGCCCTGGACGTCACCTGGGGACCCGGAACCGTCGACACACTCTCCGACGACGACATCCGGGCGAAGCTGAAGGCGTCGACGGCCCCGCTGGTCGTCCCCGGGCTGCTGGTCAAGCACGTCGACGCCGAGTTCGACTTCGCGTTCGTCAGCCACGCCCCGCTGGAGACCAACTCGGCGGTCGCGGACGTCCGTCCCGACCGTGCCGAGATCTGGTCGGGGCTCAAGTCCCCCATCGTGGCCCGCCAGACCATCGCGAAGCGGCTCGGGCTGCCGGTGGACAAGGTCACCGTCCACGTCGTGCAGGCGGGTGGTTCCTTCGGGCGCCGGCTGTTCTTCGACGCGGCCCTGGAAGCCGCGCTCGTCTCGCAGAAGACCGGGCGCCCCGTCCGTGTCATGTGGTCGCGCATCGACGACATGCGGCACGGCCGCGCGCGCCCCGCGACCCACCACAAGATCCGTGCCACCTACGCGCTCGGCCAGGTACTCACGTTCGAGCACCGGGTGGCGGCCGTCGAGACCGACTTCCGGCACGGTCTCGGCGAGATCCTGACCGCCACCGCGTCCGACCTGCCCGCCGGGGTGGGCAACGCGGGCTTCGCCCAGACCCTCTTCCTGACCACCGTGAAGTCCCCCTACAACTTCGGCGTCACCACGCAGCTGCTCACCGAGGTGCCGCTGAAGATGCACACCGGCTCCTGGCGCTCGGTGTACTCGGCCAACACCCGGGGAGCGGAGGAGATCGTCGTCGACGAACTGGCCGCCAAGCAGGGCAAGGACCCGGTGGCCTTCCGGCGCTCGTTCCTCAAGACCGCCCGGCAGCGGGCCGTGCTGGACAAGGTGGCGGCGGAGGGCGGCTGGGGTCGCGCCCTGCCGAAGGGCTTCGCGCAGGGCGTCGGCTTCCACGAGGAGTACAAGTCCTGCACGGCCTGCCTGGTCGAGATCGACGCCACCGACCCGAAGAAGCCACGGGTGACGAAGGCCGTCATCGCCGCCGACGTGGGGCGGCCGGTCAATCCGCGAGGACTGGAGGCCCAGCTGCTCGGCGGACTGACCGACGCCATCTCCACCACCCTGCGGGCCGGGCTCCACATCGACAAGGGGCTGCCGCTGGAGGGGAGTTACTCCCAGTTCCACTACGCGCGGCAGAAGGACAGCCCCAAGGACGTGAAGATCTTCATCATGCCCGCGAGCGGCGAGCCGGGGGGCGCGGGGGAGCTGGGCGTCCCGGCGGCCGTCGGGGCGATCGCGAACGCCTACGCCCGGGCCACCGGTACGAAGCCCCGCAGCTTCCCTGTCAATTTCGACGTCGACTTCACCCCGTTCCCGCGCTGAGACTCCTCAGCACCCCGACAGGAGCCCGCACGTGCCCTCCCACACCTTCACCGTCAACGGCAAGACCGTGACCGTCGACGCCCCCGACGACCTGCCCCTGCTGTGGGTGCTGCGCGACCTGCTCGGCGTGCGCGGCCCCAAGTACGGCTGCGGCATCGACGTCTGCAAGGCATGCACCAGCCACCTCGACGGCGAGGCCTGCAACCCCTGCGTGGTCCCGGTGGCCGAGGCCGCGGGGCGGGAGGTCACCACGATCGAGGGCCTCGCGGACGGCGACCGGCTGCACCCGGTACAGGAGGCCTGGCTGGAGCAGGACGTGGCCCAGTGCGGCTACTGCCAGCCCGGTCAGATCATGGCGGCGGTGGCCCTGCTGAAGCGCACGAAGAACCCCACGGACGCCGATATCGACGCGATCGCGAACGTCTGCCGCTGCGGAACGTACTTCCGTATCCGCGAGGCGATCAAGAGCGCGGCCGCAAAGATGGGGTGAGCGCGGCCGCCGGTACGGGGTGGACGCGGCCGGTCACCGACGAGCCGCCTCGCTCCCGACCGCGCGCAGCAGGAAGGGCAGCAGACGGTCCGCCGTCCGCGCCGCCTCGGCCGCGTCCACCCGGTCCGGCGGCGAGGGGGTGAGCAGGAACCTGTTCACCATGGGACCGATCACCAGGTCGCCGAGCAGGTCGGCGTCCTCGACCGGTGCGATCTCGCCCCGGCCCGCCGCGCGTCGCGTGATCTCGCCGACGCGTCGGCGCACGGGCGTCAGGAACGCCGTGGTGAGGGCCTCGGCCAGGGCGGTGTTGTGCGCGGCCTCGCCGATCAGAGCCCGCATCAGCCGCCCGCTCTCGCCGGTCAGAGCGGCGGCCTTGTCCCGGAGCAGGGCGCGCAGATCACCTTCGAGCGTGCCGGTGTCGGGCGACGTCGCGAGCTCCGGGGCGTGGGCCGAGGCAGCGGCGATCACCAGTTCCTCCTTGGAGGACCAGCGGCGGTACAGCGTGGCGGTGGACACCCCCGCGCGGGCGGCGACGGCAGCGGTGGTCAAACCGCCGTAACCGCTCTCGGCCAGAACGGCCAGCGTGGCGTCCAGCAGCGCGCGGTCCCGCGAGGCGTCGCGGGGGCGTCCCTTGTGCGGCCCCGCGTCAGGCATCGGCCAGTCCCGGCAGGTGTTCGGCGAGGTGCAGGGCGTGCAGCCGTGCGAACTCCTCGTGCGTGCAGCGACCGTAGGCGGGGTGCGGGGCGTGCTCTCCCGTGTGGGCGGTGAACAGGGCCACCGCCTCCGCGAGTCCGGCGGCGGCCTGCGTCACCGGCAGGTTCGGGTCCAGCGGCGGGGCTCCGTCGATCTCCGCGCCGAGCGGGTGCTTCATCGCTCCGCGGCGCAGGAAGACATGTTTGGCCAGGACGCCTGCCGTGGCCCGGAACAGGGCCGGCTTGAGCCGGGGATATCCGGTGACGGAGTAGCGGACCGTCTGGGCGCAGTGCTGGAGCGTCTGGGACAGGTTCCAGGTGCTGCCCGGCGCCAGCAGGTCGCGCTCGGGGCGGTCGAGGTCCTTGTGGAGCCGCTCGGTGAGCTCGGCGAGGGTGCGTGAGGTCATGCCGGGAGCGTACCCCATATACGAAACGAAAAGCTTTCGTTTCGTATATGCTCCGGGACATGCTCCCCGACTCTGATCTCGCCCGCGCCGGCAATCCGGCGGAAATCACCGCGCGACTCGGTGCCGCCTTCGCCACCGGCCGCACCAGACCCCTGGACTGGCGGAAGGCCCAGCTACGCGCTCTGCGCGACCTGCTGACGGAACATCAGCAAGTGTTCGCGGCGGCCCTGAACGCCGACCTGGGCAAGAGCGCGACCGAGGCGCACACCACCGAGATCGGCTTCACCGTCAACGAGATCGACCACACGCTGCGCCACCTGGACCGCTGGACGCGCCCGCACAAGGTCCGCACACCGCTGTCGCTCGCCCCGGCCCGGGCCCGCACGGTGCGGGAGCCGCTGGGCACGGTGCTGATCATCAGCCCCTGGAACTACCCGCTGCAACTGGCGCTGGCGCCGCTCGTGGGCGCCCTGGCCGCGGGCAACTGCGCTGTCATCAAGCCCAGCGAGCTCGCGCCCGCGACCTCGGCCGCGCTCGCGCACTGGCTCCCCCGGGTTCTCGACCCGCACGCCGTGGCCGTCGTCGAGGGCGGCGTGCCGGAGACGACCGCGCTGCTGGACCAGCGCTTCGACCACGTCTTCTACACCGGCAACGGCACGGTCGGGCGCATCGTCATGGCCGCCGCGGCCCGCCACCTCACCCCCGTCACCCTGGAACTCGGCGGCAAGTCCCCCGCCGTCGTCGAACCGGGCACCGACCTCGCCACGGCCGCCCGCCGCATCGCCTGGGGCAAGTTCATGAACGCCGGCCAGACCTGCGTCGCCCCCGACTACGTCCTCGCCGTCGGCGAGGCGGCCACGGCGATCGAGCCGCACCTCGCCACCGCGGTCCGCGAGATGTACGGCGCCGACCCGGCCACGAGCGGCGACTACGGCCGTATCGTCAACGACCGGCACTTCGACCGGCTGACCGGGCTGCTGACCGACGGCCGGACCGTCGTCGGCGGCGACCACGACCGTACGGCCCGCTACATCGCCCCCACCGTGCTGGCCGACGTCGACCCCGGCTCGGCCGTGATGCGCGAGGAGATCTTCGGCCCGATCCTGCCTGTCGTCCACGTCCCCGACCTGGACTCGGCGATCGCGTTCATCAACGGCCGGGACAAGCCGCTGGCCCTCTACGCCTTCACCGCCTCCCGGCACTCCAAGCGACGGCTCCTGGCCGAGACCTCCTCCGGCGCCCTGGCCTTCGGCATCCCCAACGCCCACCTCACGGTGCAGGGCCTGCCCTTCGGCGGCGTCGGCGAGAGCGGCCAGGGCCGCTACCACGGCTCGTACTCGATGGACACCTTCAGCCACACCAAGGCCGTACTCGACAAGCCGCTCCTGCCGGACACGCTGCGCCTCGCCTACCCTCCCTTCACCCGCCGCAAGGAGCGCCTGCTGCGACGGATGGCGTGAACCGGGCCGTCGGCACGTCGGCCACGCCCGCTTGATAGGCAAGTTGCCACTTGCCTATGGTGAGGGTGTGGCGGACGACATCTTCAAGGCCCTGGCCGACCCCACCCGCAGGAAGATCCTCGACGAGCTGACGGAGCGGAACGGTCAGACACTGTTCGAGATCTGCGCGCGGCTGACGACCAAGCACGGGCTGGGGTCGTCCCGCCAGGCGATCAGCCAGCACCTCGCCGTGCTGGAAGCCGCGGGCCTGGTCCGGACCCGGCGCCAGGGCCGCTACAAGTTCCACGACCTCACCACCGAACCGCTTGAGCGCATCGTCACCCGGTGGCTCAGGCCCGGCGCCCCGGAGAGCACCCCATGAGGATCCACATCACCAGCGTCTTCGTCGACGACCAGGAAAAGGCCCTGCACTTCTACACCGACGTGCTGGGCTTCGTGAAGAAGCACGACGTCCCGGTGGGCAGGGACCGGTGGCTGACCGTGGTCTCGCCGGAGGACCCGGACGGGACCGAACTGCTGCTCGAACCCTCCGGCCATCCCGCGGTGCATCCGTACAAGGCGGCGCTGCTCCAGGACGGCATCCCGGCCGCCTCCTTCGCCGTGGACGACGTGCAGGCGGAGTTCGACCGGCTGCGCGGGCTGGGCGTGTACTTCACCCAGGAGCCACTGGAGATGGGCACGGTCACCGCCGCGGTCCTCGACGACACCTGCGGCAACCTGATCCAGATCGTGCACAGCGAGCAGGACGTACGGTGAGGGGCCGCGTGCGTCTGTAAGGCAATCCGATTGGCGGAAGATATCCGGCAGTGGCCGGCGAAACGCCGCCGTGGTCCTTCTCGCCCCTGCGCAAACCGGCGAACATCCCGTCATGGAGATCCTGCTCGTCGCCAGCGCGTTCAACAGCTTGTCCCAGCGTCTGTACGCGGAACTGTCGGACCAAGGGCACCAGGTGGACGTCGTGCTCGCCTCGCACGGCGCCGATGCCGTCCGGGCCGCCGTACGCGCATCCCGCCCGGAGCTGATCGTCGCTCCCATGCTCAAGACGGCGCTGCCGGAGGACGTCTGGCGGGAGCACACCTGCCTCATCGTGCATCCGGGGCCACCCGGCGACCGCGGCCCGTCGTCGCTCGACTGGGCGATCGCGGAGGACGCGTCCCACTGGGGAGTGACGGTGCTCCAGGCCCAGGCGGCCATGGACTCGGGCGACGTGTGGGCCGCCCGGACCTTCCCGGTGGCACCGGTCGGCAAGAGCGACCTGTACCGGGGCGAGGTGTCCGACGCCGCCTCGGCCGCCGTCCATCTGGCCGTACGACGGTACGCCGACGGATCGTTCAAGCCGCAGGCCCAGAGCGATCCCGCGATCCGTGTGGTGTGGCGGGACTACCTGCGCCAGGAGCAGCGGCGGATCGACTGGGACGACGACAGCACCGTGACGGTGCTGCGCAAGCTCCGAGGCGCCGACTCACAGCCGGGAGTATTGGACGAGCTCCTCGGCCAGGAGGTGTTCCTGCACGGCGGGCACCCCGAGGACCGGCTGCGCGGACGCCCCGGGGAGTTGCTCGCGACGCGCGCCGGGGCGATCTGCCGGGCCACCGTCGACGGCGCGGTGTGGATCCCGGAGCTGCGCCCCCGCAAGAACTCCGGCGACCCGGCGCCGTTCCGCCGCCCGGCGGCGTCCGTGCTGGCCTCCCTGCCGCAAGCGGCCGGGCTGCGGCTCCCGGAGGTCGCCGCGCCCCTCGAACTGTCCCCCGGCCGACGCACCTGGACCGACATCCGGTACCGGCAGCGCGGCGATGTCGGCTTCCTCGCCTTCTCCTTCCCCGGCGGGGCGATGAGCACCGGCCACTGCCGCAGGCTGCTGGCCGCCTACCGGTACGCGCTGACCCGGCCGACCCGGGTGCTGGTGCTCGGCGGATCCCGCGACTTCTTCTCCAACGGCATCCATCTGCATGTCATCGAGGCGGCCGCGGACCCCGCGGGCGAGTCCTGGGCCAACGTCAATGCCATGAACGACCTGATCGAAGCCGTGCTGCGCACCACCGACCGCCTGGTGGTGTCGGCGCTGGGCGGCAACGCGGCGGCCGGCGGGGTGATGCTGGCCCTGGCCGCCGACGAGGTGTGGTGCCGCTCGGGCGCCGTCCTCAACCCGCACTACCGGAGGATGGGCCTGTACGGGTCGGAGTTCTGGACGTACTCGCTGCCGCGCCGCGTCGGAGCCGAGACGGCGCAGCGCCTGGCGACCGAGGCGCTGCCGGTGAGTTCCGCGGGTGCCCTCGAGATCGGCCTGGTGGACCGGCTGGTGCATGTGTCGGCGCAGGAGTTCGGCTCCGAGGTCGAGCACCTGGCGGCCGCGCTCGCCGACGAGCCGGACCTCGCGCGCCGCGTCGCCGCGAAGGCCGCGGTCCGCCGGGCGAGCGAGGAGCGGCACCCGCTCGCCGAGTACCGGCGGGACGAACTCGCCCGTATGCGCGCGATCTTCTTCGATCCGCATGCCCCGTACCACGAACTGCGGTCGGCGTTCGTCCGCAAGCAGCCGAGCGGCTCCGCCGATCCACTGGCCATCGGGGGTGCGCGGTGAGTGCGGCGGTGAGTGCGCGACGAGTTCCCGGTGCGCGCGGGTCACACCGCCGTCTCGTCGACGCGTTCGGCCACCCAGGCCAAGAACGCCCGTACGTCGGCGGTGGGCAGTGCGGCCGCGGCGGTGCGTGAGGGACGTTCGTAGCTGCGCAGGGCGGCGTTCACGAGCGGTCGGAAGCGTTCCTCGGACGCCGCGACCGCCTGCGCCGCCCGGCGCTTGGCCTGCCAGCGGCCGGTACGGCAGAACTGCACGGAGCGGCAGCCGTTGAGGACCCGGTTGTCCGCGAGATGCCCCGCGCCGGTGCTGTGCTCACGGACCGAGGCACGGAGCGCGGCGAGCACGTCGGCGCGGGCGGGCTCGGCGATGACCTCCCGCGCCGGACTGCCGTACAGCACGCGCCCCGCCTGGTGGGCGACGGAACGGTCGATGACGTACCAGAACGCCGAGGACTGCGCCGGGTCGAGGCTGACCTTGCCGGGCAGCGACGGGCCGGAGTTGAGGTCCAGCAGGTACCCGGCCGCACCGGACGGCCGGGCCGCGAAGTCCTCGTCGTAGACCACCAGCTCCAGTCCCGCCGCGGGGCAGGGCAGAGCGGGGTGCGCGAGCGCGGTGGCCAGGCCGGGCAGGGCTCGCCCGGGCAGCGCCCCGTCCACGACCACCGTGACGTCGGTGTCGCTGCGCCCGTGCCGGTAGTCGCCGAGCGCGACGGAGCCGACGGCGATGACGCTCACCAGGTGAGGTCCGCACACGGAGTGCGTGCGGTGGACGAGCTCCTGGAGGTAGGGGCGGAGTTCGGCCGGAACGGAGTGCGGGTCCACGAGAGTCCGGGTCATGGTGTCAGTGTCCGCGTCCGAGTCCGCGTCCGACCTCCGTTTCGGCCCTGCTCAGGCGAGTTCCACGAGCAGATCGCCGCCCTCGACCTGCTGGATGGGATGGATGGCCAGGCGCGTCACCGTGCCGGACTTCGCGGCGGTGATCGACGCCTCCATCTTCATCGCCTCGATGGTGGCCACCGTGGCACCGGCCGCCACCTCGTCCCCCTCGGCGACCGTGAGGGTCACCACGCCCGCGAACGGCGCCGCCACATGGCCGGGGTTCGCCCGGTCGGCCTTCTCGGTGACCGGGACGTCCGAGGCGGCGGCCCTGTCGCGGACCTGGATCGGGCGCAGCTGGCCGTTCAGGGACGACATCACGGTGCGCATGCCACGCTCGTCGGCGTCGCCGACCGCCTGCAACTCGATCAGCAGCCGCACACCGCGCTCCAGGTCGACGCCGTACTCGTTGCCCGGACGCAGCCCGTAGAAGAAGGCCTTGCTGTCCAGGACGCTGGTGTCGCCGAAGGACTCACGGTGCGTCTCGAACTCGCGCGTCGGTCCCGGGAACAGCAGCCGGTTGAGTGTCGCCCGCCGGTCCTTCGCCAGTCCCTCGCGGTCGTCGGCCGTCAGTTCCCGCATCGGCTTGGCGTCTGCGCGGCCCCGCAACGCCTTGCTGCGGAACGGCTCCGGCCAGCCGCCGGGCGGGGTGCCGAGCTCGCCGCGCAGGAAGCCGATGACGGAGTCGGGGATGTCGAACCGGTCCGGTTCCGCCTCGAAGTCCGCCGGGGACACACCGGCGCCCACGAGGTGCAGCGCCAGGTCGCCGACCACCTTGGAGGAGGGGGTGACCTTCACCAGGCGGCCGAGCATCCGGTCGGCGGCCTCGTACATCGCCTCGATCTCCTCGAAGCGGTCGCCGAGGCCCAGCGCGACCGCCTGGGTACGCAGGTTGGACAGCTGCCCGCCGGGGATCTCGTGGTGGTAGACGCGGCCGGTCGGCGAGGCGAGGCCGGCCTCGAAGGGGGCGTAGACCTTGCGGACGCTCTCCCAGTACGGCTCCAGGTCGCCGACGGCCTGGAGGTCAAGGCCGGTGGGCCGCTCGGAGTGGTCGGTCGCGGCGACGATCGCCGACAGCGACGGCTGCGAGGTCGTCCCGGCCATGGACGCCACCGCACCGTCCACCGCGTCCGCGCCGGCCTGGATCGCGGCGAGGTAGGTGGCGAGCTGGCCGCCCGCGGTGTCGTGGGTGTGGATGTGGACCGGCAGGTCGAACTCCCGGCGCAGGGCCGCCACCAGCTTCGCCGCGGCCGGTGCCCGCAGCAGGCCCGCCATGTCCTTGACGGCCAGAATGTGCGCGCCCGCGTCCACGATCTGCTCGGCCAGGCGAAGGTAGTAGTCCAGGGTGTACAGGCGCTCCGACGGGTCGGACAGGTCGGAGGTGTAGCACAGGGCCACCTCCGCGACGGCCGTCCCGGTCTCCCGTACGGCGTCGATGGCGGGCCGCATCTGGCCGACGTCGTTGAGGGCGTCGAATATGCGGAAGATGTCGATGCCGGTGGCCGCCGCCTCCTGCACGAACGCGTCGGTCACCTCGGTGGGATAGGGGGTGTAGCCCACGGTGTTGCGGCCGCGCAGCAGCATCTGCAGGCAGAGGTTCGGCGCGGCTTCCCGCAGGGCGGCCAGGCGCTCCCACGGGTCCTCGGCGAGGAAGCGCAGGGCGACGTCGTAGGTCGCGCCGCCCCAGCACTCCAGGGAGAGCAGCTGGGGCAGGGTGCGCGCCACGACCGGGGCGACGGCGAGCATGTCCTTGGTGCGCACGCGGGTGGCGAGCAGCGACTGGTGGGCGTCGCGGAAGGTGGTGTCGGTGACGCCGATGGTCGGTGAGGCGCGCAGCCAGCGGGCGAAGCCCTCCGGGCCGAGCTCGGCGAGGCGCTGCCGGGACCCGGCCGGCGGCTCACCGGCCGGCAGGGCGGGCAGCTTGGTCAACGGGTCGATCAGGTTGGGCCGTTCGCCGTGCGGCTTGTTGACCGTGACGTCGGCGAGGTAGGTGAGCAGCTTCGTGCCGCGGTCGGCGGAGTGGCGGGCGGTCAGCAGGTGCGGGCGCCGCTCGATGAACGAGGTGGTGACCCGGCCGGCCCGGAAGTCGGGGTCGTCCAGCACCGCTTGCAGGAAGGGGATGTTGGTGGCCACGCCGCGGATGCGGAACTCGGCCACCGCGCGCCGGGCGCGGCCCACGGCGGTGGGGAAGTCCCGGCCCCGGCAGGTGAGTTTCACCAGCATCGAGTCGAAGTGCGCGCTGATCTCCGTACCGGCGTGGGTGGTGCCGCCGTCCAGGCGGATGCCCGAGCCGCCCGGTGAGCGGTAGGCGCTGATGCGGCCGGTGTCCGGGCGGAAGCCGTTGGCGGGGTCCTCGGTGGTGATACGGCACTGGAGGGCGGCGCCGCGCAGGGTGACCGTCTCCTGCGACAGCCCCAGGTCGGCCAAGGTCTCGCCGGAGGCGATGCGCAGCTGCGACTGCACCAGGTCGACGTCGGTGACCTCCTCGGTCACCGTGTGCTCGACCTGGATGCGCGGGTTCATCTCGATGAAGACGTGGTTGCCGTCGCGGTCGAGCAGGAACTCCACGGTCCCGGCGTTGCGGTAGCCGATCTGCCGGGCGAAGCGCACGGCGTCGGCGCAGATGCGGTCGCGCAGCTCCGGGTCGAGGTTCGGGGCGGGGGCGAGTTCGATCACCTTCTGGTGGCGGCGCTGCACCGAGCAGTCCCGCTCGAACAGGTGGATGACGTCGCCCTGTCCGTCGGCGAGGATCTGCACCTCGATGTGGCGGGGTTCGACGACCGCCTTCTCCAGGAAGACCGTGGGGTCGCCGAACGCGGACGCCGCCTCCCGGGACGCCGCCTCGATGGCCTCCCGGAGCTGGGCGGGCTCCTCGACGCGGCGCATGCCCCGCCCGCCGCCGCCCGCGACCGCCTTGACGAACACGGGGAAGCCGATGTCCTCGGCGGCGCCGACGAGTTCGTCCAGGTCGGTGGACGGCGCCGAGGAACCCAGCACCGGCACGCCGGCCTCGCGCGCGGCGGCCACCGCGCGGGCCTTGTTCCCGGTCAGCTCCAGGATGTCCGCGCTCGGTCCGACGAACGTGATGCCCGCCTCTTCGCACGCCCGGGCCAGGTCGGGGTTCTCGGACAGGAAGCCGTAGCCCGGGTAGACGGCGTCCGCTCCCGCACGGCGGGCCGCGCGGACGATCTCCTCGACGGAGAGATAGGCGCGCACCGGATGTCCCGGCTCGCCGATCTCGTAGGCCTCGTCGGCCTTCAGCCGGTGCAGGGAGTTGCGGTCCTCGTACGGGAAGACGGCGACGGTGCGCGCGCCCAGCTCGTAGCCCGCGCGGAACGCACGGATCGCGATCTCGCCGCGGTTGGCTACCAGCACCTTGCGGAACATCCTTGATCCCTTCAGCCTGCCGGTGACGGAGCACCCATGGTGTCGGCGGTACTCCGTTCACGCCATGTGAGCCGGGCCACTCGCGGCCTAGGCTGTCCTTGAGCCCGATGTGGTCAGGGCGGTGTGAGCGAGGTGCCCTCATGACCAGCGCGAGTCACCGCGGTGCGCGTGCCCCCGATGCGATCGGCGAAACGCCGGATCGGCGCACGTCCGCGGGGGGACACGCGGGGGTGTTCCAGGACCTCCTCCCGCTCGCCCTGTGGGTGGTCGACGCCGACGGGCGCGTGGTGCAGTGGTCGCTCGCCGCGCAGGACCTGCTCGGTCACACGCCGGAGCAGGTGGTGGGCCAGGACGTCAGGCGCGTACTCGTCCCCGAGGAGAACCGGGAGCTGGCCGATCGTCTGGCCGGGACGGTGCGCGCGGGCGCGGCGGTGGTCGCCCGGCTGCCGGTCCGGCATCGCGACGGGACGCTGGTCGACATGGAGATGTGGCACTGTCCGATCGCGGACGTGCGGGGGCGTACGGGTGTGCTGGCCATCGCGGCGGAGACGTCCGCCGTGGAGCGGATGCGGGACGCGCTGGCCGCACTGGAGGGGCTGTTCACCCAGTCCCCGATCGGCCTGGCCATGCTCGGTCCCGACCTGCGTTTCCTGCGGGTCAACGAGGCTCTGGCCCGGATGGACGGCGTCCCGGTGGCAGCGCACGTCGGCAGGCGTGTGACCGAGGTCGCCCCCGGCGCGGGCGCGCTGGAGTCGGTGATGCGGCGGGTCCTGGACCGGGGCGAGGCGGTGGTGGACTTCCGTCACGTCTCCGGCGCGGCGGACCCGGAAGGGCAGCGGACGTGGTCCTGCTCCTACGCCCCCTTGCTCGGCGCGGCCGGCCGGCGGGTGGGGGTGATCGCGTCGCTGATCGATGTCACGGAGGGGCAGCGGGCCCATGCGGAGGCGGAGCGGGCGCGGCGGCGTCTGGCGCTGCTGGCGGAGGCGGGCACGCAGATGGGTTCCACGCTGGATCTGACGCGGACGGCACGGGAGGTGGTCCGCGTCCTGGTGCCCCGGCTGGCCGACTCCGCCGACGTGCAGTTGCTGGAGGAGGCGGTGGCCCCGGACGAGACCGCCGCGTCGGCGCACGGCGTGGTGCGCCGTGTCGCGGCGGTCTTCACCGATCCGGCCGCCCCGGCCGACGACCTCGCGGTCGGCATGACCCTGCAGGTCCCGCCCGGCTCGGTGTACGAGCAGGTGATGAGCGCGGGACGGCCCATGAACCTGTATCTGACCGACATCGGACCGCTGATCACCACCCCGGGCGCCGACCGGCTGCGCGCGTACCTGCGGGCCCGCGTGGGCTCTGCGCGCCTGGTCCCGCTGGTGGCCCGGGGCACCGTGCTCGGCGCGGTCGTGGTCACCCGGACCTACGATCGAGAGCCGTTCGACGACCAGGACACGCTGCTGATCGACGAGCTGGTCGCCCGGGCGGCGCTGAACATCGACAACGCCCGCATGTACAGCCGGGAACGCGACGCGGCGCTCACCCTCCAGCGCAGCCTGATGGACACGTCCCTGCCCACCGTCGGCGGACTGGAACTCACCGGGCGCTATCTGCCGGCCGGCGACCACGAGGTCGGCGGCGACTGGTTCGACGCCATCGCTCTGCCGGACGGCCGGACCGCCCTGGTGATCGGAGACGTGATGGGGCACGGCATCCACGCCGCGGCGGTCATGGGCCAGCTGCGCACGGCCGTACGGACCCTGGCACGCCGGGGCACCGAGCCCGACCAGGTGCTGCGCTCCCTGGACGCCGCCGTGGCCGACCTCGGTGACAACGAGATGGCCACCTGCCTGTACGCCGTGCACGATCCGGTCGCCGGCCACTGCCTGATCGCCAGGGCGGGTCATCCGCCTCCCGTGGTCGCCGACGAGCGGGGCTCGGTCGCCTTTCTGGGCGGAGCGGCGGGCCCGCCGCTCGGCGTGGGCAGGCAGGACTGGGAGGTCCAGCGGCTGGTCCTGCCGCCGCGCAGTCTCCTGGTGACGTACACCGACGGTCTGATCGAGACCCGCGGCACGGACCTCGACCAGGGCATGCGCCGTCTGGCCCAGGCACTGCGGCACCCCGGACGTCCGCTGGAACAGGTCTGCGACGACCTCCTGGCCCACGTCCTGACGGGGGTGGCGGACGACGACGTGGCGGTGCTCCTGGCCCGGGCACTGCCCCGGTGAACCGGGCCGCCGGACCGGCACGAGGGTCACTCGGCGGACCGTCCCGGCCGCGACGACGACGCGCCCGGAGCCGATACTGGAGTGAGCCACCGCAGTGGCAGGCATGCGGAACGACAGGAGCGCCCAGGGGCGCCGTACGGCGGGGCCGCGAACCGCGCGAGATGGGTGGGCGATGCACAACACATCCCCTACGTCGCTCAGCGAGAGCCCGGAGGATCCGTTCTCGGTCCACCGATCCGCGTCGGCCGTGCTGGACGGCCGCGGACGGGTCGTCGCCTGGAGCGAACAGGCCACCGCGCTCCTCGGGCACCGCGCCGAGGAGGTGCTGGGCCGGCTGGTGCGTGAGGTCCTGGTCGACGACGGCGACAAGGCCGTGATCGCCGAGGCGACCGCCGCGTGCCTGCGGGACGGCGGCTGGTTCGGGCTGCTGCCGGTGCGGCATCGCGCGGGCCACCGGGTGTTCGTGGGGTTCAGGGCCCGGAAGGTGCAACGGCTGGACTCGACCGTCGAGTGGCTTCTCGTCGGCTCGCGCGCCGAGGACGTCGTCCAGTGGGACATCGACCGGGCCGTGCTGGACGGCTTCTTCAGCCGGTCCCCGGTGGGTGTCGCGCTCCTCGGCCCGGACCTGCGCGTGCTGCGGGTGAACCGGGCGGTCGCGCGGTTCGGCGGGCTGCCGCCCGAGGCGTACCGCGGGCATCGCACCGCCGACTTCCTGCTCGCCCCGGACACGGAACTGGTCGAGGAACGGCTCCGGCGCGTTCTGGAGACGGGCGAGCCCCTGATCTTCGCCGAGCAGCCCTGCCGGCTGCTGCGGGACCCGGGGAAGGAACTGATCGTCTCCGTGTCCGCCTTCCGGATGCAGGACCCCGCCGGCAGGGTGCTGGGCATCACCGAGATCGTCGAGGACGTCACCGACCGTCATCGGGCCCGCCGGCGACTCGCGCTGCTGAACGAGGCCGGCGCGAGCATCGGGAGCACCCTGGACGTGGCGAGGACCGCGCGCGAGCTGGCCGAGGCGGCGGTTCCCGCGCTCGCCGACGCCATCTCGGTGGACCTGCTGGAACCCGTGACCCGCGGGGAGGAGCCGGCCCCCGACGCCATGGGCCCGTTGCGCAGGACGGCGGTGCGCAGCGTCCGGCCCGAGGCGCAGCGGGTGATGTATCCCGTCGGCCATCTGTTCTCCTTCCCCGAGGAGACCGCGCCGGCCCGCTGCCTGGCCGAGCGGCGTCCGGTCCTGGAGCCGCTCCTTGAGGGCAACCGCGGCTGGTTCTCGGCCGACCCGGCACGGGCGGAGAAGGCGCTCGCGCTGGGTGTCCACTCGCAGATGGTGGTGCCGTTGGCGGCGCGTGGCGTCATCCTCGGCCTGGTCTGCCTGTGGCGCTCGCAGCGGCCGGAGCCGTTCGAGGAGGACGACCTCACCCTGGCGGAGGAGTTCGCCGCCCGGGCCGCGGTCTGCATCGACAACGCGCGCCGCTACACCCAGCAGCACAACGCCGCCGAGGCGCTGCAGCGCAGCCTGCTGCCGAGTGAGGTGCCCGACCATCCGGCGGTCGGGACGGCGCACCGCTACCTGCCCGCGCACGCCTCCACCGGTGTCGGCGGCGACTGGTTCGACGTCATCCCGCTGTCGGGACTGCGGGTCGCGCTGGTCGTCGGCGATGTCGTCGGGCATGGCATGCACGCCTCGGTGACCATGGGCCGGCTGCGCGCCGCCGTGCACACGCTGGCACACCTCGACCTGGCGCCGGAGGAGGTCCTCGCCCGGCTCGACGACCTGGTGGACCAGTTGGCCACCGAACAGCGGGCGGCCGAGGGCGCAGCCGCCCCGATCGTGGGCGCGACGTGCCTGTACGCGATCTACGATCCGGTCTCCCGGCACTGTGCCATGGCTCGCGCGGGGCACCCGCCGCCGACCGTGCTGGGCCCGGACGGCCGGGTCCGGACGATCGACCTCCCCGCCGGGCCGCCGCTCGGCGTGGGCGGGCTGCCGTTCGAGACGGTCGAGCTCGAAGTGGACGAGGGCAGCCTGATCGCCCTGTACAGCGACGGCCTCCTGCGGGCCGAGTCCCGGGACATCGACCAGGGCCTCGCCCTGCTGCGCTCCGCGCTGGCCGGTCCGTTCCACGCCCTGTCCCTGGAGCACACGTGCAAGGCGGTGGAGGACGCGATGCTGCCCGAGCGCCCCGCCGACGACGTCACGCTGCTGCTGGCCCGGACCCGGGTGCTGGCGGCGGAGAACGTGGCCACCTGGCAGCTGTCGGCCGAGGCCACCGCGGCCGGCCGGGCCCGGACGCTGGTGAGGGACCGGCTGTCGGAGTGGGGGCTGGAGGAGTTGGCCTCCACCACGGAACTGATCGTGAGCGAACTGGTCACCAACGCCTACCGGTACGCCGGCGGACCGGTGCTGCTGCGTCTGATCCGGGACGACCACCTCATCTGCGAGGTCTCCGACACCAGCAGCACCTCGCCCCACCTGCGCCAGGCACGCGGCACCGACGAGGGCGGCCGCGGGCTGTTCCTGGTGGCCCAGTTGTCCGAACGGTGGGGCACGCGCTACGGCCGCGACAGAAAGACGATCTGGGCCGAGCAACCGCTGTCGGCACGTCGGACGGAACGTCGGACGGAGCCGGGCGCCTGACCCGAGTCCGGTCCGACTGCGTTTCCGACCGACCTCACTGCTGGTCGTCGGGTGCGAGACGCCGGAAGCGGCTGCCGTGGAAGACGAGGGGAGGTGTGGCCGGATCGGTGCGGACGCGGTGGATCCGCAGGAGGGCGATCGTGTGGTCGCCACCGGGCAGTTCCGCGGCGAGCGAGCACTCGAACCAGGCCGACGCCCCGTCGAGGAACACCGCGCCCTCCGGGGTGGCCCGCCAGCGCACGCCGGCGAACCGGTTCCGGTCCCTGTCGGCCAGGCGGCGACAGGCCGCGTCCTGGTCCTCGGCCAGGACGCTCAGCCCCAGCCGCCGCCGGTCCCGCAGCCGCGGCCAGGTCGACGAAGAAGCCCGGATGCACACCGACAGCAGGGGCGGCGTGAGGGACACGGAGGTGAAGGAGCTGACCGCCATGCCGACCGGCTCGCCGCCCACCAGACCGCCCACGGCCGTCACGCCGCTGGGGAAACACCCGAACGCCTGCCGCAGCGTGCGGGCGTCCGGATCGGCGGTGTCGAAGTCGACCGCCGACGAACGCTCGTCCTCGGGGGGGGGAGAGAGGTGAAGGACTGCGCGGGTTGCCGGATCCGTCATCGAGCTTCCTCTCGACCAGCCTGTGGGTGACCGGGAACGGCGGGCGTCAGGGCAGGGCGGCAAGCGGCACCGGCGATGCCGTCGCGGCGCCGGATCCCGCTCGCCGCCCTCGCACCGGCGATCGCCTGCCTCACCGTCCCGTGACGAGTTGGATCACCTCCGAGCCGTCAGGTGAGAGGCGGGTGCGGATCTCCGCCTTGTGCGGGTCGCCCTCAAGGATGGCCGCCATCATGCTGGGGCCGCCGTTCGAGGAGAACCGCACCGCTTCCGCGTGGTAGAGCGTCCGCAGCCGGCTCAGTTCGAGACCGGTGATCCCGGCCAGCCGTGGCACGAGTCCGGCTTCCTCCGGGTCCATCGGCTCGCCCTCGCCGTCGAGCAGCGAGCGCACCGCGTCCGCCCGGGCGGCGAGGTCGGGCTGCTCGGCCTCCAGGTACGCCTCCAGCCGCTCGCCCTTGTCGGTGAACGGCGAGTAGAGCATGCAGACCAGTTGCTCCTCCGTCAGGCCGTACGCCTCCTCGGCGAAGCCGCCGGCCACGGCGCGCATCCGGGTCGCCGCACGCGGGCCGCGATACCGCTCGCGCATCACCTCGATCAGGTTCTCCGGGAACTCCTTGACCCGCATGAGCGACTCGGCGAAGTCCACGTACTCGGCCAGGCCCTCGGCGTACTCACGGCCGTGGACGCGTTCGGACTTCAGGGCCCGCAGATGCGCCATGATCGTCGGGTTGCCGCAGTCGGACTCGGTGAAGCTGAAGGCTATTTCGTCGAACTCGAACCGGAGCAGTTCGGTGAGCAGCGCCCAGTGCTCCCCCGACGAGTAGCGGGTGTCGTCGAAGATGGAGAAGAACCGGATGTCCTCGGAGACCTCGCTCGTCACCGCCCGCTCGCCGATCTCGGCGCTCGCCTCGGGGCCGTAGACCTCGGCGAAGTAGGCCGCCGCGATCATGTCGGTGTCCTGGAGGAAGCCGCGGAAGCCGGCCCCCGTCCGGCGTGGCCGGCGCGGGTTCACCTTCCGGCTGAGACGACGGATCCACCAGCTGTAGGCGCGCTGTTCCTCCGGCGAGTCCCCGGTGATGATCACGTCGACGCCGGCGCCGTGGGCCGCGGCGGCGCCGAACGAGTTGACCATGCTCAGGTTGCAGGCGTTGCAGAAGGTGGGCCGGGCCTCGCCGTACGTGCGGTGCCCGGTCATCAGCAGATCGATACGGTTGCGGTCCACGATCTGTGCCGGCAGCGGCTCGTGGCGTGCGAAGGGCTTCACCGCCGGGCCGTCGACCAGCAGCATCTCGCAGTCCGGATCGTCGGTCATGCCGAGCGCGGTGTAGGCGCGGTCGATGTTGTCCATGACGGCCTGCGGCATGCCGGCGTGCCGGTTGGTGGCCGAGCGCAGCTTGAACGTGGTGCCCAGCCGGGCGAACAGGCACAGCTGGACCGCCCGCACGAACGCCAGCGTGTACGAACTGTCCTTGCCGCCGCCGTACGCCACCATCACGACGTTGTCGGCGACCTGGTGCCGCGGCAGCGCGTCCCGCAGCCGCGTGGCGCACTTCTCCACGCCGGCCACATCGGTGTCGGACAGCGTCGACCGCAGTGCGGCCAGCACCTCCGCGCGGGGTTCGGCCTCCCTCGGTTCAACGGACATTGCGACTCCTCCTCTTCGCCATCACAAGTCGGGCGTCCTGCCTGGAGCGCCCGAGCCCGGCGATCCCCGTGGTCGGCTCCCCGGGCCCGGCGCCACCGGCGAAGAACTCCGCCATGGCCCGCACCGTGGGGTGCCGGAACAGCTCCGTCACGCCGACGTCCTTGTCGAACGCGCCGCGCAGCAGTTCGCGCAGCCGGATCAGCAGCAGCGAGTTGCCGCCCGCTTCGAAAAAGTTCGTGGTGGCTCCGACCGAACGGCCAAGGACCTGCTCCCAGGCGTCGGCCACCGTCTGCTCCGCGGCCCCGGCGGGCGGCTCGACGGCCTCCGGCGCGGCGTCCGGCCGAGCGGCCGGGGCGCTGAACATCGCCAGGACCTGTTTGCGGTCGAGCTTGCCGCTGACCAGCAGCGGCAGGGACGGTACGACCTTGATGACGGACGGCACCATGTAGCCGGGGAGGCGTTCCTGGAGCCCGGTGCGCAGTTCCTCCGCCACCACCGTGGCCCCGTTCGCCGGGGAGACCGCCGCCACCAGCCGGTCGCCGCCCTCCCGTCCGACCGCCGCGCAGGCTTCGCCCACGCCGGGATGGGCCAGCAGCGCGGCCTCCACCTCGCCGAGCTCGATCCGGGCGCCGCGCAGCTTCACCTGGTGGTCGGCCCGTCCGACGAACAGGATGCGGCCGTCGGGGGCGTGCCGTACCAGGTCGCCGGTCGCGTACAGCCGCTCCCCGCCCTTGGTGGAGAACGGGTCCGGGACGAAGCGCTCGGCGGTCAGGTCGGGGCGGTTGAGGTATCCCCGGCTGACGCCGGCGCCGCCGAAGTGGAGTTCGCCGACGACACCGGGCGGCACCGGTCGCATCCGGGAGTCGAGGACGTACGCCGTGGTGTTGTGCATCGGCCGGCCGAGCGGGATCGGCTCGCCCGGGCGTACCACGTTGTAGAGCGAGAACGTGGTGGTCTCGGTCGGCGCGCACATGTTGTAGACGACCTCGACGCCCGGGAGCGCGTACAGGTCTCGGAGCACCGAGGGCGGCAGCACCTCACCGTTGGAGAAGACGGTGCGCGCCGTCTCGGGCAGCCCGCCGATCTTGAGCAGTTCGGCCCAGATGGACGGCACGGCCGTGATCACGGTCGCGTTCTCGGCCCCCGGCGTACGGGCCAGGGCCAGCGCGTCCTCGGCCACGACGACCCGGCCGCCGCAGCCGAGCGCCGTGAAGATCTCCCACATGCAGACGTCGAAGGCGAGCGCGCTGATCAGCGGTACCATCTGCCACAGCTCGGTGCCCAGTTCCCGGTGCGCCCAGGTGATGATGTTGATCAGGTTGCGGTGCTCGAGGACGACGCCCTTCGGGCCGCCGGTCGATCCGGAGGTGAACAGGATGTAGGCGGCGTTGGCCGACACCACCGGGGAGGCGACGGGTCCGTCGGGCCGGTCGGCGACCAGCCAGTCGCGGTCCTGCCGGTCCAGACCGACCACGCGCGCGCCCAGGCCGTCGAAGAGAGCGGTGCTGTCGGGGTCGGCGAGCACCAGTGCCACCTCGGCGTCCGTCACCAGGGTGCGCAGCCGCAGCGTCGGCAGTGCCGCGTCCAGCGGGACGTACACGCCGCCGGCCTTGAAGATGCCCAGCATCACGGCGATCAGTTCCAGGGAGCGCGGCAGATACACGCCCACCCGGATCTCGGGTCCGATGCCCCCGGCCCGCAGGAAGTGGGCTACGCGGTTGGCCTCCCGGTCGAGTTCCCCGTACGTCCAGGTCCGCTCGCCCGCCTGGACGGCGACGGCGTCGGGGGTGCGCTCCGCCTGCTGTTCGACGAGCTGGTGGATGCACAGATGGGCGGGGAAGTCGACGGCGGTCCGGTTCCACTCCTCGACGACCAGCTGCCGCTCGCGCGCACCGGCCTGCACGAGGCAGGAGACCGTGGTGGAGGGGTCGTCGCCGATCCGCTCCAGCAGGATCTCCAGGCGGGTCAGCAGTCGGTCGATCGTCGCCGCGTCGAACAGGTCGGTGCGGTAGCCGAGTTGGGCCAGCAGACCGTCGGGGGTCTCCCGGAGTGTGAATTCGAGTTCCACCTTGGCGGTCGCCAGGTTCGCGAAGCCGCCGGTGAACACCAGCCCGGCCGCGCGGGTCGGCGGCCGCAGCGGCTCGTATCCGAACAGCACCTGGTACAGCGGGTAGTAGCTGGGGTCGTGAGCGACTCCGAGCTCGCGCAGCACGGCCTCGAAGTCCAGGTCCGGGTGGTCGTGCGCGTCCAGGACGTCGCCGCGCCTGCGCGCCAGGATGTCGGTGAAGGGCTGGTCGGCGGTGAACTCGGTGCGCAGCACGACCGGCTTGGCGAGATAGCCGATCTGCCGCAGGCTGTCGACGGTGTCACGGCCCGAGAGCGCGGTGCCCATGACGACGTCCGGGGCGCCGTGCTGGTGCAGCAGGGTGGCGCAGGCCGCCTGGAGGACCATGAACATGGTCGTGCCGGTCCGCCGCGCCACCTGTTCCAGTGGCTCGATGACGGCCGCGGGGATCAACCGGGAGCGGCGTGCCGCCTCGTGCTCGGTGCGCGCCGGGCGCGGACCCTGGATCGGCAGCTCCATCACGTCCGGCGCCCCGGTCAGCCGCTTCGTCCAGTACGCCAGCGACCGCGCGGCGTCCTCCTGCGCCGAGTCGGCCTGGCGCCGGCAGTGCGCGCGGTAGTCCGGCGGCTCGGGCAACGGGGAGGGACGGCCGTCGGCGAACGCCTCGTACAGGGCGGCCAGTTCATCCTGCAGCACACCGGCCGAGACGCCGTCGAACACGCTGTGGTGCGTGGTGACGACCAGCTTGTGCAAGTCCTCGGCCAGGCGGAACAGCGCCGGTCGGAACATGTGCCCGGCCGCCAGGTCGAACGGCTCGCACGCGCTGTCGTCGACCAGTCGGGCCGTCTCCCGCGCACGCTCGTCGGCGGGCAGGCGGGAGAGGTCCACGACGGGCAGCGCGACCGGCTCCGGCGCACGGACGACCTGCGCGAGCCCGCCGTCGACGGTCCGGATCGCGGTACGCAGGGCGGGGTGCCGGGCGGCGATCCCGTCCAGGCAGCGCCGCAGGACCGCGACGTCCAGCGGTCCTTCGATGTCGAGGGTGAACGGGAGGTTGTAGAAGGGGTCCTGGGGGCGCATCTGGGCCAGCACCCACAGGCGGCGCTGGGTGGCGGAGAGAGGAACTATCGCAGAGTCCATGGCAAGCAAGGCCTTCGGTTGGTCGTGATGGTGCGGCCGGCGGTACGTCCCCGCATCACCGGCTCCTCTATGCGACGGGGGCTTTTTCGGCGGAGGGCTGCGAGCCGCGCAGGACCAGGGCCGCGACGGCGCTGAAGGCGGCCAGCAGGAGTCCGGGGACGACGATCGACCCGGCGATGCCGAACAGGTCGGCCGCGGCACCGCCGATCAGCACTCCGAGGATGGTGAAGTTGACGGTGATCGCGTTGAGCAGGCCGACGCCGCGGCCGCGCAGCTCCTCGGGCAGGTCGGTGAGCAGCGTGTTGGCGATGGGCACCTGGAACAGCCCGGAGAACAGCCCGGTCAGCAGGCACCACTGGAGCACCGCGCCCCAGCCGGTGTGCTCCCACAGCCACTGCGTCGGGCCCAGTTCCGCCATGGCGAGGCCGAACAGGCCCATGCCGGCCAGCAGCAGCCCGCTGGAGCTGCCGAACCGTTTGATCAGGGCGGGGCCGGACAGCGCGCCGATGGCGGCGCCGCCGGCCAGCAGGGCCTGCGCCATACCGAACTGGAATCCGTCCAGCTTGAACACATCGAGGAACTGGGCGTTGACGTTGGTCGTGAACAGCCCGTAGACGATCGTCGCCGGGACCGCCAGCGTCAGCAGCACGCGCAGCGAGGGAACCGCGAGCACACCGCGGATGCCCGTCCGCAGGGACGCCCAGTACGACTCCGAGACCTGCCCCGAGGACGGCATCTCGCGCAGGGCCACCAGCGAGCCCAGCAGGAGCGCCGAGATCAGGAAGGTGGCGGCGTCGAGCACGAACACCACCGGGACGGAGCCGACGGCGATCAGCAGGCCGGCCAGGGCCGGGCCGCCCAGGTTGACGGTCTGGTATGTGCTCTGGAACAGGGCGATCGCCACCGGGATCCGCTTCGGGTCACCGACCACCTTCGGCACCGCGGCGATCCGGGCGGTCTCGAAGAACGCCTTGCCGACGCCCTCGGCGAGCGTCAGCGCGATCAGCGCCCAGACGCTGTCGCGGGCCGGGATCATGGCCAGCACGATGACGATCCGGGCGAGGTCCGAGCCGACCAGCAGGACCCGCTTGGGTACGCGGTCGGCCAGCGGCCCGATGAAGGCGGCCAGCACCCCGGAGGGCAGCAGCTGCATCATCACCACGAGCGCGATCATCATGGGGCTGTGCGTCAGCCGCGCCACCAGGTACACCAGGGTGACCCGGGTCATCGCGTCTCCGAGGAAGGAGACGACGACCGCCAGCCAGTAGCGGATGTAGACCCGGTCCTTGAGCAGTTCCAGCATCAGGCGCCCTTCTCGTTGTCGGCCAGCAGAGCGCTGATCGTCTCGGCCAGCCGCGCGACGTGCGGCTCGCGCATCATGGTGTAGTGGTTGCCGTCGGCCTTCAGGACCCGCAGGCCGTCGGCGGCCCAGCCCTGCCAGGCGTCGAACAGCTCGGGTGTGGCGGCGAGTTCCGGGTTCGCCTCGCCGGCGCGGATCAGCGTGAGGTCGCCGGACAGCGGCGTCGGCCGGTAGCGCCACATCAGCCGCAGGTTGGCGACCCACAGGTCGACGACTTCGGCGATGCGGTCGCGGCCCGCCTCCGGCGGCAGGTAGTCGTTGCGGCGGGCCAGCGCGAGCAGGTAGTCCAGGTGCTCCTCGTCGCTCATCCCGGCCAGTTCGTCCAGGGTCTTGCGCTCGTCGGCGAAGTCCCAGACGAGGTTCAGGGCGAGCGCCTCCACGATGGGTGCCCGGCCGGGCTCGTCGGCGGGGTCGACGGGGACGGGCGGGTAGGCGTCGATGAGGACGACCGAGGTCTGTTCGCCCTGTTTCTCCAGTTCGCGGGCGATGGCGAAGGCATTGGTGCCGCCGTAGCACCAGCCGACGAAGGTGTAGGGGCCCTCGGGTTGGGCTTCGCGGACCACGCGCGCGTAGTCGGCGGCGCGTTCCTCGAAGGTCTCGTACGGCAGCCGGCCGTCCCGCAGCGCCGGGGCGCTGACGGCGTACAGCGGCCGTTCCAGCGGCTGGAGCAGGCCCGCGAACGGCATGTAGCAGACCACTTCGCTGCCCGCCGGGTGGGCGAAGAAGACGGGTCGCGCGTCGGGGCGGCCGGCCCGGATCTCGGTGAGGTGGGCCTCGGTCCGCTCGTGGTAGCCCTCGCGGAGCATCCGCGCGAACCGCTCGACCGTGGCGCCCTGGAAGATGGCGGCCATCGGCAGCCGGCTGCCGAACCGTCGCTCGATCTCGCCGACGAGCTTGAGCACCAGCAGGGAGTGCCCGCCGAGGTCGAAGAAGCGGTCGTGCAGCCCGACCGGGCGGACGTCGAGCACCTCTTCCCAGATCCGGGCCACTTCGAGCTCGATCCGGTCGCGCGGCGCGACGTAGTCGGCGCGGTCCTGGTCGGCGGCCGGCTTCGGCAGGGCCTTGCGGTCGATCTTGCCGCTGGTGGTCAGCGGGAACTCGGTGACCGTGACGAACGCCGCGGGGATCATGTAGTCCGGCAGCGCCGGACGCAGGTGCTCGCGCAGCCGCTCGGCCTCGACCGGCTCGCCGCGGCTCGCGGTGTACGCCACGAGCCGCCGGTCTCCCGGCCTGTCCTCGCGGACGATCACGACGGCGCGGGCCACGTCGGGGTGCTGCTCCAGCCGCGCCTCGATCTCGCCGAGTTCGATGCGGAAGCCGCGCAGCTTCACCTGGCCGTCGTTGCGGCCGAGGAAGACGAGGGAGCCGTCGGGCCGGTAGCGGACGACGTCGCCGGTCCGGTACAGCCGGTCGCCGGGGCGGCCGCTGAACGGGTCGGGGACGAAGCGTTCGGCGGTCAGGTCGGGGCGTCCCCGGTAGCCGCGGGCGACCCCGCGTCCGCCGATGTACAGCTCGCCGGGCAGCCCGACCGGGACCGGGTCGAGGTGTTCGTCCAGTACGTAGACCTCGGTGTTGGCCAGCGGCCGGCCGATGGAGATCTCCGCCGAGCCGTCGTCGACGCGGCAGGTGGTGGACCAGATGGTGGTCTCGGTCGGTCCGTAGACGTTCCAGGTCCGGCCCGGCTCCTCGGCCAGGGTCGCGGCGAGCGACGCGGGCAGCGCCTCACCGCCGACGACGACCCGCATACCGGTGCTGTTGCGCCAGCCCGACTCGGTCAGCAGGTGCCAGGTGGCCGGGGTCGCCTGCATCACGGTCGCGCCGACGGCGGCCACGAGACCGGCGAGGGCGGGGCCGTCCTGCGCGGTCTCGCGCGGTACGACGACGACGGTGGCGCCGGTGATCAGGGGCGCGTACAGCTCCAGTCCGGCGATGTCGAAGGAGACCGAGGTGACCGAGGGCAGCACGTCGCCGGGGCCGATGCGCAGGTCGTCGGCCAGCGCCAGCAGCAGGTTCACGAGGTTGCGGTGGGTGACCTCGACACCCTTCGGGCGGCCGGTGGAACCGGAGGTGTAGATGACGTACGCGAGCCGGTCGCCCGGCACCGCCGGGGCGCCGGTCAGCGGCGGCTCGGCCAGGACGGCGTCACGCTCCCGATCGAGGAAGATCGTCTCGGCCCCGCTGTCGGTCACGCGATCGGCCAGCGAGCTGTGCGCCAGCACGGTGCGCACGCCGGCGTCCGCGGTCATCTCCGCGACGCGGCGCGCCGGGAACTGCGGGTCGAGCGGCAGGTAGGCGCCGCCGGCCAGGACCACGCCGAGCAGGCCGACCAGCAGGTCGCAGGAGCGTTCCAGGCACACGCCGACCACGGTTTCCGGGCCGACACCGCGGCGGGTCAGGTGGGTGGCCAACCGGGCGGCCCGGTCGAGGAGTTCGGCATACGTCAGGGACTCGTCGCCGCTGCGGACCGCGACCGCGTCGGGGGTGCGGGCGGCCTGGCGTCGCACCAGGTCGTCCAGGCCCAAGCCGGGTTCACGCGCGGTCTCGGTGCGGTTCCACTCCTCCAGCATCGTCGCCCGCTCGTCCGCCGCCAGCAGGGAGAAGGCGTCGACGCGGCGGCCCGGATCGGCGGCCGCCTGCGTCAGCAGCAGCTCCAGGTGGCGCCACATGCGGGCGATCGTGCTCTCGGTGAACAGGTCGGTGTTGTACTCGATGAGCCCGAAGAAATGGTCCGCCAGCACCTCGTCGTCGAAGATGCACAGCATGCACTCGTCCTTGGCCGTGTGGTTGTCGAAGACCAGCGGCTCAAGGCTCAGTCCGGGCATCTCCAGGGCAGTCTCGTGGAAGTCCACGAAGAAGAAGGACGCCTGGTAGACGGGGTTGCGGCTGGGGTCGCGCTCGATGTCCATCTCGTCCAGCAGGGTGCCGAAGGGGATGTCGTGGTGGTCCATGGCGCCGACCATGGTGGTGCGCGTCGCCCGCAGCAGTTCGCGGAAGCTCATGTCCGGCCGGACCGCCGTGCGCAGGGGCAGCATGGTCAGGAAGTAGCCGATGATCGCCTCGGTCTCGGGGCGGTTGCGGGTGGAGGACGTCGTGCCGACGACGATGTCCTCCTGGCCGGTGTAGCGGTGCAGCAGCAGCTGCCAGGCGGCCAGCAGGGCGACATACACGGTCACGCCCTCGCGCCGGGCCAACTCACGGATCGCCGCGGTCAGTTCGGGCGTCATGGCGAACTCGTACCGGGCGCCGTCGAAGGTCTGCACCGAGGGACGCGGGAAGTCGGTCGGCAGCTCCAGCACGAGCGAGGCGTCGGCCAACTGCTTTCTCCAGTACGGAAGTTGCCTGCGGCTCACCTCGTGTGCGAGCCAGTGCGGCTGCCACTCGGCGTAGTCCGCGTACTGGATCGGCAGGTCCGGCAGCGCCGGCTCGCCTCCGGTCACGAACGCCCGGTAGTACGCGGCGACCTCGCTCTCGAAGATGCCGGCCGACTGCCGGTCCCACACGAGGTGGTCGACGGTGGTCACCATGACGTGCTCGTCCTCGGCGAGACGGTAGACCACGACGCGCAGCGGCGGCCCGGCCTTGATGTCCAGCGGGACGCTCACCTCCGCGTTGACCAGGCGGAACAGCTCGCTCTCGCGCCGGTCGGCGGGTACGGCGGTGAGGTCCTCGCGGCGGATCGTGATCGGCATCGTGTCGTGGACGACCTGCACCGGCCGCTCGCCGCTCATCTCGAAGGTGGTGCGCAGCGGTTCGTGCCGGGCGATGACGGCGTTGACGGCCCGCTCCATCGCCTGCGTGTCGAGCCGGCCGCGCAGCCGGGCGCCGAAGAACACGTTGTAGACCGGGCTCGACTCGTCGAACTGATGGATGAGCCAGATGCGTTCCTGGTCCACGGTGAGCCGGGCGGGGCCCTTGCCTTCCCGGCGCGGGACCGCGCCGAGTTCCGGTGGCGGCGCGGGCCGGCCGGCCAGCCGGGACTGGAGCAGCGCGCGCTGCGCCGGGGTGAGTTTCGCCAGCCGCTGTGCAACCTCGGTCATGCCGCGTCCCCGTCCTCGCGCCGGTAGCGATCCTTCAACTCGGTGAGATGGTCGAGGCTGTCCAGCACGGCCCGCTGGTCGACGCCGAAGTCGACCAGGCAGGCGACCTCGTCGACGCCGATGTCCACCAGGTCCTCGATGAGCGTCTCGCACTTGTCGGGGGTGCCGAGCAGCGCGATGGTGTCGTAGTAGCGCTCGAAGGTGGCGGCGAGCATGGCGTCCCGGGCCTCACCGCTGATCTGGGCGTACTCGCTGCCGAATCCGTCCTGTTGGGCGAGGAAGGTCTTCAGGTAGTCGATGAGCGGTTGCCGCACGATCCGCTTGACGTCCGCCTCGTCGGCGCCGAGGAAGGTGTGCACCATCACGCTGACCTTGCCGGCGGCCGGGTCGTGGCCGTGTTCGCGTCGGGCCTCGCGGTAGGCGGCGATCTTCTCGCCGAGGTCCGTCAGACGCTGGGCGACGAGGCCGGTGAGGACATGGGCGCCGGCCTCGCCGGCCCGGACGAAGGTCTCGACGCTGCCCTGGGAGGAGACCCAGACGGGCAGCCGGGGCTGGATCGGCCGGGGCAGGCTGCGTACCTCCACGGGCTTGCCGAACGGACCGGGGAACGCCACCGCCTCGCCGGCCCACAGCCGCTGGATCGCGGCGAGTTGGTCGAACATCTCCTCCCGGCGGCGCTCGAACCGCTCCGCGCTGGTGTCGGGCGCGAGGACGAAGTCGTCCGGGTGCCAGCCGGAGGCGCAGGAGATCGCGGTCCGGCCGCCGGAGATGTTGTCCACCACCGACCACTCCTCGGCGATGCGGACCGGGTGGTGCAGCGGGAGTACGACGCTGCCGGCGCGGATCTGGATCCGCTCGGTCACGGCGGCGAGCGCGGCGGCGAGCAGCGACGGGTTCGGGTACAGCCCTCCGAAGTCGACGAAGTGCCGCTCGGGGACCGAGATCGCGCTGAACCCGTTCCGGTCGGCGTAGCGGGCCGCGTCGAACAGGAAGTCGTACTTGCCCGGTCCGTGCGTGGTGCCGTCGCCGGAGAAGAAGAACAGCATGAAGTCCATGACGCTGTCCGCGCGCCGGGCGCGGCGGCGCGGTCCTGCCGCGGAGGCTTGCGGCGCGTCGCCCAGAGCCGGTGCCGTGCGCCGCAACTTCTTGTCCAGCAGCGCTCGTTGCTGCGGTGACAGAGCGGCGAGCCGTCCCGCGATGTCGGGGGTCGTCGTCATCGGAGGTCCTCTCCTTGCAGCCTGGCTTCGGCTTCTTCCGGTGTCAGGCTCTCGATCTCGGCGAGCAGGGCTTCCAGTTCCTCGGGGGTGAGCTCGTCCAGGGACCGGGGTCCGCTCGCCCGGATCACCTCGGCCAGTTCCCGTACGGTGGGCGCCTCGAAGATGGCGCTCATGGACAGGTCGCCGAACTTCTCCCGCAGTCGGCCGATGACCTGGATGGCGAACAGGGAGTTCCCGCCGAGGCCGAAGAAGTCGTCGTCCGGGCCGAAGCCGGTGACGCCGAGCACCTCGTGCAGGACCTGCGCGATGGTCCGGGCGATGTCGTCGTCCGGCCACAGCAGACCGGGGTCCCAGTCGTCGTCCGGGGCCGCGCGCAGCCCGTCGTTCTCGCGGGCGTACGCGGTGGTCGTCAGCGTCGCCCGACCGGCCAGCACGTCCTGGAAGTCGGTAGCCGACACGACCGTCTGCGGATGGCCGGCGGCCAGTGCGGGCCAGGCCGCGGCCACGCCCCGGTCGGCGGGGATACCGGCGTCCTCACGGAACCGGCGTAGCTGCGCGGCCAGTTCGGGGTTGCCCGCCGCGTGCTGCTCCAGCCAGTCGTCCCACGCCCACTGGCCCCAGTCGACGGCCGTCGTGGGGCGGCCGGCCGCGGTGCGGGCGTGCGCGAAGGCGTCGAGGAACGCCCCGGCGGCGCAGTTCTCCAGTTGTCCGAAGCCGCCGACGATGCCGGTCGTCGAGGAGACGAGCAGGTTCATGCGCAGCGGCTCGTCGTGCAGCAACTCGTCCAGCAGCAGCACGGATCGCGCACGTGCGGTGAGCGCGGGCGCCAGTTGCTCGCGGGTCTTCAGGGCGGCCAGTCCGGAGCCGCGGACGTCCAGGGCGTGCACGACGCCGTCGACGGTGCCGAGGTGGGCGCGTGCCGCGTCGACGGCCCCGGCGGCTCGCGCGGGGTCGGACAGGTCGGCGGTGTGGATGCCGATCCGGCCCGGGTGCGCGTCCAGCAGCGCGGCCAGCCGTCCGGCCCGGGCGCGGACGCGGTCGTCGTACGCCGTCAGGTCCGCGGAATCCTGCGGGGGGTGCGGGAAATCGGGTTCGGTGACCAGGAAGAGGCGCGACCCGGTCCCGGCCGCCAGTTGCTCGGCGAAGGCGAGCCCCGCTTCGCCGGAGGCGCCGGTGATCAGGACGCCGGACACCTGCGGCGCCTCGACCGGGTCGGCCGGTTCCGGGGCGAAGGTCCGCACCCAGCGCCGGCCGCCGCGCAGCGCCACCAGGTCCGTGCTCGGCTCGGCGGCCAGCTCGGTGAGCAGGTGCGCGGTGAGCCGGTGCCAGGCCGCGTCGTGGGTGGGGTCGTCGGTGGGGAGGATTACGTCCACGGCACGGCACTTGAGGGTCGGGAGCTCCTGGGGCAGGACGGTGACGGCTCCGAGTACGGCGGCCCGCTCGGGCGCCCGCACGTCCTCACCGCACACGTCCCAGAGCTGATCGGTGAGGACGTCCACCTGGACGGGCTCGGCCTCGCCGGTCCCGGTCAGCGCCTGCGCCAGCTGGACCACCGAGAGGTAGCCGCGGTCCAGGGCGCCCTCCCAGCGCTCGACGACGCCCCTGTCCTCGGCCGCCGTGATGCTCCAGGCGTGCACGACCCGGGTGGGCCGACGGCCCTCGGCGCGCAACTCCCCTATCAGGCGGCCGATGTGCTCGGCGTCCCGGGGATCGATCAGGTGGCCGCCGTCCCGCGCGCGCTCGTAGCCCGTGCCGGCGCGGACCGCCGTCACTGTGTGCCCGGCGCCGCGCAGCGCTTCGGTGAGCCGGGCGCCGACACCGCGGTCGTCCTCGAACACCAGGCAGTCCCAGGGCTCCGGGGCCGCGGCGGACGGGGCCGGCGGGCTCTGGCGCCAGACCGGCAGGTGGTGCCAGCGGTTCTCGGGGAGCCGGCCGCCGCCGGCCGCGTCGGCGGCCGGTCCCGGGGGCGGCAGGAGGTGGGTGCGGCGTTCGAACGGGTACGTCGGCAGCGGCACCCTGTGCTTCGGGCGGCTCTCGTCCGGCGCTGACCGGTCGACGTCCGCTCCCTGCCGCCACAGCCCGGCCAGCCCCTCGGCGAAGGCGCGGCCCTCGGGGATCTCCTCGGTGCGCGAGCGGCGCATCGTGGTGGCCAGGGCGGGCGGACGGCCGTCGGGGGTGCGCTGAGCGCGGGCGAGTCCGGCCAGCGCGCTGCCGGGACCGGCTTCCAGCAGCACCGGGTCGTCCGCGAGCAGGGTGGCGAGCCCGGCGGAGAACAGCACCGGCCGGCGCGCGTGGGTCGCCCAGTAGTGCGGGTCGGTGGCCTGCTCCGCGGTGATCCAGGTGCCCGTCACGTTGGAGACGAACGGGATGCGCGGCGCGCGCGGCCGGGCCTCGGCGACCGCCTCCGCGATCTTGTCGAGCACGGGGTCCATGACGGGCGAGTGGAAGGGGTGCGAGGTCGGCAGCCGTACCGGTGCGACGCCGCGGGACTTCAGCACCTCGGTGACGCGGGCGGCCTCTTGGTCGGTGGCGGCCACGACGCACGCGCCGGGCGCGTTGACGGCCGCGAGGGTGCCGAGTTCCCCCAGCGCCTCGCGCAGCTCCGCCTCGCCGAGGGGCACGGCGAGCATGGCGCCGGTCGGCAGGGCCTGCATGAGCCGGGATCGGACGGCGACGACACGCAGCGCGTCGGCCAGTGTGAACACGTCGGCCAGGCAGGCCGCGACCAGCTCGCCGAGGCTGTGCCCGAGCATCGCGTCGGGCCGGACGCCGTGGTCGGCGAGGAGCCGGCACATCGCGTAGTCGACGGCGAACACCGCGGGCTGGGTGTACTCGGTGCGCGCCAGCCGTTCGGCGCCGTCGGGCGCGAACGCGATCTCGCGCACGTCCCATCCGGTGTGCGGGCGCAGCAGGTCGGCGCACTCGTCGAGGGCGGCGCGGAAGGCGGGCTCCCGCTGGTACAGCTGCGCCCCCATGCCCGGGTACTGGCTCGCCTGGCCGGGGAGCAGGAACGCGGTCCGGCGACGGCCGGTGGCCGCGTCCGCGGGCGCCTGCCCCCGCCCGGGGGAGGTCAGCGCGGCGACGGCGCCGGGAAGGTCGCGGCAGACGACGGTACGGCGGTGGGCGAACTCGGCGCGCCCCGTGCGCAGGGTGTGGGCGACGTCCTCAAGGGCTGTCTCGGGGTGGGCCCGCAGATGGTCGGCCAGAGCGGTGGTGGCGGCGTCGAGCGCCTGCGGCGTACGGGCCGACAGGGGCAGGATGTGCCACCGCTCCTCGTCGGCGGCCCCCGTACGCTCCGGGAGCTCCGGTGCGGCTTCCAGCACCACATGGGCGTTCGTGCCGCCGAACCCGAACGAGCTGACGCCGGCCCGCGCCCGATGCCCCGTCGCCGGCCACGGCACTCGCCGCGCGCACACCTGGAACGGTCCCTTGTCCAGGCCGGTCTCCGGGTGGGCGGCGGTGAAGTGCAGCGTCGGCGGGATCACCCGGTGTGCGAGGGCCAGCACCGTCTTGATCAGGCCGGCCACACCGGCGGCGGCGTCCAGGTGGCCGATGTTGGACTTCACCGCGCCCAGCAGGCACGGCTCGGCTCCGGTGCGGTCGCCGAACGCCTCGGCCAGGGCCCGGACTTCGATCGGGTCGCCGAGCGGGGTGCCGGTGCCGTGTGCCTCGACGTAGTCCACGGTGGCCGGGTCCACGCCGGCGACCTCCAGGGCCTCGGCGACGACAGCGGTCTGGCCGGCCGCGGACGGCGCGGTGATGCCCATCTTGTCGGCGCCGTCGTTGTTCACGGCCGAGCCGCGGATCACCGCGTGGATGTGGTCGCCGTCGGCGAGCGCGTCCTCCAGGCGCTTCAGTACGACGACGCCCGCGCCGTCACCGGGCACGGTGCCGTCGGCACGCGCGTCGAACGGGCGGCAGTGCCCGTCCCGGGACAGGATGCCGCCCTCCTCCCAGCGGTAGCCGGACGGCTCCAGGAAGCGGACCGCGGCACCGCCGGCCAGGGCCAGGTCGGACTCCCGGGTCAGCAGGCTCTGGCAGGCGAGGTGGACGGCCACGAGCGAGGAGGAGCACGCGCTCTGCACGGTGATGCCCGGACCGGTGAGGCCGAGCTTGTACGCCACCCGCAGCGCCAGCATGTCGGTGTCGTTGCCGACGGCGACCTGGAGCGGCTGTCCCGCCGTCCCCGCGCCGCGCCGGACGGCGCGCTCGTAGCGGTATCCGGTGTTGGCCGCGCCCGCGAAGACGGCGGCCCTCGGCGGCATCCGGCCCGGCACGTACCCGGAGTGCTCCAGGGCCTGCCAGGCGCATTCGAGGAACAGCCGGTGCTGCGGGTCGGTCACCTCGGCCTCGGCCGGGGTGAGGCCGAAGAACTCCGCGTCGAACTCGCCCGGCCCGCCGAGCGCCCCGGCGACCGGGACGAACGCCTGGTCGTCGCGGGCCTCGACGCCGGCGTCGGCCAGTTCCTCGGGGGTGAAGCGGGTGAGGCCCTCCCGGCCGGAGACGAGCAGGTCCCAGAACTCGCCCAGGTCCCGCGCGCCGGGCAGGCGGCAGCTCATACCGATGACCGCGACCGCGCCCTCGGTCTCCGGCAGCTCCGTGTAGTCGGTCATCGGACTCCCCCTGTCACTTCGTGTCCATCGCGTTGCGCGGCCTTCGCGGCGACCACGGCGCCGAATCCGCGCAGCGTCGTCTCCTCGAACATCAGCCGCAGCGGCACCTTGACGCCGAGGCGTTCCCGCAGCTCGGCCACCACCTGAGTGGCGAGCAGCGAGTGGCCGCCGAGTTCGAAGAAGTCATCGGCCGGCCGGACCGTCTCGACCTCGAGCACCGCGGCCCAGATCTCCGCCAGCACCCGCTCGGCCTCGGTGACCGGTTCCTGGTCCTGCTCCGCCCCGGCGGTGCCCGTGCCGGCCGTGGCCGCCGGGTCCGGCAGCGCGGCCCGGTCGACCTTGCCGTTGGCGGTGAGCGGCAGCCGGTCCAGCGGGGTGAACGTGCTGGGCACCATGTAGGCGGGAAGCTGCGCGCCGAGGTGTTCCCGCAGCTGAGCCGTGCCGGCCTCGGTGCCGACGACGTAGTACGCGGCCAGACGCAGCCCGCCCGAGGCGTCGGGGTGGGCGGTGACCGCGGCGTCCTTGACCGCCGGGTGGGCGAGCAGGGCCGCCTCCACCTCGGCCGGCTCCACCCGGTGGCCGCGGATCTTCACCTGGCGGTCCTCACGCCCGAGCAACTCCAGCACGCCGTCCGGGTGGTAGCGGCCGAGGTCGCCGGTGCGGTACAGGCGCTCGCCGGTCTCCGGGTGCCGCACGAACCGGTGCGCGGTCTTCTCCGGGTCGCCGAGGTACCCCATCGCCAGGCCGGCGCCGCCGATGTACAGCTCGCCGACGACGCCGTCGGGGCGCGGCCTGAGATGGTCGTCCAGGACGTGCCAGCTCTGGTTGTCGAGCGGGATGCCGTACGGGATGCTCGGCCAGTGGGGCGGCACCTCGCCGATGGCGTACCAGATCGACCAGATCGCGGCCTCGGTCGCCCCGCCCAGGCTGTTCAGCCGCAGACCGGGGACCAGGGCCCGGATCCGGTCGGGCAGCGACAGCGGGATCCAGTCGCCGGACATCAGGGCCAGCCGCAGCGAGGCCGCGGCGGCGCCGCTGCCCTCGCTCTCCAGGTGGTCGGTCAGCAGGCCCAGTTGGGCCGGGACCGAGTTCCACAGCGTGATGCGGTGCCGGGCCACCAGGTCGGCCCAGTGCGCCGGGTCGGCGCGGCGGCCGGGGTCCGGCAGCACCAGGGCGCCACCCACGGCGAGCAGGCCGAAGATGTCGTAGACGGACAGGTCGAAGCCGAGCGAGGCCAGGCCGAGCATGCGGTCGTCGGCGCCGACCTCGAACCGCCGGTTGATGTCCTCGACGGTGTTGAGGGCGGCCCGGTGACTGATCATCACCCCCTTGGGCACGCCGGTGGAGCCCGAGGTGTAGATGACGTACGCGAGGTCGTCCGGATGGGCGGCGGAGGCCTCGACCGGGGCTTCGCCGTCGCTCAGGCCGTCGACGGGGACCGCCGTGACCCCCTCGGGCCAGGCTCCCGCTCCGGCCGCGGCGTCCGGCACCAGGACGTGCCGCACTGCGGCGTCGGCGAGGATCCGGTCCCGGCGGGCCGCCGGCTGTGCCGGGTCCAGCGGCAGATAGGCGGCGCCGGCCATGAGAACTCCGAGCACGGCGGCGATCTGGGCCGTGCTCTTGTCCAGCGCGACCGCGACGATCCGTCCGGGACCCTTGGGCCGGGCGCGCAGGTGCGCGGCGACGGCGGACGCCCGGGCGTGCAGCTCGGCGTAGCTGAGCACGGCGTCGGCGGCGATGACGGCCGGGGCCCGCGGGGTGCGCCGGCACTGCGCCACCACGCCCTCGTGCAGGAGGGCTTCGGGCAGCGGGCGGCGGGTGGCGTTGCGCTGCGCCCGGCACGTCTCCTGCTCGGGCGGGAGGGGGACGCCGGCCGTGCTCTCCCACGCCTCGTCGGTGTCGGCGAGGGCGCGCACGCGGCGCTCGAAGGCGGTGAACATCGCGTCGACCGTGCCGCCGGCGAACGCCGTCTCCCGGACGTGCCACGTCACGCGCAGCGCACCGTCGGGGCTCTCCTCGGCGTGGCAGCCGATGAGCAGTTCGCCGTCGTCCTCGCGCGGCGCGGTCCCGAAGGCGTACGCGACCGGCGACCCGTGGCCGGTGAGGTCCGTCCGGCGTGCCGCCGCGGCCAGGCGCGTGTCGAAGGGCGCGACGGGATCGGTGTCCGGCACGATCGCGCCCCGCGGGGCGTCGTCCCGGCGTACGGTGAAGTCGGCGTTCCGGCTCCAGGCGCCGATCACGTCGGTGAAGGCCGTGCACACCGCGTCCGGGGAGGTCGCGCCGTACCGGCCGGCCCGCTCCCGTACGGCGGTCCAGCGCTCGCGGTCCAGGATCAGCCGCCGACTGCCGGGGTGGGCAGGTCCGGCATCGGGAGTCCAGGCCCTGAAGACATCGGTGGTCGGCAGTTCCGGCGGCGGCGCTTCGGCTGTCACGAGGTCCTCCTGTCGGCGTCGTGGGCTTCCACGGCGGTCGGGTGGGCGGCGTCCCTCGGTCCGTCGGCGGACGGCAGGACGGGCAGGCCCGGCTCGCCGGTGCAGGTTTCGAGGACGCGGATGTACCGGGCGAGCAAGGTGTTCGCCGTCTCCTCGGTGAACAGGTCGGTGGCGTACTGGAGGGTGAGGCGCAGGTCCTCGCCCCGGGCCTCGACGACGAGACCGAGATCGAACATGGCGGTCTCGCCGGTCCAGCCGATGTCGCCCTCGACCCGGAGCCCCGGCCCGAAGTCGGGGTCGGGGGTGGCGGTGACGTGGTTGAACATCACCCGGAAGATCGGGGAGAGTTGCCGGTCCCGCCGGGTCACGAGCGCCTCGACCATCCGGTCGAGCGGCAGGTCCTCGTGGGCCAGGGCGCCCAGCACGGCGTGCCGCACCCGGGCCAGCAGCGCGCGGAAGTCCGGGCGGTCGGCGAGCGAGGTGCGCACCGGCAGCATGTTGATCAGGCAGCCGACCAGGCGGTCGAGGCCGGGTCGGCCGCGGCCGGCGACCGGGGTGCCGACGGTGACCTCCGGGTCGCCCGACCAGTCGGCCAGCAGCACCTGGAGGGCGGCGAGCAGCACCATGTACTCGGTGGCGCCCTCGCGGCGGCCGAGTGCCCGCACCCGCCGGGCCAGTTCGGTGTCTATGGCGGCGCTCGCGACCGCCCCGGCGAAGCTTCGCAGCGACTGCCGCGGATGATCCGTCGGCAAGGCCGGAGCGACGGGGTCGGTGCCGAGCACCCCGCGCCAGTGGTCGAGCAGTTGTTCCAGACGCTCGCCCTGGAGCCAGGCGTGCTGCCACTCGGCGTAGTCGGCGTAGGCGAGCGTGGGCTCGGGGAGCCGATGCGGCTCGTCGGCGACGGTCGCGGCGTACAGCCGGCCGAGTTCGTCGCAGACCAGTGGGAGGGACCAGCCGTCGATGGCGATGTGGTGCAGGACCAGGGAGAGTCGGTGCTCGTCCGGTGCGAGCCGGACGAGCCGGGCGCGCAGCACCGGGCCGCTCGCCAGGTCGAAGGGCTCGATGGCGTCCTGCCGTAGGAGGCGGGCGGCTTCGGCGGCCGGGTCGGGGTGGCCGGCCAGGTCGGTGCGGGGCAGCTCCACGTCGGCGGCCGGGGCGATGTGCTGGCGGGGCCGGCCGCGGGTGGCCGGGTAGGACGTGCGCAGCACCTCGTGCCGCTGGACGAGGAGGCCCAGTGCCCGTTCCAGCGCCACGCGGTCCAGGTCACCGTGCAGGCGCAGGACGAGGGGGACGTTGTAGAGCGAGCTGTCCGGCTCCAACTGGTCCATGAACCACAGGCGTTGCTGGGCGAACGACAGGGGCACCGGCTCGTCGGAACCGGGCTCGCGGCGGCGCGGCACCGGTCCGGCGTCCTCGGCCGTCGCGGTGGCCTGTGCGGCGAGCGCGCGCGGGGTCGGACCGTTCATCAGGGCGCGGATCGACAGGGAGGTGCCCAGCGCCTCGTTGACCCGCGCCAGCAGCGGGATCGAGAGCAGCGAGTGACCGCCGAGCTCGAAGAAGTCGTCGTCGACGGCGACGTGTTCGAGGCCGAGCACCTCCGCCCAGATGCCGGTCAGGATGTCCTCGACCGGCGTACGCGGGGCGGGTCCGGATCCGTCCGGCAGCCCGCGATGCCCCTCCGGGACCCGCAGGGCTAGTCGGTCGACCTTGCCGTTCGGCGTGATCGGGAGCGCGTCCAGCGGGACGTAGACCGACGGCACCAGGTACTCGGGCAGGCTGCGCCGCAGCCAGGTGCGCAGTTCCTCCCCGGTCACCGCCGCGGTGGCCTCGACGAACGCGGCGAGCCGCTTGCCGGTGTCGCGCGGGGCGTCGACGACGACGGCCGCGCGGGCCACGGCGGGATGAGCGCCGAGTGCCGCCTCGATCTCACCGGGCTCGATCCGGAAGCCGCGGATCTTCACCTGCCCGTCGCTGCGTCCGAGGAACTCGATCGCTCCGTCCGCCCGGTACCGCACCGTGTCACCGGTCCGGTACAGCCGCTCCCCCGGGCTCTCTGCGAAGGGGTGCGGGACGAACCGCTCGGCGGTCAGGTCGGCGCGGCCGAGGTAGCCGGCGGCGAGTCCGGGGCCGCCGAGGTACAGCTCGCCTGGCATGCCGACCGGGACCGGCCGCATCCGGGCGTCCAGGACGTACGCCTGGGTGTTGGCGATCGGCCGGCCGATCGGCACGGTCGCGGCGTCGGCCGGCACGTCCTGGACCTGGTGCCAGGTCGCGAACGTGGTGGTCTCGGTGGGGCCGTAGACGTGCAGCAGCCGCTGGGGAGCGCCGTGGCGAAGGATGCGGCGCACCGTGCCCGGGTCCACCGCCTCGCCGCCGAACAGCAGCTCGCGCAGCGTGTGGAAGGCGTCGGGGCGTCGGTGCGCGACGGCGTTGACCGCGGCTGTGGTCAGGAACAGCGAGTCGATGCCCTGCTCCACGAGCGCCGCGGCCAGCTTGTCCGGGTCCAGGACGATGTCACGGGGCAGGACCACGACGCATCCGCCGTTGGCCAGCGCGCCCCAGACCTCGAAGGTCGCGGCGTCGAAGGAGGCGTTGGCCGCCTGGGCCACCCGGTCGCCGGCCTGGACGCGGACGTAGTCGCTCTCCCGCACCAGGCGCACGATCGCGCGGTGGTCGACGACGACGCCCTTGGGCCGCCCCGTCGAGCCGGAGGTGTAGATGACGTACGCGGTGCTGCGGGCGCAGGCGAAGGCGTCCGGCCGCGCGGTGGATTCGGCGGCGCGGCCGTCCCGGTCGTCGTCGAGGCACAGCCGCAGCCGGCCCGCGCCGGGGATCTCGGTCGCGGTCCGGTGCCGGGTCACGATCACCCGCAGCCCGGCGTCGTCGGCCATCAGGGCCAGCCGCTCGCCGGGATACTCGGGGTCCAGCGGCACGTACGCCGCCCCCGCCTTGAGGATCGCCAGCATCGCGACGACCAGCTCGGGTGAGCGGTCCAGGCAGATCCCGACCCGGTCTGCGGGGCGTACGCCGTCGCGCCGCAGGCGGTGGGCCAGGCGGTTCGCCCGCTCCTCCAGCTCGCGGTAGGTGAGCGTGCTGTTTCCGGCGATCACGGCCGGGAGGTCGGGAGAGGCGTCGGCGTGCTGCTCGAACAGCCGGTGGACGGGCGCCTCGGGAAGGGGGGCGCCGGTCCGGTTCCAGGCGTGCAGGACGCGCTCGCGCTGGTCCGCGGCGAGCAGGTCCAGATCGGCGAGCCGGGTCCCGGGCGTCCGCGCCACCTGCCGCAGCAGCAGCGTCAACTGCTCGGCGAACCGGGCGGCGTCCGCCCGGTCCAGGACGTCGCCGTTGTACTCGAGGCTGCCGTCGAGGCCGTCGCCGCGGTCCTCCACGATCAGGGTGAGGTCGACCTTGGCGGCGCCGGGATCGGCCGGCCGGGGCTGCAGCCGGTGCCGGCCCAGGCGTACGGCCCGCAGGGGGACGTCGTTGAACTGGACCAGGAACTGCACGACCGGCATGCGGGCCGCGTCGCGCTCCGGGCGCAGCTCCTCGACGAGGCGCTCGAAGGGCAGCTCCTGGTGCTCGACGGCGCCCAGTACGGCGTCGCGGACCCGGCCGAGGATCTCGTCGAACGCGGGATCGCCGGACAGGTCCACCCGTAGCGGAAGGGTGTTGACGAAGAAGCCGAGCAGCGGCTCCAGTTCGGGCCGGATGCGCATGGCCGCGGGGGCACCGACGACGATGTCGGTCTCGCCGGTGTGCCGGCTGAGCAGTGCGGTGAACGCGGCCAGCAGGATCATGTGGAGCGTGACGCCCTGACCGCGGCCGAGGTCGGCGAGCTGCTCCTGGAGGTGACGGTCCCAGGCGAACGGGTGCAGTCCGCCGCGGAAGGACTGCTGGGCGGGCCGGACCCGGCCACTGGGCAGTTCCAGGACGGTGGGCGCCCCGGCGAGACGCTCGCGCCAGTACCGGAGGTCGGCGTCCCGGGCACCGCTGTCCTGCTGGGCTCGCTGCCATCGCGCGAAGTCGCGGTAGCCGACCGGGAGTTCGGGCAGCTTCACCGGATCCCCGCCGGTCTCGGCGGCGTACAGCCGTTCCAGCTCGGCGAAGAAGACGTCGAGCGACCAGCCGTCGGTGATGATGTGATGCATCGTCAGCACGAGGCCCTGCGGACCGTCGGCGACCCGGATCAGCCGGGCACGCAGCAGCGGACCGGCCGAGAGGTCGAACGGCACGGCCGCCTCGCGGCGGATCCGCGCGTCGAGCGCGTCGCCGGCCCGCGTGCCGTCGTCCGGCGCGATGTCCTCGACCGCGATGTCGATGGGCCATGGCTCACCGACCGTCTGCCGTACCAGCCCGCCGGCTTCGGTGAACGTGGTGCGCAGGGCCTCATGCCGCACGATCAGCCGGTCCAGCGCGCGCCGCAGCGCCGCCGTGTCGAGCTCGGCGTGCCAGGGCAGGGCGACCGCGACGTTGTAGGCCGGCGATCCCGGCATCAGGCGGTCCAGGTACCACAGTCGCTCCTGAGCGAAGGACAGCGGCGCCGAGCCGTCCCCGTCCCCCGCCCCGTCCCTGTCCCCGTCCCCGCGGGTCAACGGCGCTTCGGTGGCCCGGGGTTCGGTCCGCGCGGCACGCACCTGTGCCGCCAGCGCCGCCAGGTCCCGGCTGCCGAGGACCGCTGCCGGTGTGACGGGGGCGTCCAGGGTCTGGCGGATACGCGACGCCAGTCGTACGGCCTTGAGCGAATGGCCGCCCAGTGCCACGAAGCCGTCCTCCCGGAACACCTCCGTGACCCCGAGGCTCTCGCGCCACAGCGCGGCGAGCGCGCTCTCCAGCTCGTCGGCGGGCGCGGTGCCGTGGCCGGTCCGGTCCCTCGGCGTACCGGCCATCCCGATCAGGGCGGCGCGGTCCAGCTTGCCGTTCGGCGTGACCGGCAGGCGGTCCAGTTCGGTCAGGACGGCGGGCACCATGTAGTCGGGGAGCGCGCGGGCCACCCGGGCCCGGAGGTCATCGGTGTCCAGGCGCGACGACGGCGCCGCGGACGACCGACGGCCCATCGCTGCGCCGCCGGCGCGGCGCTCGGCGTCGGCGACGACGTACGCGGCGAGGAACCGGTCGCCGGCGCCGTCCGTCGCCACGCATACGACGGCCTCGGCGATCTCCGGCTGCGCCCGCAGCAGCGCCTCGATCTCGCCCAGCTCGACGCGCAGTCCGCGGATCTTGGTCTGGAAGTCGATCCGTCCGAGCAGCTCGATCCGGCCGTCGGGACGGAACCGGGCCAGGTCGCCGGTCCGGTAGACGCGTTCGCCGCGGACGGGTCCGTAGGAGAAGTCGGTGAACTTCTCGGCGGTGAGCTCCGGCCGGCCCAGATACCCCTCGGCGAGTCCGATGCCGGCCAGGTGCAGTTCGCCGGGGACGCCGATGGGGACGGGGCGCTGCCGGGCGTCCAGGATGTAGGTGCGTTGGTTGGCCATGGGGCGGCCGTACGGGACGCTGCTCCAGTCGGGCAGCGGTGAGCCCGCTTCGGTGAGGGTGGAGTGGATCGAGGATTCGGTGGCGCCGCCCATCACGATGACGCGGATGCCGGGGGCGAAGGCGCGCAGCCGGTCCGGCAGTGTCGGTGTCACCCAGTCGCCGCCCAGCATGGCCAGCCGCAGGCCGGTGCGTTCGCCGTCGAGTCCCTGGAGGTGGGCGACGTAGAGCTCGGCGAGCGCTGGCGCGGAGTTCCACACGCTGACCTGGTGGCGCTGGATCAGTTCGTGCCAGTGCGCCGGGTCCTTGGCCCGGTCGGGGTCCGCCACGACTACGGCGCCGCCGGCCAGGGTGATGCCGAGGAACTCGTACACCGACATGTCGAAGCTGGTCGAGGACAGGGCCAGGACCTTGTCGCCGGGGCCCACGTCGAAGCGGGTGTTGAGGTCCAGCAGGTTGTTGAGGACGCCGCGGTGGCGCAGCGCGATGCCCTTGGGACGTCCGGTGGAGCCCGACGTGTAGATGATGTAGCACAGGTCGTCGGGTCCGGCCGTGGGTTTCGGGCGGTCCGCCGGCTGTGCGGCGATCCGCTCCGCGTCCCCGTCGAGCAGGACGACCGGGATGCCGGGCTCGGGGAGGCGCGCGAGCAGATGGGACTGCGTGACCATGACCTGGCAGTCGGAGTCGCGCTGCATGAACGCGAGGCGCTCGGCCGGGTAGTCCGCGTCCAGCGGCACGTACGCGCCGCCCGCCTTCAGCACCCCGAGCACGGCCGTGAGCAGGTCCGGGCCGCGGTCCACGCACAGGGCGACCCGGCTGCGGACGCCGACGCCGAGGTCGCGCAGGTGGTGGGCCAGCCGGTTGGCCGCCGCGTCGATGTCCCGGGCGCTGGTGGCCGCGCCGTGCTGGATCACCGCGGGCGCGTCCGGGTCGGCGGCGGCGCGGGCGGCGAACCGCTCGTGCAGGCAGCCGTCGTGGTCGAGCGGCGTCTCGGTGGCGTTCCAGTCGACCAGGACGCGCCGCTGCTCGGCCTCGGTGAGGACGGGCAGGGCGGCGAGTCGTTCCGTGTGCGGGGCGGCGACGGCGGAAGCGCTCAGGGAGCGGATGTGCGCCAGGAAGCGGTCGACGGTGCCGGGGTCGAAGACCTCGGTGTCGTAGGTGGCCGCGATGACCAGGTCGGGACCGTCCGAGGCGAGGTCGATGAGCAGTTCGGCGTCCGCCGCCAGGTCCTCGGTGCGCCCGAAGGCGACGCCGATCCGGCTGTCCGGTCCGGCGGGCCGCGGAGTCATGTCCCGTACGGCGGCGAGCAGTCGGGCGAAGGTCGGCTCCTCGACGTCGTCGAGGGCGAGGACGGCGCCGTCGCCGACCCCGATCGCGGCCGCGGCCTCCCCGGTGTACCGCGGCTGCACGGCGAGGCAGGCGGCCAGGAGGACGTGGCGGAGGTCGGTGTCGTGGGCCTCGGCGAGGGCCTTGAGGGAGTGGACCAGGTCCTCGTCCAGCCGTAGCGCGGTCCGGGTACGGCGGACGGGGTGGTCGGGCGCGGGTGTTCGGTAGGTGGGCAGTCCTGCCGTCACGTTCACGACGTGGCCTGCGGGTAGCCCGGGATCGGGAAACATCGGCACAGGTCAGCCACTTCGTCGAGGACGCCCTTGCGGACGTCGGGGTCAAGGCGGTACTCGGTGTCGGACACCGGCTCGACCGCGTCCAGGACGCGGACCACCAGCTCGGCACAGGTCGGCATGTCGGCCGGCCCCATGCCGCGCTGCGCGAGGATGTTGGTGCCCAGGCGCAGTCCGCTGGCCACGAGCGGCGGCCGGGAGTCGCCGGGAATCCGGTTGCGGTTGGCGAGGATGCCGCAGTCGCTGAGCGCCAGTTCGGCGATGGCGCCGGTCAGGCCACGGCGGCCCACGTCGAGCAGGACCATGTGGTTGTCGGTGCCCCCGGTGAGCACGGGCCAGGCGCGCGTGCCGAGTGCGTCGGCCAGCGCGGCGGCGTCGTCCGCGATGCGGCGGGCCGTCGCCCTGAACTCGGCCGCGGCCACCACGTCCAGCGCCCGGGCCTTGGCGGCGATCGCCGCGGCGTTCGGGGTGCCCTGGGTCAGGGGGAAGACCGCGCGGTCGAGCAGCGTCGACAGGGGGGTACGGCCGTCCGGGCCGGGGGTGTCGTGCTCGGCTCCCATCAGGATCAGGCCGCCGCGCGGCCCGCCGAGCTGCTTGTACGTGCTCGTCGTCGTGACGTGGGCGATGTCCACCGGGCTGGGCAGTACCCCGGCGGCCACCAGGCCGGCGATGTGCGAGATGTCCGCGAGCAGGTACGCGCCCACCTCGTCGGCGATGTCGCGGAACCGCCGGTAGTCGATGCGCCGCGGATAGGCGCTGGCGCCGGCGATGATGAGCTTCGGCCGGTGCTCGCGGGCGAGTCGGGCGGCCTCGTCGTAGTCGATCAGGCCGGCGTCGTCGAGCCCGTAGGCGACGGAGCGGAAGGCCCGGCCGGTCACGGAGGCCGGCGCCCCGTGGGTGAGATGGCCTCCGGCATCGAGGTGCAGGCCGAGCAGGGTGTCGCCGGGGGCGACCAGCCCGAACTCGACGGCCAGGTTCGCCGCCGTGCAGGAGTGCGGCTGGACGTTGGCGTATCGGGCGCCGAACGCGGCCCGCGCGCGGGAGACGGCGAGCCGCTCGATGGCGTCGAACCACTCCGCGCCCGGGTGGTACCGGCGTCCCGGGTAGCCCTCCGCGGTGACGTTGGAGAGCACCGTGCCGGCCGCCGCCAGCACCGACGGCGGTGCGACGCTGGCGTGCGCGACGATGGCCAGTACGCCGGTCTCGTAGTCCAGTTCCTGGTCCAGCAGGGTGGCGAGCTCGGGGTCCTGATCGGGCAGCTCCCGCGCTCCGGCCATCTGGATGTCGAAGGTCTGCGACATTGCGATCAACCCGCCACGTGGAGTCGGCGGAAAGGGCCGGAAACGCAATACGTGCGCTGTGGAATTGCGTCCGACGACGCGTCAATAGACGAATGGCATGCCAAAGGAAGATCGATCACTGTGCCCCCGTGATTCCGCGCGCCGAACCCAGCGTTTCAGCAGCACGATGCGCTTTTTACACTGCCTGTGATGAATATTTCCACGCCGACGGCTGAGCTGCCGTGACAGGGCAGCGCTGAACAGCCGGAGCCATCGAATGCTCTCTGAAGACGCGGCGCTTCACATGGCGCCGCCGCAACCCCCGCTGATAAAGGCCCCCGTGCACGACCGCCAGCTCCTCGGCGGCGACCGCCGGGACCGATCCTTACAGAGCCGACCCGAACGAGTCAACCTTTATCGGTCCGGCTTTTGATCGTTTGGGATCGTCTTTGCACGGGATATTTGTTGCCAGGAAAACAGTCTGCGGATTCAACCTTTCCGCTTTTAGGATGCGTTCCCGGGCCACGCGTCGATCGCCGCGTCCTCCGCGGCGTAGTCGGGGCGGTCGTCGGGGTCGTCCCCGGCCGGCTGGGCCGACTCCCAGGCGACCGTGCGCATGATCGCGTCGGCCCGCGCCGTCGGCTCGGTGTAGCCCAGTTCCCGCCGGATCCGGCTGGTGTCGACGACGAGGTCCTGGCGGAACTCGATGCCCGTGACGAGGTGCCCGGGGAGCCGGTCAGGGGGTAGGAACCGCACCTTTCCGCCCCATCCGGCCGCGGCACCGATCGCGAGGACCCACTCCTCCTCGCTCCAGGGATCGCGTTCTCCCACGTTGTAGGTACGCCCGGTGGCGCGCGGATCACCCGTGGCCAGCACGATCGCCGCCGCCACGTCCTCCACATAACCGCGGGTCAACCGCCAGGTCCGGAAGCCCTCGTCGAGGAGGACCGTCTCCCGGCCGTCGCGCATGGGGCGCAGGATCTCGCGTGCGCGGCGCTGGTGGTCGCCCGGTCCGTACACCATCGGCAGGCGGAGCACGGTGGTCCGCAGATCGCGGCACTCCCGGAAGACCTCCTCGGCGAGGAGCTTGTCGTAGGCGTCCGGCGACCCGGCCCGCTGCTCGCGCGGCATCGAGTCCTCGGTCAGCGGCACCGGCACCGGCCCGTCCTCGGCGGCGCCGGTCACCACGGCGAACCCCTGGTACACGTCGACGCTGCTGATCATCACCGCCCGCGCGGCCAGACCGCGGAACACCTCGACCGTGCGCCTCGCGTCCGTCCGGGACATCGCGCCCATGTCCAGCACGAGGTCCGGCCGGAACGCGGCGAAGGCGGCGGCATGGTCGTGCAATGCGGCACGGTCACCGTGCAGATGACACACCTGGTCGGGCACGTCCGCGCAACCCGTCTCACCTCGGTGAAAAACCAGAATCTCGTGCCCGCGCGCCAGCAGTCCGCGCAACACCCACGGTCCGATGAATCGGGTTCCCCCGAGAACAGCGATTCTCATGGGGGTATGGTAGACGCCGCAATCCCTTACACCTGGGGAATACGAAAAAGGGGGAACTGACGGATGGAATCTGTCATCTACCGTGTTGTTGTCAACGGCGAGGAGCAGTACTCGATCTGGCCGGCGGATCGCGAACTCGCGCCTGGTTGGTCCGACACCGGAAAGACGGGGACCAAGGAGGAATGCCTCCGCGACATCAACGACGTATGGACAGACATGCGTCCGCTGTCACTCCGGCAGCAGATGGAGCGGTCGGCGGGATGACCGGAGCGGAATCCCGGTAGGGGGCCAGGACGGCGGAACTACGCTCACAAGCGGAATTCCCGTGCGCGCATTTCGGCGCTGTGCCGCGGTACGACCAGGGCGTGCCGCGGCGCAGCACGGCCGCTCGTCCGCCTTGGACGGCCCGATCCGCACGTCGACAGAGGTACCCGCCGTGGCCGAGTGGCGCCGTCAGTGGTTCTCCGTTGCCAGCCAGCCGGCCAGGCCCAGCATGGCCACCCCTGTCAGAACGTCCAACCGACCCCGGCCAGGTCCTGTGAGTCCCCTGTGGCGCAGGCGACTTCCCAGAGCCGCATAACCCCATGCACAGCAGAACTCGATACCGATGTACGCGGCGCCGAGCGCCAGCAGCGGGGCGGCGCCCCCTTCGGCGCCGCGCGGCAGGAACTGCGGCAGGAACACCGCGAACAGGATCAGCGCCTTGGGGTTCGTCACCGCCACCAGGAACTCCTGCCGACCCAGCCGCCACGCCGTACGCCGTCCGCGCACGCCCTCCCCATCGACACCGCCGACGGCCGACTCCTCGTCACCGTCGCTCCGTCCGCGCACGCCGGTCAGGATCGTCCGTGCCCCCAGCCACAACAGATAGGCCACACCGCACCACTTGATCACGTTGAAGGCCGCCTCCGACGCGGTCAGCACCGCCCCTAGTCCGGCTGCCACCGCCACCACCATGGACGCGAAGGCCGTGAAGCGACCCAGCGATGCGCTCACGGCCGGAGCGAGACCGTGCCGCAGACCGTTACGGAGGGCCATCAACTGATTCGCCCCAGGCGTGGCGGCCAGCAACAGCGCCGCCGGAACGAACGTCGTCCACTCCACATCACCGATCACGACGCAACGTCTACCCACGGCTCCGGACCGCTCACAGCGACGCGGTCCGCGCCGCGGTCGTCCACGCGAAGCCGTCCGGGTCGGTGAACGGCCCGGCGCTGCTGCCGATCGCGAGCCGGTGCGAGCCGGTGCCGTCCGGATCGACGCCGGCGACCTTGGCCAGGGCACGGCGCTTGTACAGCGCCAGCTTGACGGGACCCGGCCCGGTGGCGAACTCGACGTACTTGCCGCCGAAGCTTTTCGCCACGGTGAGGCCGCGTTCGACGTAGAACTGCTTGCTGGCCTTCACGTCCTCGACGCCGAGCAGCAGCACGATCTCGTCGATCCGCCGGGTGGCCGGGCCGGTGTCCTTCTTCGCCGACGACGCAACCTGCCAGATGGTCCCGTCCGGGGCCTGTACGACGCCCCCGTAGCCCCAAAGCGATCTGGTGGCGGGCTTCAGCACCGTGGCGCCGGCTTCCACGGCCGCGTCGACGAGGGCGTGGACGCCGGCCGGCTGGGACACCACGAGCGACAGGGTGAACCCGCGAAAGCCGGTCGTCGGTGCGTCCGAGGCAAGCAGGCGTATCTGACTGCCCAGGCCGAAAGCGGTGCTGTAGAAGCGGTGGGCGGCGGTGGGGTCGGCCACCTCAAGGGTGACGGATTCGATGGAAGTCATGACGACGACGCTAGGTGCGGCTGTGAGAGTCACGCTTCTCGATTCCTGACCAGATCGAAGACCACGTCGGCACGACCCGGGCTCGCCCGATGACCGACTCACCGACTCACCGACTGAGCGACTGAGCGCGGCTCACACTCAGTCGACCGGTTGCGGATGGCCGAAGAGGAGGTCGTAGCCCGGAGGGAGCTGGAGCAGGATCCGGTTCATCAGTTCTTCGCCCGCGACGTCGGCCACCACGGAGAGCACGGCGCTGACATCCCAGGTGGCGGTCCGTTCTGTCGCGCCCTCGATCCATGCGGATGCCGCGCGGATGAATCGCTCAGGTGGGAGTGGTTCGTGTGCCTGGAGGGGGTTGACCAGGACCAGTGCCATGGTTTCGGGCAACCGGGCGGCCAGCTCGGACCGCACCTCTCCCACCAGGTGTGCGCCCAACAGGGCGAGAACGGTGCGGGCGGCCCGTTCGGCCTCTTGCCGCGTGCGGTATTCCCCGCGTTCTTGGACCGCGTCCAAGAACGCGTCCCAGTGCATGCGCATCGTTCCTCCCGGGCTTCGTCCGCGCGGGGTGGCCGTTTTCGACGGGTGGGGCCATGGCCCCACCCGTCCGTTGCCGGGTCAGCCGCTGATCTCCTTGCGGGTGTCGCCGCCGCTGATCGCGATCTTGCGGGGCTTGGCCTGCTCGGCGACCGGGATGGTCAGGCGCAGCACGCCCGCGCCGTAGGAGGCGTCGATGCGCTCGGTGTCCAGGGTGTCGCCGAGGAAGAGCTGGCGGCTGAAGGTTCCGGTGGGCCGCTCGGCGACCACGACCTCGGCGCCCTCGGCCGCGCTGGAGCGGCGTTCGGCCTTGACGGTCAGCACGTTGCGTTCGACGTCGAGGTCGATCGACTCCGGATCGACGCCGGGGAGGTCGAGTTCGACGACGAAGGTGTCGCCCTCACGGTAGGCGTCCATCGGCATGGCCGCGGGGTGGGCAGGGGTGCCCAGAAGTTGCTGGGTGAGGCGGTCCAGCTCGCGGAAGGGGTCCGTACGCATCAGCATCGTCACCACTCCCTTCTTCGGGATGCTGGGATGCGTGTAACAACCTCACTGACTTATATAGCTCACCGTAAGAAAGTTTGACAACAACCGACGCAAGTTCTGCCGGAGGTCGAGCCTGGCCGCCATGGCTCTCCCTCGGTCAAGGCGTGTCAGTGGTGGTGGCCGTGCCGGCCGAGGTTCTCCACGGGGGTCGCGCCGGGGCGGGTCCACTGCGGCACGGGGCGGCTGGTCGGGCCCCAGGTGGCGTTCCCGTCCGCGTCCGAGCGCCAGGACCAGCACGGGCTGCCGCCCTCGGGCCACCCCTCGGGCTTGTCCTCCCACGCCTCGCCACGGCCGTAGGGCGTCATGTCGAGCAGGCCGAGGGAACCGTTGACCCGCTCGTTGCCCCGGCCCGTCGTGGAGTAGGTGAGGAACACTCGGTCGCCGTCGCGCAGGAAGCAGGTGAGGAAGCCCATCTCGCCGCCGACCGGCGCGTCCACGCCGCGCACGGAGTACCAGGGCTGGGTGTAGCCCATGAACGCGACGTAGGAGGCCACCTCGTCCCAGGGGCCCGTGGTCACGATGGCGAACGAGACACCGCGGGCGTTGAGGTAGACGGCGTCCTTCAGGTGCCAGGCCGTGGTGGTGCAGCCCTCGCACTGCCCCTGGTGCGGCGCGCCGTCGTACCACATGTGCTTGTAGACCACGAGTTCGTCGCGCCCCTGGAACAGGTCCAGGAACGGGACCGGGCCGTCGGGTCCGACGACCTCGACCGTCCCGTCGCACTCCACCATCGGCAGTCGGCGGCGGGCCGCGGCGAGGGCGTCGCCCTCGCGGGTGTGGGCCTTCTCGCGGACCAGCAGCTCGTCACGGGCGGCCTGCCAGGTGGCCAGGTCGACCACGGGTGGGCGGCCGGGCAGCGTGACGGTCGGGTCGTGAGGCGTGGTCGTCATGGTGTCCTCCGTGGTGTCCGGTGCCGGGCGGCGTCGTACGCCGCTCTACGGCGGTCGGCAGTAGGGACTCCCGACCCGTCCGGAACTCATCGCAGCGGGACGCCCTCGGCCGAACCCGCACGGCCACGTCGGGCTGACGACTTCACAGACCCGCTCTGCTTCGCGGGTTCGCGGGTTCGCCGTCGATGATCCAGACGTTGCGATTCCTGTCGGCCCAGACCGCCCAGAGGGCGAGCAGGAGCGCACCGGTCGCCACGACGAGAGCCACCAGGAGGGCGCCTTCGACGCCATGCGTTTGCGCGAGGCGTCCCGACAGGGCTTGTCCGCCGGCCGTCCCGAGAGGGCCGCCCGCGCACAGGACGGTCATCGCGACCGCCGCCCGCCCGGCAGGGGCGAGTCGTTCGGTCAACGCGTACAGGCTGATCATGTAGGGCGCGACGGTGAAGCTCGCCAGCACGACAGCTACGGGGAGGGACGCCAGCCGGGCTCCGACGAAGAGGACCAGCATGCCGACGGAGAGTGCCGCGGCGAACGAGACGTAGCGGGCACGCAAGGAGAACCGTTGCGGGAGCCAGGCACAGGCCGCACCGGCCAAGGCGCTGCCGATGCCGAACGCGGCGTACACGAGCCCCGAGGCGCCGGGCTTGTCGATCGCGTCGGCGTACACGGTGACGGCCGTCTGGATCGCTCCGAAGACCGCCCCCATCGCGACCATCGCCAGGAACACGACGACCAGCGGGCGACGCGGCAGCCGCGACTTCCTGTGCTCCCCCGCAAGGGGTTGCTGCGTGGGGGTGCCCTGGGCGTAGCGGAGGGCGAAGGGAAGGGTGCTCGATGCGATCAGGGCCATGGTCGCCACCGTGGGTGCGAGGGGACAGGCCGCCGCGAGAAGCCCCACGAGCGCCGGTCCGGCGACGAAGCTCATCTCGTCGGCGGATGCCTCGTAGGACAGTGCCGCCGGCATCAGGTCGCGCCTCTCGTACGAGCGCACCAGACGAGACCAGTGCACGCGCACGAGAGGGCCCACCTGGGGCTGGGTCAGGCCCACGAGAGCGGCCGCGGCGAACATACTCTCCCGGCTGCCTTGACTCGCGACGAGCAGGGCGGCCCAGGCACCGAAGTTGGCGATCGCGGCGGCGATTCCGACGGACCGGTGTCCGTGGCGGTCGGCAAGGGCCCCCACCAGCGGTCCGCCGATGGCGATGGCGATGCTCTGGGCCGCACTGGCGAGTCCGGCGAAGGCGTAGCTGTCGGTCGATGCCTGGAGCAGGATGAGTGTGGAGAGAGCCGAGGTCGCGTACGGCAGACGGGCGAGGAACCCCAGCGGGAAGAAGCCGACGCCTGCGACGCGCAGCAGGGAGCGGTACGACACTGATGTCTCCATCGGGTACGTCGAGGAGACGCACCACCCAGCCACCAGCGCGTCGACGAGCCCGATTCTGATCGTCACGGTAGCGGAGGCGGATCGCTCGGCGCGATGGATGAACAGCAACTCCCCGCATTCGCGCTGCAAAGCGCCCTCGCCGCCGGCGCGTGGCCGGGCGGCGCACGGGCGCATGACGAGTGCGGCGACGTGATAGGTGCAGGGCTCCGGGGCGGGGTTGGCGTAGCCGTGGGTGACGTCGGCGGCGAAGTACACCGAGTCCCCCGCCCCGAGGTCCACGGTCCTGTCGCCCAGCGTCAGGCGCAGGGTTCCTGATTCGACGGCGATGAACTCGTGGGAGCCGGAGGCGTACGCCGGGAAGTCGCCCGCGTCGCAGCCCGGCGGCAGCGTGGTGCGGACCTTCAGTCGGGCAGGTCGCCGTTGCCGCCCAGGTTGGCGACCATGCGGCGCAGGACATTGATCGTGGTGACGAAGTCGGCCGTGTCGATGCCTTCGTGCATCTGCCGGTGCACGCGCAAGTTGCGTTCCCTGGCTCGAACGCGGCCCGCCTCCCCGGCCTCGGTCAACGTCATGATCCCCGCGTCTTCCCGCAACCATCCGCGGGTGACGAGGTCGTCGAACACGCCGTTGAAGTCGATCCCGAGATCCTCGTACTGCGCCAGTCGCTCGATCAATGTCGCACGGTTCCATTTGCCTGGATCCCCGGCGACGTGGTTGAGCGCCCACCAATGCGGCTGCGTGAGCCCCTCCACCGCCAACTGCGCACGGAGCGCTCCGACTACGCGCCGGTACGCCTCCCCGCTCCACGCGCCGATGGGCTGCCCGGCCAGCTCCTCCTGCGAATACTCCATGAGTGTCACGCGTACACGCCCCCTTCGATCGATCACCTGGACGCGATCAGCGTAAAACCTCAAGTCAGCTTGAGGTCAAAGTGGTTCCTGCCGGTCCTGGTCGTTCTCCGGCCCACCGCCCCGGGTGCAGGCCGAGCCAGCCGGGCGAAGGGGCGCCCTTCACCTCTCCCACGTACAGGGTGAGTCGCCGGCGGAAGCGCCCGATGAGGGCACGGTCGGCCATGAAGTTCTCGAAGCCGTCGAGTGGGCGCCGCGGTACTCCCGGAGGGGCGGTACCCGGCGTGCGGCGCCACGTCCGTGCGCACGGGGCACATGGAGAAGTCGGACCGGGTCTGCTTCGACAGCCACCAGTTCAGGTACAGCCTGCGGCGGCCGGGTACTTTCGCGTCCTTGAGGACGGTGGCGCGCTGGGCCCAGGCCATGAAGGGATCGTGCTTCGGCACGACGAACCGGGTCTTCACGCCGTCGGCCGGGTGAGCATGCCGTCCGCGCCGAGCGCGATGGCCGCGGTGCCTGCCTCGACACGGTCGGCGGGCTCCTGCGTACCGAAGCCGTACTTGTCGACGATGAGCTTGTAGGGGTACAGGACGGCGTCGTCGTCGTTCGGGAACGTCGAGACGATCTTCCCCTTCCAGCGCGGACCGAGGAGGTCCCTGACGCGTCGACGCAGAGTGGAACGCCGGCCCACTCGGCACGCGGCACGATGCCGGAGCCGTCAGGGTCGTAGGCCGACGGTGCGGGCACATCATGTCTCGTCCGGGCCAGTCACGGCCAAGGCCGGGCTTCCTCCCCTGCTCAGGCCGGCTCGCGTACCAGGTGGACGAGCGCGGAGGCGTAGTCGTCCGCTACCAGGTCCAATGGCAGCCCATGCGTGAGCAGCACGGCGCCGTGGTGGACGGCTCCGGTCGTCGTGTCGCGGTAACGGGCCGAAGGGTCGAGGGCACGCAGGGGCAGCGCGGGGTCCCGGTGACCGAAGCGCCGTGCACGCCGCAGAGCGATCACCGCGGTCTCACGGCCGTCGGGCGCCAGGTACTGCACGGCGCTCAACTCCCCGTCTCCGAGCGGCCGTAGACGGTACTGCTCGCCCAACTGCACCAGGTGCCGTACGCCCTTGTACGCCGCGACGAGTTCGGCGGCCCGGGACAGCTCGGCGCTCCCCCACCGGTTCAGGTCGCCGCCGATGCCCAGGACGCCGGTCATGGCGACATGGAAACGGAAGTCCAGGGGCGCGCTCCGCCCGGTGTACGGGTTGGGGCTGTCGGTCACCCAGGCGCCCATGACACGCGCGGGGTACAGCTGGGAGAAGCCGTGCTGGATCTCGACGCGGTCCGCCGCGTCGGTGTTGTCGGAGGTCCACACCTGGTCGGTGCGGGCGAGGATGCCGAGGTCGAGGCGGCCTCCGCCGCTGCTGCACGACTCGACGCGCAGGTGCGGATGGTCGGCGCGCAGCCGGTCGAGCAGCGCGTACAGGGCGTGGACGTGGTCGGTCCACAGCCGGTCGGGGTCGCCCTCGGCGTCGGGCCAGCCCGCCTCGGTGAAGGGGCGGTTCATGTCCCACTTGAGGAAGTCGATGGCGTTCTTCGACAGCAGTTCGTCGAGCCGGCCGTGGAGCCAGGCGGCCACGTCGGGGCGGGCGAGGTTGAGGACCAGCTGGTTGCGGTGTTCGGTGCGGCGGCGGTGCGGGTGGTGGAGCACCCAGTCGGGGTGGGCGCGGTACAGGTCGCTGTCCGGGTTGACCATCTCGGGTTCGACCCACAGGCCGAACTGCATGCCGAGGTCGTGGACCCGGTCGATGAGAGGGGTGAGGCCGTCGGGGAAGCGCTCGGGGTTGGGCGTCCAGTCGCCGAGTCCGGCGGCGTCGTGGGTGCGGGCGCCGAACCAGCCGTCGTCCATGACGAACAGCTCCACGCCGAGCGCCGCCGCCTTCTGCGCCAGCTCGATCTGTGCGGTGACGTCGATGTCGAACTCGGTGGCCTCCCAGGAGTTGTACAGGACCGGCCGCACTTCGCCGGCGTGCGGCAGCACGTGGTCGAGGACGTGGCGGTGCCACAGGCGGCTCGCGGCGCCGAAGCCGCCCTCGGTGTACGCGCCCGCGCACACGGGCGTGGTCAGTTCCGCGCCGGGCGGCAGTTCCGAGGTGACCGGGTCGTGGCCGAAGCCCGCCGAGAGGGTGACCCGTTCGGTGGGCAGCCGCTGGGCGGTCAGTCGCCAGCTGCCGCTCCAGGCGAGGGCGCAGGACCAGACGGCGCCGTGGTCCTCCGTGGTGCGCCCGTCGTCGATCATGGCCCAGGGGTTGGCCAGGTGGCTGGTGGTGCCACGGCGGCTCGTCAACACCGTCTCCCCGTACGCAAGCGGCGTGCGGTTCAGCTGTGTCTCCGCCGACCACTGACCGCGGACCTGGCTCAGCCGGTACTCCCCCAGCCGGGGCAGGACCCAGGTGGCCGAGTCGGCGCGGACGACGGTGACCGGCTCGTCGGCCTCGCCGCCGGTGTGCCGGAGCCGGAGGTGGCGTTCGATCACGTCCGTTCCGGGGCGCAGGCGGTAGTGGGCGTCGATGGTGAGGGGGTAGTGGTGGTCGGCGAACCGCAGCACCAGTTCCGTGCCGCCGTCGGGATGGTCGCGGCGTGTCTCCTCGACGAAGCGGGGTTCGAGGTCGCGTACGCCGTCGGGGAAACGGACCTGGACGCCCGCAAGGGCGTAGCGCAGGGCTCCCGCGGTGTCGAGGTCGAGGGTGCCGTCGGTGGCGTCCTCGAAGGGCCGGTAGCCGGGCTGCGGGTACCGGAGCAGGGATGCGGCCTGTTCGAGGGTGAGGCGGGGGCCCCAGTGCAGGCCGCGGAGTCGGTGGTCGTCGTCGAGGTGGAGGACGTAGCTGGACCCGGGTCCGGACAGGACCCACAGCTTGTGCTCGGGGTCGTGGGTGATGCTCGGCATGGCGGCCTTTCGGGCTGGGGGCGGGGCGGCTGGCGTGCCGCGGCTGAGGCGGGTGTCCGGACCGCCGCCGGGACGGGAGTGCCGTCCCGGCGGTGGCTCCTCGGGGTGACGGTCAGCCGTTGACCGGGGCGACTTCGATGTAGTCGATGTCGGGCGCCCAGGAGGAGGAGTTGGCGAACTTCAGGGTGTTGGTGCCGGCGCTCAGGCTGACGGTCGTCGGCAGGGTCCAGTAGTCGTTCCAGCTGTAGGTGTTGCGGAAGGGCAGCGTGTCGGCGGTGCCGCCGTTGACCGACAGCTGCGCGGTGCGGGACTCGACGTTGATGTTGTAGTTGCCGGACCCGGCCCGCTGGTTGTTGGCGTAGTGGACGACGACCGTGTAGCGGCCGGCCGCGGAGGCGTTCACGTTGCCGAAGGTGAGCGTGTTGCCGCTGCCGTTGCCGATGAAGCCGACCTTCTTGCCGCCCGACGCCCAGGTGTCCGAGGCCACCGCGGCCTGCCCGGCCAGGGTGGCGTTCTCGGCCTCGTACTTGGCGACGCCGCTGGTGTCACCGGAGCCGGCCACCTTCAGGTCGCGCAGGGTGAGCGTGGTGCCGCTGTTCGGGCTGACCGCGATCCGGTTGATACCGGCGGACAGGTACAGCCTGGAGCTGGAGGTCGTGGCCGACCCGTTCGACGACGCGTAGGTGGCGACCGTGGTGCCGTTCAGGGCGAGGGCGGTGCTGCCGCCGGACGAGGAGTAGCCCGTCTTGACGGTGTAGTAGCCGTCGGTCGGGGCGTACGCGTCGAAGGTGGCCTTGTCCCCGCTGGTCATGACCAGGCTGCCGGTGCCGGTCTCGCCGACGTCGCCGTACGAGTAGGCCGGGCTGCCGCTGATGTCGGCGAACGTGGCCTCGTACACCGTCTCCGAGGTGCTCGCGGCGGCGGTGAGGTCGATCTTGTCGAGGGTCACCTCCCCCTTCGCGGTGCCCAGCGTCGGGTCCGTGACCGCGAGCGACACGGTGTGGCTGCCGGCGCTCAGGCTGACCGGGACGGTGACGGTGGAGCGGTACTGCCAGTTCAGCGTCGAGGGGTAGTTCACGAACCTCGGGTTGGCGCCGTCCACGCGCAGAACCTGCTGGGACGGGGCGCCGGTCTGGTTGCCGTAGAAGACGCGGAGGTTGTAGGTGCCGGCGGACGGGACGTTGACGGTGAAGACGACCTTGCTGTCGCTCTGGCTGAGGAAGCCGACGTCCTTGGTGCCGGAGGTCGCGTACATCTGGGCGGTGCCGAAGTTGGCCCCGGTGCCCTGGGTGACGACGGTGCCGTTGGTGATGGCCGCGTTCTCGGCCTCGTAGGAGGCGGAGAACGGCACGCTGGGCGTGGCGGCCGTGCCGCCGCCGTTCGGGGTGACCGTGATGCGGTAGGCGGACATGGGGTCCAGGCCGGTCAGCGGCACGGTGACGGAGCCACCCGAGGGGGTGAAAGCGGCGCGGGAGATGGTCTGCGGCGGCGCGGAGGCGCCTTCGTAACCGCTCCAGCCGAGGGCCTGCACGGTGACCTCGACCTTGCTGCCGAACGTGGCGCTCGGGATGTTGTTGATCACCACGTTGCTGTCGGTGGCGGAGCCGCCCACGATCACCTGGGCCTGCTTGCGGCCGGTGTCGAGGGACGCCATGCCCTGCAGCGTGTCCTTGACGTTGGGCTGCGGCGGGGTGGTCTTGACCGTCTGCCCGGTCATCCCGGCGTACCAGCGCCAGAACCACCACGTGCCGTTGGGGACGTTGGTGCGGACGGTGTTGCCGTCCATGTTGCCCGCGATGTCCCAGTACGGCTGCTGCGCGTAGACCTTGGTGTCCTCGAACATCGCGGCCCACTGCACCATCTGCCCGGGCACCGACTGGTCGCGCCGGTTGGCGTACTCGTTGACGTTGACCGTGATCGGGCTGATGCCGCGGGCGCTCTCCAGGGAGCGGTAGGTGGCGTAGTGGCCACGGTAGTCGGCGAGCGAGCCCGGGTTCAGCTCGTGCCAGGTGAAGACGTCCGGGAGCTGGTTCTTCGACTTGGCGTAGGTCAGGAAGTCGCCGAAGAACTTGCTGTTGAAGGACTCGGTGTTGGGCCCGCCTATCTTCGCGTCCGGAATGATGCTCCGGATCCGGGCGTAGACGGTGCTCCAGTCGGACTCGAACTTGTTCAGGGCCGTCTGGTAGGTGGTGGAGTTGGAGCTCTTGAGGCCGGTGTACCAGTTGCCGTCGGGCTCGTTGAACGGGACGAAGACCACCTTGTCCTCGTACGAGGTCGCCTTGATCGCGTTGACCGCGCTGTCGACCTTGGTGAGGTAGTCGCTGATGCCCAGGTTCTGGTAGGGCCAGTCCGAGTACATGTCCTGGATGTTGGTGTACATCGTGCCGCCGCCGTTGCGGAAGAACGAGGGGGCGACCTTCAGGATGTCGCCGTTGGGGTGCTGCGCTCCGTTCGGGGGCTTCTGGGAGCCGGTGGTGAGCTTCAGCGGCGCCAGCAGGTTGTCACCGGGGACTCCGTCGTCGCTCTGCCCGTAGAGCGCGCCGTTCGAGCCGTGCAGGACGGCTCCGGTGGTGGTGCCGAGGTCGACGGTGAAGGTCTGGGTTGCCGCCGCGGCCGACTGCGGTACGGCGAGGGCCGTGCCGATGAGCGCGGCCACGGCCAGCGCTCCGAGCAGAGACGTTCTCGCACGGCGACCGGGCGGCGGCGCCGCCTGGTGGGTACCGGTGTGGAAGGACATGGGAACCTGGCTTTCTCCTCCCGCCACGTTGCGGGAGGACGGATGGTGGGTGGGCCGAGAGGCGAGTACGGCGCATGTGTTACCGCTCACATCCCCCGCGAAGAGAGCGGTGCGGGGCACTCGCGCACGGGCGGCGCCCCCTCGGGGGTGGTCAGTGCGAGCGGCTGGGTGCCGGGCCGGTGCTCTCACGGACGATCAGCTCGGGCTCCGCCCACAGCGGCGGAAGTGGCGCGTTGTCCGGGTCGAGCAGCCGGTGCAGCATGCCGAACGCGCCGCGCCCGAGCCCCTCGAAGTCCAGCCGTACGGTGGTGAGGGCCGGGTGGGCGTAGCCCGCGTACGGCGCGTCGTCGAAGCCGACGACGCTCAGGTCGCCCGGTACGTCCCGGCCCGCCTCGCGCGCCGCGCGCAGCACGCCCAGCGCCAGTTCGTCGTTGCCGCACAGCACCGCGGTGACCTGCGGGTCGGCGACCAGGGCCCGGGAGGCCAGATAGCCGGATCGCGGGCTCCAGCCGCCTTCGAGCGGCTCGGGGACGGGCAGCCCGGCGTCGGCCAGGGCGTCCCGCCAGCCCTCGGCCCGCTGGCCGACCCGGGTGGTGGAGGAGGGGATCGCCACGTAGTGGACGGTCCGGTGGCCCAGGCTGAGCAGGTACCGGGTGGCCTGCGCCGCGGCCGCGCGGTCGTCCAGCCAGGCCTCGGGCCGGCCGCCGGTGCGCCCGTCCTGCGGCCGCTCCACCACGGCGGCCGCCGGGAACTCGGCGGGCAGGGCGCGCCAGGCGCGTTCGCCGGCCGCGTTGAAGGCGATGACCAGCACCGGCTCGCCCGGCCTGGCGAGCCTGCTCGCCACGTCGTCCGGTGTCAGCGACGACTTCTCGTCCAGGACGCTGATCGCCACCGCGAAGTCCGCCGCCCGCGCCGCCTCCTCTATGCCGCGCAGTGCCAGGGCCGCACCGTACAGGCTGGTGTCCGAGGTGAGCACGGTCACCGAGCGCACCTCTCCCCCGGCCAAGGCCCGGGCGAGCCGGTTGGGCTTGTAGCCCAGCTCGTCGATGACCTCCAGCACCCGGTCCCGGGTGGCCTTCTTCACCTTCGGGCTGCCGTTGACCACGCGGGAGACGGTCTGGTGGGAGACCCCGGCCGCCTTGGCCACGTCGAAGATGCTCACCGAACGGTGCCGGTCGGGGCCGTGCTCGGCGGGTTCTTCGGCGTGAGCGTCCGGGGCTGGCTTCGGCATGGTCGTGGCTCCTGGCGTGCGGTGGGGGCGGGCGGCTGTCGGCGGTGTTCGGCTACTTGATGGCCGCGTTGGACTCCTCGTTCACGGAGTCGGCCGCCTCCTCAGCGGACTGCTGCCCCAGCCAGACCTGGTTGAAGGCATCCTGCACCTTGACGTTGTACGTCGCCGAGGAGGTGGTCAGGGGGTAGCCGACGGTCGTGCCCTCGGCCGCCTTCGAGAAGGCGCTGACGTCCACGCCCCGCTTCTGCCACGCGGCCACGAAGTCCTTGTTGAGCGTGGGGATCCCGGGCCACACCGACCCCTCGGCCACGATGATCTTCTGCGACTCCTCCGATCCGAGCCACTTCACCAGTTCCCACGCCTCCTTGGGGTGCTTGCTGCCGGCGTACAGGGCGTTGCTGAGCCCGTTGTACACCGTTCCCTTGCCCACCGGGCCACTGGGCAGCTCGGCGACTCCGAAGTTGCCCTTCATCGAACCCTGGTAGGCGTTGAGGTCCCAGCTGCCGTCCCAGACGACGGCCGCCTGCTTGCGGGCCAGGACCTGCGGCAACGAGGCCCCGTTGGGGGTGTTGGTGACGGAGGCGGGCACCGCGACGTGGTACTTCAGCCGCAGGTCGCGGACGAACTGGATGGCCTGCACGCAGGACTGCTGGTCGAGCGTCCACTTGCCCCACGCCTTGTCCTGGAGTTTGCAGCCGTTCTGCGTGGCGGCGTTCCACCAGTCGGTCTGGCCGTTGGCCGAGGCGAGGGCGAGTCCGTACTGCTTGACGTGCTTGGCGTCGAAGCCCTTCTCGTTCGGGTGCTTGCCGTTGACGTCGATCGTCAGCTTCTGCAGCGCCTTGACGAAGGTGCCGCCGTCGGTGGTGTTCCAGGTCAGGCCGCCGAGCTGGTCCTGGGTCAGCCCCGCCTTCTTGAGCATGGACTTGTTGTAGACCTGCGCGATGGTGTCCCAGTCCTTCGGCAGGCCGTACTGCTTGCCGTCCTGCTGCCAGCCCGCCAGCAACTTGGCGTCGTAGACGGAGGTGTTGAGCTTGTCGGACTTGATGTAGGGGGTCAGGTCGGTGAGCACGCCCTGCTTGGCGAACTGCGGGAAGTACGCCACGTGGTCCCAGAAGACGTCGGGGGCGGTCTGGCCCGCCATCTGGGTCTGCAGCTTGCTCCAGTACTGGGCCCACGGGTTGAGCTCGATCTTCACCTTGATCTTGGGGTGCTGCTTCTCGAAGACGTCGATCGACTTCTGCAGTGCGGGCTGCTGGACCGCGTCCCAGATGGCGTACCGCAGGGTGACGGTGCCGTCGGAGGAGGCCGCGTCGGACGAACCGCAGGCGGTGGTGAGGCCGAGCAGGAGGGCTCCGGTGGCGGCTGCGGTCAGGGCTCTTGTGGTGGCTGCGGACATGGTCGGGGGTCCTTTCGGGGCGGGTGGGGTACGAGGAGGCGGTTGCAGAGCCGTTCCAGACGAATGTGTTAGCGCTAACACATCCGCGCGCGGACGAGGGGGGTAAGGCTTTGCGGGTGGGTCACTTCAGGCCGGTGAGGGCGATGGAACGGACGATGTGCCGCTGGAACAGCAGGAAGACGGCGATGAGGGGCAGCAGTGCGAGTGCGGCACCGGCCAGCACGATGTGCGGCAGGTCGGAGACGTGCTGACCCTGGAGGGCGGCTATGCCCACGGTGATCACCCGCGTCCGGTCGCTGTTGGTGATGATCAGCGGCCAGATCAGGTTGTTCCAGGTGTTGATGAACGTGATGGTGGCGAGCGTGGCCAGGATGGGGCGGCTCAGCGGCAGCATGATCCGCACGAGGATGCCCCAGGTGCTCGCCCCGTCGATGCGGGCGGCGGCCTCCAGGTCCTTGGGGATGGTACGGAAGTGCTGGCGCACCAGGAACACGCCGTACGGGGTGCCGAAGACGGTGGGCAGGATCAGGCCGGCGAAGGTGTCCACCATCCCCAGCTCACGCATCATCAGGAAAAGCGGGACCAGAGTGATCATCTGCGGCACCATCATGGTGGCGATGTAGCCCCAGAACAGCCAGTCCCGCCCCGGGAACTCCAGCCGGGCCAGCGCGTACGCCGCCGTCGCGCTGAACACGACCTGCCCGGCGGTGACGACCACCGCGACGAGCAGCGTGTGCAGGAGGAAGGAGGACATCCCGTAGTCGTTCCACACGTCGGCGAAGTTGGCGAAGGTGGCGGGATGCGCGGGCGTCCAGGCATTGGTCGTCAGCAGGTCCGACGGACGCTTGAACGCGGCGTTCAGGGTCAGGAGGTAGGGGCCGACCGACAGCAGCGCTCCCGCGGCCAGGATTCCGTACAGTCCGCTCCTGCGGACGACGGTGGGGACAGAAGACATGGTGGTGGCCGCTCTCAGCTGAAGTCGTAGACGGTGCGCTTGCGGAAGTACAGGAACTGCACCGCCGTCACGAGCAGGATCATCGCGAACAGGAGCATCGCCAGCGCCGAGGCGTAGCCGCTGCGGAACAGCTGGAACGCCTGCTGGTAGATGTGGAAGTTCATGGTGTCCGTCGATCCGCCGGGTCCGCCCTGGGTCATCACGTAGACGGTGTCGAACATCTGGAACGACCCGATGGTGTTGGTGACCAGGACGAAGAACATCGACGGCCGCAGCAGCGGAAGGGTGATCCGGAAGAAACGCTGCACCGCTCCCGCGCCGTCGAGGTCGGCGGCCTCGTAGAGCGACTCGGGGATCGCCTGGAGCCCGGCCAGCAGGAAGAGCATGGTGTAGCCGGTGTACTGCCAGATGTTCACCGAGGCCATCACCGGCATCGCCCAGGTCGTCGACGACAGCCATGCCGGGCCGTCGATGCCGAACAGCGACAGGAACTGGTTGATCACGCCGTGCTGCGGATCGAAGGCCCAGCTCCACACGATGCCCAGGGCGACCGGCATGGCCATCCAGGGCAGGACGAACAGCACGCGGAAGACCTTGCCGCCCTTGAGTCTGCGGTTCATCGCGAGGGCGAGGAGCAAGGCGAGCACGGTCTGCGCGGGGATGTTCAGCAGGACGTAGTAGATGGTGTTGCGCACGGCGCGCCACACCTCGCTGTCGCCCATCATCTCGCGGTAGTTCGCCAGGCCGACGAAGCGTGGCGTCCCCATCAGGTTCCACTCGAAGAAGCTGATCCCGACGACGCCGGCGATCGGGACGGCCAGGAAGAGGACGAACCCGACCAGGCTCGGCGCGAGCAGGACGTACGCCTCGACGGCTGTACGGATCCGGCTCCGCCTCCGGTGACGTTCGCCGTCGGCGGCCGAAGGGGGCGTGGCCTTGGGGGTGCCGCGGTCGGCTGCCGGTCTCGGTGCGACGGCAGGAATGTTATCGATCACATCTATGCTCCGAAGGGACGGCTCAATCGCATGCACGAGAGCAAGGGAGGTGGAAGGCACTGGGAGCCGATGCTTGGTGGGAGGCTCATGTGCGATCGCGGGGGTGATGCGGCAGCACGTGCGATGAGAGTGTGAGCGCTAACATTCCTCGGGGTCAAGAGCGTGGCGGAAATTCGGTGGCCGGATTCCCCCGCCGTGGGAGGCGGTATCGGCGGCAGGGTGGCTCCCCGCTCCACTCACCTACGTCGCCGCCCCCTTTGTCACCGCTCTGTCACAGCCGATCGGCGGGCCACAACTGTCGAAACCGGTCGCACATCCAATTCACGACCACACACCTGGCCGACAGAAACTCACGGGGAAACCAACCATGACCCACAGGCGTTCCGCAGCCGTCGCCGCCGCGTCCTTCCTGCTGTTGTCCGGCGCCGGCATCGCCGCCGCACCCACCGCCCTGGCGGGCACGCCCGGGGGCACGTACGCCGGCGACCGCAACAGCGACTTCGACGGCGACGGCTACGACGACGTCCTCACCGGCGCTCCCGGCGGCACCGATGGTGGCCACAGGGGCGCGGGTTACGTCACCGTCCAGTACGGCGCCGCGAGCGGCATGGGCACCGCAACCGGTGCACACCGGGGCCGCACGGCGGTCTTCGGTCAGGCCACCCCCGGTGTCCCGGGCACCGCCGAACCCGGCGACGGTTTCGGCACCGCCGTGGCCACCGGGGACCTGGACGCCGACGGATACGACGACGCCGTCGTCGCGGCGCCGGGCGAGGACTCCGGCTCCCTCGCGGACGCGGGCCGGGTGACCGTCCTGTACGGCTCCGAGGACGGGCTGCGCGCCACCCGCAGCGTCACCGTGCGGGCCGCCGCACCGAAGGCGCACGCCGGTTTCGGCCTGGCCGTCACCGCCGCGCGGTTCACCGGGGCCACGCCGGGCGACGTTCTCGCCGTGGCCGACCGCGGGGGCGTGGACCTGTTCACGTACGGCACCGACTCTCTGGAGGGCACCGGCCGCACGGACACCACCGGTGCCCCTGGGGGCGATGCGATCCAGCCGGCGTCCCTGACCAGTGGTGACTACGACGCCGACGGATACGCCGACCTGATCGTCTCCGGACAGAGCCTGGAGGAGGACGGCACGGGGCGGTCGGCGGTGTACAGGGGCGGCGCCGACGGCCTCGGCTACGCCCGTGACCTGGGCGGCGGCGCGGCCACCGCCTCCGGGGACGTCGACAACGACGGCTACGACGACTTCGTCTTCGGCCGGCCCGACCGTCCCGACGACCACCACGAGCCCCTCACCGGCGGAGTCGTCGGTGTCTACTTCGGCGGCGAGGAGGGCGTTCAGGGGGTCGACGAGCACGGCACCGTGGCTCAGGTGTGGACCCAGGACGTCAACGGTGTGCCGGGAACCGGTGAGCTCGGCGACGGTTTCGGCGCGGACCTCTCCCTCGCCGACGTCGACGGAGACGGCTACGACGACCTGGCCGTCGGCGCACCCGGCGAGGACATCGGCACCGTCTCGGACGCCGGAGCGGTGTGGCTGCTGCGCGGTTCGGCCGCCGGGCTGACCGCGGCCGGCGCGAAGTCCTTCGACCAGAACTCGGCGGGCGTGCCGGGCACGGCGGAGCGCGCGGACCGCTGGGGCGGGCAGGTGCGGCTCGCGGACACGGACGACGACGGCCGCCGCGAACTGCTGGCCGCGGCGCCCGGTGAGAACACCGCCGACGGGGTGGTCTGGGTCCTGCCGGCGTCCCGCACCGGGACGGTGGCCACCGGCTCCTGGTCGTACGGCGGCGGCTCGCTCCGCGCCCCGGGCGGCGACGCGCGGTTCGGCGCGGCGATCGACGAGTGATCCACCGTCCGGACTGTCTCGGTCTGCCCGGACTGTCCCGGACGGAAGTACGGCTTCGATGACCAGGCCGTCACATGTGGAGGTGCTGGGCGATCTCCAGGGCCAGGCGCAGTTCCAGGGAGTTGCCCGTCGTCGTGGTGGCGGCGGGCAGTAGCTCCTCGGCTCGTTTGACTCGGTAGGTGACGGTGTTGCGCGCCACGTGCAGGCGCTCGGCCGCCGTGCGCAGGCTGCGTTCCTCAGCGAGGTAGACGCGCAGGGTCTCACGCAGTTCCCGCACTCTGTCCCCGCCGGAGGCCAGTGGGCCGAGGACGTCCTGGACGAACCAGTGGGCGTGTTCGGGTTCTGCCGTCGCCAGTGCCACCAGGCGGACTTCCTGGTAGTCGCAGAGCCACCGCTGTGATCGGTGTGCGAGGCGCTGTGCCGCAAGGGCCGCCAGGTGGCTACGGCGCATCCCTTGCGGGCCGGAGGCGGGCGGGCCGAGCGCGGCTCTTACGTCGCGCTGCCGGTCGAGGCTGTCCCGCAGGCGCTCGGTCCGGCCCGCGGTGTCCTCGTCGGCGAGGGTGAACCAGGCCCAGACGCTCGTGTTGTCGGCGGGGACGAGCAGCATGCCGGCCGCCGCCATGGTGCGTGTCATCGCCATGGCCGTTCTGTGCAGCCGCTCCGCCGTGGGCGGGTTGCCGCCGGTGTCGTCGCACCACAGGACGGCGGCGAGGTGGGTGCGGGAGATGTCGTAATGGAGGCGTCGAGTCGCGGCCTGCGCGTCCACCGGCCGGCCGGCGATCACGTCGTCGACGAGGGCGCGGCGGGCGGCTTCGTCGCTGCCTCGCCAGCGGTCGCGTTCGGCGATGTACTCCTCGGCCATCAGGCTCGCGTGGCTGTCGGCGTAGACGAACAGCAGGTCGTTGACCCGGCGCAGTTCCGCGAGGCGCCGGTCGGGCGCTACGTGTTCGTCGACCGCTGCGGCGAGCGCGTGGGCCAGTCGGCCGTGGCCGAGCCGAACGCCGCGCAGCACCTGGTCGAGAGGGATGCCGCGGCGGGCGAACTCGCGGCATCCTTCACGCGTTTCGTCGGTCAGGGCGGAGACGCGGGGTGGTGGCTCCGACACCAGCAGACGCACGGCGGCCAGAACGGCGGACTCGATCGACCGCCGCAGGGTGGTCACGGGGCCCTGGCCTCCCCCGTGCTCCGGGACCTGCTCGAGGATCTCCCTCCCGGCGGCCTCGGCGATCTGCGCCGCCCACTGGACCGGACCCGTGCCCAGCGTTTCCGCCGTGCCGGCGACGGTGGCCGAGGGCAGCGCCGGCTCGACGGCCAGGTCAGGATCCGGCTGAAGCTCCAGGAGCCACTGGTGAGTCATGGGCCGTTCCCTCCGGCGATGGGGCGACGGGGCGGTCAGCGGGTGGGCAGCCGGGATGCGGCGCGGCGGTTCCGGTGACGCCGATGTTCACCATCGAATCATCCGGTACCGGCCGTCGCGGAAGAACTGACGGTGAGCCCTTCGCGCAGTGCGCTCACCAGGGCGGGCGCCTCGTCCATGCGGGTCGTGGCGCCGAACACGTAGTGGTCGGGGCGTAGCAGCAGGGCCTGCTGTCCGGCGTCGGTCAGGTGGGGAAGGTAGGTGCCGTCGAGGTCGATGACATCGCCCTCGCCGTCGGCGGTGGGATCGTCGGTGATCCTCAGAAGACGCAGCCCGATCCGCTCGCACCAGGCGACGGTGTCCGCGTCGAGCACGTGGCGCGGCTCCTCGACCGCCAAGAGGGCGAGGCCCGTGCCGACCACCTGGTCGAAGAGGCCCGTCCGCGCCTGGAAGCGGACTCGGCCCTGGCGGCCGAGCCGGCCCGCGGGGTGTGCGGGCGTGCCGTCGGCCTGGCGCGCGAGGAGTCCGGTGGTGAGCGTCTGGGGTGGCATGCCCGCGAGCGGATCGCGGCGGGCCTGCTGGTCGGCGAGCATGCGGGCGTCGCGTTCGGCGGCCGCGGCGGGGTCCGGCTCGCAGATGATGCGGCCCAGATGGAGGGAGAGCTCGATGGCGTGCCGCAGGTGCTGGGAGCGTTCGGCGGTGTAGGTGTCCAGCAGCGCGTCGTCGGCGTGGCCGGCGAGTACGAGGTCGAGCTTCCAGGTGAGGTTGGCGGCGTCCCGGATGCCCGAGCACATGCCCTGTCCGGCGAACGGGGGCATCTGGTGGGCGGCGTCGCCGGCGATCAGGAGCCGCCCTTCGCGCCAGGTGTGCGCCCAGCGGGCCTGGAAGGTGTAGACGGTGTGCCGCTCGAGAGTGGCGTTGCCGGGGTGCACGTCCCACGGCGCCAGGAACCGCCACGCCGTTTCGGGCCGCGCGAGTTCGGCGACCGTCTCACCGGGCAGCCGCATGAACTCCCACCGCCGGCGGCCGGGACCTCCCGAGACGACGGTGCTGGGCCGTGCCGGATCGCAGACCTGGAGGTTGCGGGGCGACCACACCCGGTCCTGGTCGTGCGGGATGACGTCGAGGACGAGCCAGTCGTACTGGAAGCCCAGGTCCGTCATCGTGGTGCGCATCCGGGAACGTACGAAGCTGTTGGCGCCGTCGGCGCCGATGACGTAGGCGGATCGCAGCGTGCGGTGCCGGCGTGTGCCGTCCCGGAGCAGGGGCTGGTCGCCGGCGCTCTCCGCCACGGTCAGGTGTACCGACGTCGTGCTCTCGGTGAGGTCGACCGCTTCCCAGCCGCGCAGGATGTCGACGCCGGGCAGGGCACGGGCCCGCTCCTCCAGCACGGCTTCGAGGCGGGGCTGGGTGAAGATGTTCATGGCCGGCCAGCCGGAGTGGCTGGTGTCGTCGAAGGCGAGGCGCAGCAGTGTCTCGCCCTTGCCGTTGCGCCATTCGTAGTCCTCGGCGGGCTCGCTGAGGGTCGGCAGGGCGTCGGCCAGACCGAGTGAGGCAAGGATGCGGGCGATCTCGTGGTCGAAGACCACCGCGCGCGGCAGCGGGTAGGGCCGCGGCCAGCGCTCGACCACGCCGACCTGCCAGCCGCGCACGGCCAGTTGGACGGCGGCGGTGAGGCCGACGGGACCCGCGCCGACGACCAGCACGTCGTACTCGTACCTCATGTCCGTCGTCATGTCCGTCTTCACGTCCGTCTTGATGTCCGTACCCATGTCGTTGTTGTCGCTCTGCATGGCGGTCTCTGTTCTCCGGTCAGCTCGCGTCGTGGGCGCCGGTCATCAGAGCGGCGAGGTCCTCGGGGTGCAGGAAGGACGGTGGTACGGGCGGGCCCCAGTTGTAGAGCGCACGGGCGTCCTCCCACACCCGCGGCGTCCACAGCTGGTCGTCGACGATGCAGTCCATGTCGGCGAAGTACTCGGAGAAGTTGCCCGCCGGGTCCTTGAGGTACCAGAAGAAGTTCGAGCCCAGGTGGTGGCGGCCCAGTCCCCACACATGCCGCTCGGGGTGGCCTTCCAGCATGCGGGTCGCGCCGCGACCGACCTCGTCGACGTCGTCCACCTGCCACGAGGAGTGGTGCAGGAAGGCGAGGGGGGCCTGCTGGACGAGAACGTTGTGGTGGTCGGTCGAACAGCGCAGGAAGGCCGCGCCGGGCACCAGGTCACTGACCTTGAAGCCGAGCCCCTCGGTGAAGAAGCGCTGCGACGCCTCCTGATGCGTCGAGCCGAGGACGACGTGCCCGAGCCGCCTGGGGCGGACGGCGCCCTCCCGCAGGACGCCGGGGGCACGCACGTCGGGGCGCTCGGCCCGGCCGGGCGCGTTCAACGGAACGGGTGGGGGCGCGGCCTGGACGATGCGGGGCTGCACCTCGACGGTGACGGTGACCTCAGTGCCCGGGTCGACGGCCCGAACGGAGTGCGCGTCGCGGACGAAGGGGACGTCCAGCCGGCTGAGGTCGGCGGCGATACGGCTCAGGTCGTCCGGGTCGTCGGCGCTCACCACCAGTTCTTCCAGGCGGCGGCGGTTCGTGTGGACGATCTTGAGCTGTTCGCCGCCGTCGGTGGAGGCGAAGCGCCCGTCGCCGAGGGCGGTCAGGCCGAAGTCGGTGTAGTAGGCCGCGGTGGCGGCGACGTCGGGGACGCCCATGGTGATGCGGGCGAGACGGTGCAGGGCCATGGCAGGCTCCTTGGTGCGGTGTCGGAAGAGAGCGGGTGTCCGCATGGCACGTGGCTCGCGGCGGCGGACCCCGTGCCTCGGGCGGTCAGTGGTGCCCGTGCGGGCGGTCCGGGTGGGTCGAACCGGCGATCAGCGGGTTGCGGAGTTCGCCGATGCCCTCGATCCAGCTGCGCAGTTCCTCGCCGGGCGCGAGGAAGCGGCGGGGGTCACGAGCACCGCCCACGCCGGCGGGGGTACCGGTGAAGATCAGGTCGCCCGGCAGCAGCGGGCAGATCCCCGAGATCCAGGCGATCTGCTCGGACACCGGGAAGATCATCCGGCTGGTGCGTGACTCCTGCATGGTCTCCCCATCGAGCGCGCATCCGAGTGCCAGGTCGTCCGGATCCGCGAACTCGTCGGGCGTGACCAGGACCGGACCGGTCGGGCTGAACCCGGGGAAGGACTTGCCGAGCGCGAACTGCGGTGCGGGGCCCTCCAGTTGGATGCGCCGCTCGGACAGGTCCTGCCCGACGGTGAGCCCCGCGACGTACTGCCACGCGTCCGCGGAGGGCACCCGGTGGGCCCTGGCGCCGATCACCGCCACCAGCTCCACCTCCCAGTCCACGAGCGCGCTGGGCAGTTCGATCGTGTCGTGGGGACCGGCGAGGGACGTGGGGTACTTGGTGAACACGGAGGGCTGAGCGGGGGTGTCGAACGCCGACTCCTCCACGTGGTCGGAGTAGTTCAGGGCGACGGCGAAGACCTGCCGGGGACGCGGTACGGGCGCGCCCAGGTCACGCCGGACGAAGGGGACGCGCTCGTGACTGGCCGCGGTCGCGGACGTCGCCCAGGTGCGAAACTCCGGCCAGCGGTCGAAGACCGCCTGCGGGTCGGACGGGAACAGCCCGTCGCTCGCCTTCTCCACGTCCACCGCACCGTCATCGAAGACGAGCATCAGACGGCCGTTGACATTGGCTGTGCGCATGGGCGCACCACCTCCACATCGAAGAGTTCGAAGATTTCGAAGAGATCGAAGAGATCAAGCAGTGAGTCGCCGTGGCGGCACGGCCCGTCGCCATCGCAGGAGCCAGCGGGAACCGCCCGCGGTGACGGCTGTCAGTTCCAGCGCGCCCGGCCGCAGGCGGACCCCACGCTCCAGCGTCGCCCCCACCCAGGGCGCGTAGTGGCTGGACCAGACGTGATGGAGCACCAACCTGTCCGCGCTGCGGGACCATCGCCCGGCGTACGCCACGGTCCCGCCGGGCGCGCCCGGCGCGGGGGGTACGTGGCTTCGGACCTCCGGGTCGGGCGTCAGCAGGGCGCTCATCCAGCCGTCGGCGGTGTACAGCAGCAGCCCGCTGGGGTGCTCGCCGAGTGGATGAGTGGTGATGCCCCCGCGTGTCGTGGTGGAGTTCTCAAGGGCCCAGGCGCCGATCAGCTCGTCCACAAGCACCTCGCACGTTTCTCACGTAGGGCCGGTCCGGCCACGACGGGCACAGCCGGAGCACGGAGAGTGCCCGGCCGGCCGGACCGCGTGACCGGCATCGCCGACCACATCACCCAGCCAACCGGCGCGGGGGGTTGCCGCTCTCGGTCCGGGGAGCCAAAGAACGGCTCCTCCTTTGGGGCGACGGCGCAACCGGGCAGGCCCCGCACACGCGGGCGACTTCCGCGGCCGCCCCGTCCGAGTGCGGGCGCCTGCGGCTCCCGCCGCGCGGTGACACGCCCGCCCCCCGAGGGAACGGCGGAACCACAACTCCCCGCCTCCGTCCCGGAGATCAAGATCTCCGGTGACGGCCTGCTGCCCGCAGATGCCCCACTGACCAGTAACAACGCGGACTCGATGACCGCCGCCCCCTCCACAACCGCGGATACTCCCCGGTAATGTCGCCCACCGCCGGACAGCACGAGACCGGTGGGTGAGCGCGAAGGGGCCCTCATGGCGACGGACATGCCTGCGGACATGCCCGCAGAGACACCTGCGGAGATGGACGCCGCCGACGAGCGTTGGCGGCGCATGTGGAGCCACCGTGAGCAACTGCTCAGGGTGGCCCGGCGCAGGTCGATGAGTGCGGAGGACGCCGAGGACGCGGTCCACGAGGCGATGCTGCGCGCCGCCGAGCGGCCGGACCTGGACGACGAGCGGCTCGCGGCCTGGCTGACGACGGTGACGATGCGGCTCTGTGTCGACCGCTACCGGCAGGTGAACCGCGAGGCCGAGGTGCGCACCAGCCCGACCCTCATCGCCCCCGGCCCGGTGCCCGTCGAGGAGGCGGTGTGCGACCGGGCCGAGGCGAAGTGGCTGGCGGTCCGGAGTGGTGAGCTGCCCGCACGGCAGGCCGAGGCGCTGCGGCTGAAGTCGGAGGACCTCGACGTCGGCCAGGTCGCCGTCCGGATGGGGCTGAGCTACCGGACCGTCGAGTCGTTGCTGGCCCGGGCCCGGCGCACGCTGCGCCAGTCGCTGGCGGCCACGCTCGGGTTCGCGCTGTTCCTGATCGGGTGGGGCCGGCCGCGGCCGGCCGGCAAGACCCCGGCCCTGGCGGTGGCCTCGACGGCGGCGACCTTGGCGGTGGCCGGACTGGTGCTGCCGTACGCACTCGACGGGGGCGGGGACGGAGGCGGTACGGCGCCCACGCCCGCCGTCGCCTCTCCGCGTGCGGAGGCGCAGCGGCAGGACGGCGCCGACGAGGGCCGTGCACCTCGGGGGAACGAGCCCGCGGCCGCGTCGGCCGAACGGAGAGCGGCCGAGCCCTCGGCGGACGAATCGTTGCTGCCGCTGTCCGTGCCGTCGGTGCCGGACGTCCCGGAGGTCTCCTTGTCCCCCCTGCCGGTGCTGTCCGCGCCGGACGTCCCGGAGGTGCCCGGGGTACCCGAGGTGCCGGACGTCCCGGACCTGCCCGAGGTCTCCGATCCGCCGGTGGGCCCGTCCGACGTTCCGACGCGGACGCCGTCGGTGCCGGACGCCTCCGACGCCGTACCCTCCGCCCCGCTTCCCCTGGCGACGGCGAGCGCGCTGCCGTAGCCCCGGACGCACGGCCGTGTGTCCTCGCTGATCACCCGGCCGGAAACCCGCCCGAAAAAAATCCGGTATCCGAGCGACGGACGCCCGTCCCCTCCCCGTAGAGCAGATGTCAGAGCTGCTCCACAGGCTGAAGGGTGGACCGGATGGGTGTCGAGATCTGTGTGGAAGGGCTGACCAAGTCCTTCGGTCACCAGGTCATCTGGCAGGACGTCTCGCTGACGCTGCCCGCCGGGGAGGTCTCGGTCATGCTCGGCCCCTCCGGCACGGGCAAGTCGGTGTTCCTCAAGACGCTCGTCGGACTGCTGAAGCCGGAGCGCGGCTCGATCACCATCCAGGGCCGGGACATCACCAAACTGCGCGAGCACGACCTGTACGAGGTGCGGAAGCTGTTCGGCGTGCTGTTCCAGGACGGCGCGCTGTTCGGCTCGATGAACCTGTACGACAACATCGCCTTCCCGCTGCGCGAGCACACCCGCAAGTCCGAGAGCGATATCCGGCGCATCGTGCTGGAGAAGATGGACATGGTCGGGCTGATCGGCGCCGAGGGGAAGCTGCCCGGCGAGATCTCCGGCGGAATGCGGAAGAGGGCCGGGCTGGCCCGGGCCCTCGTCCTGGACCCGGAGATCATCCTCTTCGACGAGCCGGACTCGGGCCTCGACCCGGTCCGCGTGGCCTACCTCAACCAGCTGATCGTCGACCTCAACGCCCAGATCGACGCGACCTTCCTGATCGTCACACACGACATCGCCTCGGCCCGCCAGGTGCCGGACAACATCGGGCTGCTGTTCCGCCGCGAGCTGGTCATGTTCGGGCCGCGCGAGGAACTGCTGACCAGCGACGAGCCCGTCGTACGGCAGTTCCTCAACGGCCGTATGCAGGGCCCGATCGGCATGGCGGAGGAGAAGGACGCCGCCCAGGTCGAGCAGGAGCTGGCCACCCTCGGTGACGACGGCAAGGGCACACGGCCTCCCGGCAGCCAGGCTCTGACTCCCCGCCTGCTGCCCGGGCCGGGCATCCCGCGGCCACCGCGCTGGGAGGCCATCGCCCGGCGCGAGGCCGCGCTGCACCAGAAGGCGGTGGCCGGCGCATGAGCCTGTCCCCGATCGGAGCCCTGCGGCACTCCGGCAGCCTGTTCGCGATGGCGCTGGACGTCCTGCGCACGATCCCCCGACGGCCGTTCCAGGCAAGGGAGTTCATCCAGCAGGCGTGGTTCGTCGCGAGCGTGACGATCCTGCCGACGGCCCTGGTCTCCATCCCCTTCGGCGCGGTCATCGCGCTGCAGATCGGCAGCCTGACCCGGCAGCTCGGCGCCCAGTCCTTCTCCGGTGCCGCCTCCGTGCTGGCCGTACTGCGCGAGGCCTCGCCGATCGTCACCGCACTGCTGATCGCGGGCGCCGGCGGCACGGCGATCTGTGCCGACCTCGGGGCGCGGAAGATCCGCGACGAGATCGACGCGATGCAGGTGCTGGGCATCGACCCCATCCACCGGCTGGTCGTGCCGCGCGTGCTGGCGTCGATGCTGGTGGCGGTGCTCCTCAACGGCCTGGTGTCGGTGGTCGGCGTCGCGGGCGGCTACTTCTTCAACGTCGTCCTGCAGAACGGCACCCCCGGCGCCTACCTCGCCTCCTTCACCACCCTCGCCCAGCTGTCCGACCTGTGGGCGGCCGAGGTCAAGGCACTCGTGTTCGGGGCAATCGCCGGGATCGTCGCCTCGTACAAGGGGCTGACCGCGAAGGGCGGCCCGAAGGGTGTGGGCGACGCGGTGAACCAGTCGGTGGTGATCACCTTCATGTTGCTGTTCGTGACGAACTTCGTGATGACCGCGGTGTACTTCCAGGTCGTCCCGCAGAGGGGTTAGAGGGTTCAGCCGAATGAGACTTCTCGATCGACCCCTGCGCTCACTGGAGGCGCTGGGCACCCAACTCTCCTTCTACGGCCGCTCGTTGGCCTGGACGGGCCGCACCCTGCGCCGCTACAAGAAGGAGATCCTGCGGCTGCTGGCCGAGGTGAGCTTCGGCCGGGGCGCGCTGGCGGTGGTGGGCGGCACGGTGGGCGTGATCGCCTTCCTGTCCTTCTTCACCGGCACCGAGGTCGGCCTCCAGGGCTACGCGGCCCTCAACCAGCTCGGCACCTCCAACTTCGTGGCGTTCCTGTCGGCGTACTTCAACACCCGCGAGATCGCCCCGCTGGTGGCCGGGCTCGCGCTGTCCGCGACCGTCGGCGCCGGGTTCACCGCCCAGCTCGGCGCGATGCGGATCAGCGAGGAGACCGACGCGCTCGAAGTGATGGGCGTGCCCTCGCTGCCGTTCCTGGTGACGACGCGGATGATCGCCGGGTTCGTCGCGGTGATCCCGCTGTACGTGATCGGCCTGCTGTCCTCGTACTTCGCCGCCCGCACCATCACCACCGTCTACTACGGGCAGTCGGCCGGCACCTACGACCACTACTTCCAGCAGTACCTGCCCCCGGTGGACGTGCTGTGGTCCTTCGGCAAGGTGCTCGTCTTCGCCGTCCTGATCATCCTGGTGCACTGCTTCTACGGCTACTACGCGAGCGGCGGCCCGGCGGGCGTCGGCGTGGCGGTGGGCCGTGCGGTGCGGACGTCGATCGTGGCGATCAACGTCCTGGACTTCTTCCTGTCGTTGGCGATCTGGGGCGCCAACACGACCGTACGGATCGCGGGGTGAGCCGCCCGATGAGGGTGCCGAGGGTACTGAGACTGCGGTTGTACGGCGTCGTCTTCCTCGCCGTACTCGCGCTGCTGCTGTCGTTGTCGGTGGCCGTCTACCGGCAGGTGTTCACGCCGGTCGTCCGGATCACCCTGGAGGCCGACAGCCTCGGCAACCAGCTCGATCCGCGCGCCGACGTCAAGCTGCGCGGGCTGCTGGTCGGCGAGGTGCGGGAGGTGCACGCGGACGGGACGAAGGCGACGCTGGACATCGCGCTCAAGCCGGAGCACGTCGAGCACATCCCGTCGGACGTGCACGCGCGGCTGCTGCCCAAGACCCTGTTCGGCGAGAAGTACGTCGACCTGGTGCCGCCCGCCGGCGCCGGATCCTCGTCGGCTCGCCCGATCCGTGCCGGTGACGTCATCACCCAGGACCGCACCCGCGTCGGCATCGAGCTCCAGCAGCTGATGAACGACCTGCTGCCCCTGCTCCGGACGGTCCAGCCCGGCAAGCTCAACGCCACGCTCTCCGCGTTCGCCACCGCCCTCGAAGGCCGCGGCGACCGGATCGGCGACAACCTCACGCGCCTGGAGGCCTACCTGCGCCGCCTCAACCCCCATCTGCCGTCCCTCACCGAGGACATCGCCCGCTTCGCCGAGGTCGCCGAGATCTACGGCGACGCGGCACCCGACCTGATGGAGATCCTGCGCAACACCGTCACCACCAGCCGCACCATCGTCGAGCAGAAGGACCGGCTGGCGGCGGCGCTGAGGACCACGGCCACCGTCGCCGGCACCGCCGAGGACTTCCTCGACGACAACGGCGACCGGCTGATCACCCTCGGCCGGGTCTCCCGCCCCACGCTGGAGCTGTTCGCCCGCTACTCCCCCCAGTACCCGTGCCTGCTGGCCGGTCTGGTCCGCCAGGAGAAGGCGTCAGAAGAGGCGTTCCGGGGCGGCAAGATGCACATCACGCTGGAGGTCGTACGGCCGCAGGGGGCGTACGAGCCCGGTGAGGAGCCGCGTTACGGCGAGCGGTCGGGGCCGAACTGCCATGGCCTGCCGCACCCTCAGGTGCCGGCGCCGGTTGTCCATCTCAACGACGGTTCGAAGAAGGCGAGTTCGTCCTCCGGTCCGCTCGGCGTCACCGCCACCCGGGCCGAGCAGCGGGCCGTCGGCTCGCTGGTGGCGCCGGTGCTGGGTGTGCCGGCCGACGAGGTGCCGCCGGTCACGACTCTGCTGTTCGGGCCGCTGGCGCGCGGGACGGCGGTGAGCGTCGCATGAGCACCGCAGGAGCCCGGCAGACCGCTGCCCCGCTCATCAAGTTCAGCCTCTTCGCGGTGGTGACGATCCTCGCGACAGCCCTGCTGGCCGCCACCATCGTCAACATCTCCTTCACCCCGGAGCATCGCTATCGCGCGGTGTTCAGCGACGTCACCGGCCTGGAGGAGGGCGACGACATCCGGGTGGCCGGGGTGCGGGTCGGCGAGGTCGAGGACATCCGGATCAAGGACCGGACGCTGGCCGAGGTCACCTTCACCGTCACCCGGAACCGGCCGCTGCTGACCAGCACGGGCGCCGTCATCCGCTACCGCAACCTGGTCGGGCAGCGCTACCTGGCACTGACCGAGGGCGCGGGCGACGGCGCCCGGATGCGCCCGGGCGCGACGATCCCGCTGTCCCGCACCCAGCCGGCACTGGACCTCAACGCCCTGCTGAACGGCTTCAAGCCGCTGTTCGCCGCGCTCAGCCCGAAGGACGTCAACCAGCTCGCCACCGAGATCGTCAAGACCCTTCAGGGCGAGGGCGGCACCGTCAACAGCCTGCTCGTGCACACCGCGTCGCTCACCTCGACGCTGGCCGGCCGCGACAAGCTGATCGGCTCGGTGATCGACAACCTGAACACCGTGCTGCAGACGCTGGACAAGCGTGGCGCCCGCTTCTCCGGCCTGCTCAAGCAGCTCCGCCGGGTCATCTCGGGCCTGTCCGCCGACCGCAAGCCGATCGGGCAGTCCCTGGTGAACATCGGCGACCTGGCCGAGGCCACCTCGGGGCTGCTGAAGGACGCGCGTCCGCCGCTGAAGGACGACATCGCCGAGCTGACCGAGCTCACCGGAACGCTGAACGACAACGAGAAGACCGTGGAGGGCGTGCTGAAGCGGCTGCCGAACAAGCTCAACGAGCTGACGGGGACGGCGTCCTACGGCTCGTGGTTCAACTTCTACCTCTGCGACTTCGACGGCCGGATCGTGCTGCCGAAGACGGAGTCGACCTCACAGCAGGTGCTCACGCCCGACCTGCACGTGGCGAGGGCGAGGTGCGGGGCATGAGCCGTAAGCATCGCCCGGAGCCGCTGTTCAAGGTGCGGGTGGAGCCGCCGCGCCTGCCGCGGATACGGCTGCCGAAGGTACGGCTCCTGCCGCGCCGCAAGCCCCGCCGGGCCCCGCTGATCAAAGTGCGGGTCGAGCCGCCGAGGATCTGGAGGCCACGGCTGCGCCGCCCCCGCCTCATCCCCTTCCGTGAGCGCAATCCCGTCGTCATCGGCGCGGTCGGCCTGACCGTCCTCGCACTGCTGACGGTGGCCGCCTTCAACGCCGACCGCCTGCCGGTCATCGGTGACGGCGAGACCTACAGCGCCGCCTTCGCGGAGGCGGGCGGTCTCAAGCCGGGCGACGAGGTGCGGATCGCCGGCGTCAAGGTCGGCAAGGTGGAGGAGGTCGGCCTGGACGGCGACCACGTCAAGGTCACCTTCAAGATCAAGGGCGAACCGGAATTCGGTACGGAGACCGGCGCGTCGATCCGGGTCAAGACGGTCCTCGGCGCGAAGTACCTGGCCCTGCACCCCAAGGGCAAGGGCCGGTTGAAGCCGGACAGCGAGATCCCGCTGGAGCGGACCGTCCCCGCGTACGACGTCGTACAGGCCTTCAGCGACCTCACCACCACGACGGAGGAGGTCGACACCGACCGCGTGGCGAAGGCACTGGACACGATCTCCACCACCTTCGAGGACTCGCCGGAAGAGGTACGGGCGTCCATCAAGGGTCTGTCGCGGATCTCCCGGACGGTGGCCACCCGGGACAAGGCGCTGCGTGAGCTGCTCGACCACGCGAACGGCGTCACGGGCGTCCTGGCCGACCGCTCCGAGGACTTCACCGCCCTGGTCAAGGACGGCGACAAGCTGTTCAAGGAGCTCAGCAAGCGACGTGAGGCGATCCACAAACTGCTGAGGAGCTCCGCCGCCCTCGGCATCCAGCTCTCCGGCCTGGTCCAGGACAACGACAAGGAGATCGGGCCCGCGCTCAAGGGCCTGAACCGCGTGGTGGAGATGCTCGAACGCAACCAATCCAGCCTGGACCGGAGCATCCGGCTCCTGGCGCCCTACGTACGGGTCTTCACCAACACCCTCGGCAACGGCCGCTGGTTCGACTCCTACGTCCAGAACCTGGTCGCCGCTCCGGTGGTGCCGCGGACACGGACGGGAGGTGGGCAGTGAGCAGCCGTTGGCGGAAGCGCCTGGCCCTGCTGACCGCATCGGCCCTCGTCGCCGCGCTCACCTACGTGCTGTGGCCGCGCCCCGAGCCGGTCCGCGTCACGGCGTACTTCCCGCGCACGGTCGGCATCTACCCCGGCTCGGACGTCCGCGTGCTGGGCGTCCGGATCGGAGAGGTCAAGGAGATCACGCCGGAGGGCGGCCGGGTCCGGGTGGAGTTCGCGTACGACGCGGGCCGCAAGGTCCCGGCGGACGCGCAGGCCGCGATCATCAACTCCTCGGTGGTGAGCGACCGTTATGTGCAGTTGCTGCCGGTGTACCGCGGCGGCCCGGTCCTGCGGACGGGGGACGAGATCCCCGAGTCGCGTACAGCCGTACCGGTCGAGCTGGACCGTGTCTTCGACAGCCTGCACACCACGGCCGAGGCGCTCGGCCCCGAGGGCGCCAACAAGGACGGCGCCCTGTCCCGGCTGCTCGGGGTGAGCGCGGACAACCTCGACGGCCAGGGCAAGAACCTCAACCAGACCGTCGAGGACCTCTCTCAGGCGGTCACGACCCTGTCCGACGGCCGCACGGACCTGTTCGGCACGATCCGCAACCTCCAGGTGTTCACGGCGGCACTGGCGGCCGACGACAAGAGCGTGCGGTCGTTCAACAGCAACCTCGCGAAGGTCGCCGAGCAACTGGCGGGCGAGCGGGAGGACCTGGCGGCGGCGCTGAAGAACCTGGGCACGGCGCTCGGTGACGTGGCGGCCTTCGTGAAGAAGAACAAGAAGTCGCTGACCTCGAACGTGGAGGGTCTCAGCAAGGTGACCAAGGTGCTCGTCACCCAACGGGCGGCGCTGGAGGAGCTGTTGGAGGTCGCCCCGACGGGCCTGTCGAACCTCAACAACGCCTACAACCCGTCGGCCGGCACCCTCGACACCCGCAACAACGCCGACCAGGCGCAGGATCCGGCGTCACTGCTGTGCTCCCTGCTCAGGACGACGGGTGACGAGGGCGGCAAGAACCCCGACTGCACCGAGCTGAGCGAACTGTTCGACTCCCTGCCGGACGTTCCGCAGGGCCCCGCGGCGACGGGCACGGTCGACCGGACGCTCGGCGGAATCCTGGGGGCGAGCGCATGAGCGTGCTGCGCAAGGGCGGGGCAGTCGCCTGGGCCGCCCTCGGCTCCATGGTGCTGTCCGGCTGTGAGTTCAACGGCTGGTACGACGTCCAGCTCCCCGGCGGAGCGGCCTCGGACGGGAACGCCTACCACGTCACCGTGGAGTTCCGCGACGTACTCGACCTGGTGCCGCAGTCGGCGGTGAAAGTCAACAACGTCACGGTCGGCGCGGTCGAGAAGGTGGAGCTGAAGGACTGGCACGCGCGCGTGCGCCTCCGTGTCGCCGACTCGGTGAAGCTGCCCGCCAACGCGATCGCCGAACTACGGCAGACCAGCATGCTCGGCGAGAAGTACGTGTCCCTCTCCAAGCCGTTGGGCACGGCTCCGGTCGGCCGACTCCACGACGGCGATGTGATCCCCCTGTCCCGCAGCGGCCGCAACCCGGAGATCGAGGAGGTGCTGTCCGCGCTGTCCGCCCTGCTCAACGGCGGCGGAGTGGCCCAGCTCAAGACGATCACCGTGGAGCTGAACAAGGCACTGGAGGGCCGGGAGAACCGGGTGAAGTCCCTGCTCAAGGAGCTGAACGTGTTCCTGGGCGGCCTGGACAGGCAGAAGGAGGACATCATCCGGGCGCTGAAGGCCGTGGACCGCCTGGCCGAACGGCTCGGCAAGGAGAAGGAGACCATCGCCGAGGCGGTCGAGGAGATGCCGCCGGCTCTCAAGGTCCTGGCCGACCAGCGCCGCGATCTGACGAGGATGCTCACCGCACTGTCCAAGCTCGGCAGGACCGGCACGCAGGTGGTCGACGCCTCGCACGACGACACGGTGGCCAACCTCAAGCGGCTGCGGCCCATCCTGCAACAGCTCGACAAGGCGGGCAGCGACCTGCCCAACTCCCTGGAACTGCTGACCACCTACCCCTTCCCGCGCAACGCGGTGGACGCCATCAAGGGCGACTACGTCAACCTCCACATCACGGCGGACCTCGACCTGGCGGGGATCTACGGCAACCTGACGAAGAAGCCGGACGGCGGCGACGGAGACGGGAACGGGGCTCCGCAGGGACCCGGGCTGCCCGAGACGCCCGACCTGCCGGACCTGCCGGACGTGCCGGATCTCCCGGAGGTGCCGGGCGTGCCGACGCCCACGGCGCTGCCGAGCGGACCGAGTGTGCCGTCCCCGTCGGCGCCGTCGGGCGACGGGGAGGTGCTGTGCCCGCCGGTGTGCACGGCCGGCTACGGCGGCGGCCACCGCGGCGCCGGCGGCTGGCCGGAGGGGATCGACCTCGAACTCGCCGAGCTGATGCTGAAGGGGGTCCAGCCGTGATCACCCGTACGGTCAAGGTCCAACTGCTGGCCTTCGCCACCCTCACCGCCGTAGGGGTGTCGTACGTGGGCGCCGAGTACACGGGGCTGGTGGACGACGTCCTGGACCGCGGCTACACGGTCCGCGCGGACTTCGCCGACTCCGGGGGCATCTTCCCGGGCGCCGAGGTGACGTATCGCGGGGTGCCGGTGGGCAGGGTCGGGGCGCTGCGTCTGACGGGGAAGGACGGGGTTTCGGTCGCCCTCGACATCGAGGACGGGGCGCCCCGCATCCCCGCGGACACCCTTGCCGTGGTGGCGAACCGCTCGGCGGTGGGCGAACAGTACGTCGACCTGCAACCCCGTACGTCCCACGGCCCGTACCTGCTCGACGGCAGCGGCATCCCGCGCCGCAACACCCGCGTGCCGCTGCCGACGACGGACCTGGTCCTCAGCCTGGACCGCTTGGTGAACTCGGTCGGCAAGGAGGATCTGCGGGTCACGGTGGACGAGTTGGGCAAGGCATTCGCGGGAACGGGCCCGAACCTGAGCCGCCTGGTGGACTCCGGCAACGAGCTGGTCGAGTCGGCGTCCGACGCGCTGCCGGAGACGATCGCGTTGATCGAGGACTCGAGGAAGGTGTTGAAGACCCAGGCCGACCAGGGCTCGTCGATCAAGTCCTTCGCACACGATCTGGCGGCCCTCACCGCCCAGTTGAAGGCGAGCGACGGGGACCTGCGCAGGCTGATCGGGAACGCGAGGCCGGCGGCGCAGGAGGTCAACTCGCTGCTGAAGTCGGCGGGACCGGAGTTGTCGGTGCTGCTGGCCAACCTGATCAGCGGCGGCCAGGTGACACTGGCCCGCCTGCCCGGGGTGGAACAGGCCCTGGTCACCTTCCCGGTGATGGTGGCGGGCAGCTACACGGTGGTCCCGGGCGACGGCACCACGCACTTCGGCATGGTCCTGAACGCCGACGACCCCCCGGCCTGCACCCAGGGCTACGGCACGGCCCGCCGCGACCCGGCCGACACCAGCACCCGCGAGGCGAACACCAACGCCCGCTGCACGCTCCCGCGCGGGAGCGAGTCGTCGGTGAGGGGCGCGCAGAACGCCCCGGGCGCGGGGGCCGCGTCCGGGGCGAACCAGGCGGCGTACGTCACCCCGTACGACCCGGAGACCGGTACCACCACCGGCCCGGACGGAAGGAACGTCGAGATCGGCTCGACGGGCGGCCAGCGGGCCGTGTTCGGAAAGGAGTCCTGGCAATGGCTGCTCGTCGGACCGATGGCGTGAGAAGGGCACTGAGGGGCGTGGACAGGGCACTGTCGGGGCGGGCCACGTCGGCGGCTCTGGTCGCGGCGACGGTCGCGGTCACCGCCCTCACGGTCTGGCTGACCCTCGGCCTGCACGACCAACGTGTGGCGGACCAACGGCGCCAGGACATCCTGGCCGCGGCCCGCCAGTCGGCCCTGAACTTCACCTCCCTCGACTACCGCCACTACGACCGCGACAGCGCGAACGTACTGGCGGGCGCGACGGGTGACTTCAAGAAGCAGTTCGCGGCGCAGACGGACCAGTTGACGAAACTGGTGGCCCAGAACGAGTCGGTCTCGGAGGGCCAGGTCCTGGAGGCGGGGATCGTCCGCGCGGACGAGGACTCGGCGCGCGTCCTGGTGGTGGCCGACAGCAAGGTCACCAACACGGCGGTCCCCAAGGGGGAGGCGCGCACGTACCGGCTCCAGCTCGACCTCGTCCACAAGGGCGGCCGCTGGCTGACGTCGGACGTCGAGTTCGTCGGCTGACAAGCATCACCCAGTGAGGAGTACGACCATGGCGAACGCGACCACCCGAGGCCGCACTACCGGCTCCCCCGGCCGCCGTACGATGACCGCGGCGGCCCGAGCGGCGGCCAAGCGCGCGGAACGCGGGCATCGCGAAGCGGGCGTGGCAACGACCGCCGACGAAGAGACGTCGCACAAGGCCGAACGGCCGGTGGCGGGACGTACGGTGCTGATCGAGGCCCCGGAGGACGGCTGGGACGACCCACCGGAGCCGTCGCCGGAAGCCTTCGAGGAGGACGCGCCGGAGGAACAGGCCGAGCCGACCGGCCCCGGCGGCCGTCGAAGGCTGCTCGCCGCGATCCTGGTGGTCCTGCTCGTGGCGGGTCTGGTCGCGGCAGCCGTACTGGGCCGGCAGTACCAGGACGCCCGCCGCACGGAAACCGCCCGGACCGAGGCGCTCGCGGCCGCACGGACTGCGGCCCCGACCGTCCTGTCGTACGACTACCGCCACCTGGACCGGGACTTCGCCAGGGCCCGCACCCACCTGACCGGTGACTTCCGCGACGAGTACGGCAAGACGACCAAGACCGTGGTCGGCCCGACGGCCGAGAAGTACCGGGGCGTGGTGAAGGCAACGGTCGCCGCCCCCGGCGCCGGCGGAGCCCCCGCGGCCTCCGTCGTCTCGGCCTCGCCGGACAAGGTCGTGGTCCTCCTCTTCGTCAACCAGGTCACCGAGAGCACCCAGGTCTCGGGCTCGCGCGTGGACTTGAACCGGGTACGGATGGCGATGACGCACACGGACGAGGGCTGGAAGGTGAGCGCGGTGGACGCGCTCTGACCGGCCTGGATCGGCGTACGGCTGGCGGGCGAGCTGCTTCTTCGAAGCGGCCTGATGCGGTGGCGCCATGTGCGCCGTCTATTCGGGTGCTTGTGCGCGGTCAGCGCTTCTCGCATGCGGGCCGGCGGCATACCTCTGGCGAGCACACACCGACCGAAGGAGACGCTCATGCGTGCACCTACCGTGCTGGCCGCCCTCGCGCTCACCGGGACTTTCCTGCTCGGAGGCGCGAGCCAGGCCCTTGCCGACAGCAACGACGATACGAGTAACGCCGCGGTTGATTTCGGAAGCAACTCTCCTGCCACGTCTGATTTCGGCCAGGGCGCGTCTGGTATGGACCAGGGAGCCCCTGCTATGGACCAGGGTGCCCCTGCTTTCGACCAGGACGCCTCTGGTCTCGGTCAAGGCGGATCCGTTTTCGACCTGGCCGGCAGCCGCTGACGGCTGGGCCGCGCCTTCATTCCCTGCCCCGCACCGTGATGCCGTCGGTGTGGGGCAGGGACTTTCTCGTCGGAGCATCCGATCCGGCGCGGGAGCAGAAAAGCAGTCTTTTCTCGCACGCCTGTCATGCGGGGATGCTCTGCGTGTTTCGTAGCGGTGCCGTCTGCGGTGCGCGACCATACGGACGCCGACCACATCACAGTCATCGGCATTGTGCGTGGAGAACACCGAGACAGAAAGAAGGACGGACGTGTCCGGCAGCGAAAGCGAGAACCCAGCAATCCCCTCCCCGACCCCCACGCCGACCCGGCCGAGGACAAACCGGGACTGGTGGCCGAATCAGCTGGACCTTCAGATTCTCCACCAGCACTCGTCCCGCTCCAATCCGATGGACGAGGACTTCGACTACGCGAAAGAGTTCGCGACCCTCGACCTCGACGCGCTGAAGCGGGACGTCTTCGAGGTGATGACGACGTCGCAGGACTGGTGGCCCGCCGACTACGGCCACTACGGGCCGCTCTTCATCCGGATGAGTTGGCACGCCGCGGGCACGTACCGTGTCGCCGACGGCCGGGGCGGTGGCGGCAGCGGCGCTCAGCGCTTCGCCCCCCTCAACAGTTGGCCGGACAACGCGAGCCTCGACAAGGCGCGCCGTCTGCTCTGGCCGGTCAAGCAGAAGTACGGCCAGAAAATCTCCTGGGCCGACCTCCTGGTCTTCGCCGGCAACTGTGCCATGGAATCGATGGGATTCAAGACGTTCGGATTCGGCTTCGGACGAGAGGACATCTGGGAACCCGAGGAAATCTTCTGGGGACCGGAGGACACCTGGCTCGGAGATGAGCGCTACAGCGGCGACAGGGAACTCGCCACTCCCTTCGGTGCCGTGCAGATGGGACTGATCTACGTCAATCCGGAGGGGCCCAACGGCAACCCGGATCCCATGGCCGCCGCCCGCGACATTCGCGAGACATTCGGGCGCATGGCGATGAACGACGAGGAGACGGTCGCGCTCATCGTCGGCGGCCACACCTTCGGCAAGTGTCATGGCGCCGTCGACCCCGCGTACATCGGCCCGGAACCCGAGGCCGCCCCCATCGAACAGCAGGGCCTCGGCTGGCGGAACACCTACGGCAGCGGCAAGGGCGCCGACACGCTCACCAGTGGGCTGGAGGGCGCATGGACCTCCGAGCCGACGAGGTGGGACAACGGGTACCTGGACAACCTGTTCCGGTACGACTGGGAGCTGACGACGAGCCCCGCCGGTGCCAAGCAGTGGACTCCCACGGACCCTTCGGCCAAGGGCACGGTGCCCGACGCTCATGACCCGTCGAAGAGGCACGCTCCGATGATGCTGACGACGGACCTGGCGCTGAAGCTGGATCCGGTCTACGGCCCGATCGCGAAGCGCTTCCACGAGAGCCCGGACCAGCTCGCGGAAGCGTTCGCCAAGGCGTGGTACAAGCTGTTGCACCGCGACATGGGACCCGTCACGCGCTACCTCGGCCCGTGGGTCCCCGAGCCGCAGCTGTGGCAGGACCCCGTCCCCGAGGTCGATCACGAGCTCGTCGCGGACGCGGACATCGCCGCCCTCAAGAGCAGGATCGTCGCCTCGGGACTGTCCGTCTCCCAGTTGGTCACCACCGCTTGGGCGTCGGCGGCGAGCTTCCGCGGCACCGACAAGCGGGGCGGTGCCAACGGGGCACGGATTCGGCTCGCGCCGCAGAAGGACTGGGAGGTCAACCGCCTGCCCGAGGTGGCCGAGGTGGTGCGGAAGCTGGAGCAGATCCAGCAGGACTTCCACCACTCACAAGCCGGCGGAACGAAGGTCTCGCTCGCCGACCTGATCGTCCTGGGCGGGTGCGCGGCCGTCGAGCAAGCGGCGAAGAACGCCGGGTACGACGTCACGGTCCCGTTCGCACCTGGGCGCACCGACGCCACGCAGGAACAGACCGACGTGGAGTCGTTCGCCGTGCTGGAACCCAGGGCCGACGGGTTCCGCAACTACCTCCGGGCGGGAGAGAAGTTGTCGCCGGAGACCCTCCTGCTGGACCGCGCCAACCTGTTGACGCTGACCGCTCCCGAGATGACGGTGCTGATCGGTGGCATGCGGGTCCTGAACACCGGCTTCAAGCGGTCCCCGCACGGCGTCTTCACTCACCGGCCGGAGACCTTGACCAACGACTTCTTCGTCAACCTGCTCGACACGGGCACGCAGTGGAAGGCGTCGGCTGCGGAGGAGAACGTGTTCGAAGGCCGGGATCGCGCCACGGGGGAGGTCAAGTGGACCGCCACCGCGGTCGACCTCATCTTCGGTTCGCACTCCCAGCTCCGAGCCGTCGCGGAGGTCTACGCGTCCCAGGACGCGGGAGAGAAGTTCGTGCGTGACTTCGTGGCCGCGTGGGACAAGGTGATGACCCTCGATCGGTTCGATCTCTCCTGAACCCGATGTCCCGGTCGGGGCATTCTCACTGGCCCGTCAACGCGAGTGGGCGGTGGGTTCGCGTGCCCGTGAACCCACCGCCCTGGGGGACGGCCGTCATGCGTGCGCCGACGGCGTCACCTCAGAGTTCGGCGCCTTGCCGCCTGCGGCGGACCAGGAAGGCGCCGAGAGCGGATGCGGCGGCGAGTGAGCCGAGGGCGGGTGCCACGGCCTCGGCGCTCACGAGGGGGATGCCGCGTGAGACGGTGACGGTGCTCGTGCAGCCAGGGTCTTCGGAGCCCGCCCCGCAGTTGGAGTCCTCGGTGGAGGTCACCGTGTTGGCCAGCGTCACGTTGTCACCCTCGGGGTCGTTGGCGGTGACGGAGAAGGTCACCGTCACCTCCTGACCCGGCTGGAGGCTGCCGTTCCAGGTGAGCCGGGACGTCTCCCTGTCCACCGATACGCTGCCGGCCGAGGCCGTGGCGTCATCGTTGTAGACGGCACCGCCCAGGGTCGACAGGTCGTCGGTGAACGAGGCCTGGGGGTTCGGCGAGTTGCCCTCGTTCTTGACCTTGACCGTGTAGGTGATGCGCCCACCGGCTTCGACGGCCTGCCGGTCGGCCGACTTGCTCACCTTCAGGGTCTTGGTGAGATCGGAGGTGACGTCGCAGCTGGCCATGTCCAGCAGCCAGCCGCCGTCACTGGGATGGACGCTGCCCTGCTGGTTGCCCGCGGCCGCCACGTTGCCGACGAGCTGGGACTGGCCGGTACGCGGGTCGACCCGGTACAGGTTCTTGCCGCCGCTGCCCATGTAGATCGAGCCGCGCAGCCAGGCCATCCCGTAGATGTTGCCGCCCTCGCCCGCGACGGGTCCGGTCACCTGCACCACCCGAGTGGCCTTCCACTCCTTGCCGGAGGTGTCGATCCGGTACAGGTACGACCCGCCCCGGACGGACATCGCGTAGATCCCTCCCTCGTGGTCGACCAGGAAGTCCGGGATGAAGGCGCCGTGCTTCCAGACGGTGTCGGTGGGGTCGGCCGGCTGGACGTTCTGCACCTCGGTCCTGCCCGTCTTCAGGTCGAGGCGGAAGACGTTCTTGGCCGCGGTGAGGTTCTGGCCGCCCCACAGCAGCTGACGGCGCGAGTCCATGGCGTACCCGCCCCACGTCACCCCCGGCACGTTGGGTGCGCTGTAGGACTTGCCGGAGAAGATCTGGTCGGTGACGTTGGCGGACCCGTCGGCGACCTTGTACAGGGTGGCGGAGTGGCGGTTCCACTGGGCGGAGACGATGGCCGCCCGTCCGGGGGCGTCCGGGTCGGTGCCCACCGAGAGGTTGCCGGCCCAGTCCTGGGGGACCGAGTCGCCGCGTGCGACGACGCGGTTGATGGCCGTGGCGTTGCCGTTGGCGTCGTTCTCGAGGCGGCTGACGGACTTCCTGTGCGCGAAGTACAGGTGGTCGCAGTCGATCTCGGCCGGCACCTTGTCGGCGGTGACGGGGTAGTCGGCGGCGGTGGCTGCTCCGCCGCCGGCGGCCAGCAACACGGTCGCGCACAGTGCTCCCAGGGCTGCCCTGGAAGTCGTGCGCCGCGTGGCGGCACGTGGGGTGCTTGGCATGGGCGTTTCCTTTCGGTCCGCTTGTACCGGTTGCGGATGAGCCGATAAGGCGGCGGTTTTTTCGTTCTCCGCCGTCGGCTCACCCTGTATTCACAGTGCTGCGGCCGGCCCTGCCTTTTCCACGTGGCAGGAGGACAAGGAAATTCACCGCATCTCCAGCGTCTTGGAATTCAACCCGACCTGGACGTGACGTGCGGAGTGCACAGGTACAGCGCGATCTCGGCCCGCAAACGGTGCAGAGGGTGCGTCAGATCCAGTCCGGTGAGTTGCTTGATCTGCTGAAGCCGGTATTCGAAGGTGCGGCGGTGGACGAAAAGACTGCGAGCCGCGGCGGCGGCACACAGTCCGTGCTCCAGGTACGCGCGCAGGGTTTCCTCAAGATGAGCATGCCGGGTATCCGTGCACAGCGGCCCCAGGCAGGAGGCCACGAACGCGTCGCGCTCTTCCTGGTCCTGCGCCATGACGGTGATCAGAGGGAGCGCCGTGGGGGCCTCGACGTGGTCGACCGCGAAGCGCCCGGCCACCTCCGCCGCCCTCAGTGCCTGCTGTGCCGCTTGGGCGACCCCTTCGTACGTGACCGGGGCCAGGCCGTGGGGCCGCAGATCCTCCGGCAGGAGGGGTCTGTCACCGGTCAGCAGCACGACTCTGTCCGCGCACCGTCCCACGAGCGCCGCCGGGTTGGCGGCCCGCGCTCTGCGCAGGGCCTGAAGGAGCCGATCTCCCAGCGGGAGGCTGGCGGCGCACCACCGAAGAGGGCCCTTGACGTGGGACGGCAGCGGTGGCGGGCACGTACTGGTCCGGGGATCGAGCAGCGCTTCCACTACGGCTTGATCGCGATGATGGGCGTCCGCGTCGCGGGGGCGTGGCACGCGCTCGGTGCCGGGAGTGCGGTGCGTGCCGACGATCGCCGCGGTAGCCGTCTGGATCACCTCGATGATGCGTCTGCTCACCATGACGTTGACGTCCATGACATCCGACTGACTGCGCGTCAGACACGTGATGAAGCCCCGCAGGAGCGCCTCGGCGGCCGCCTGCTGGATCGCCGCGATGACATCCGGTGCGATGCCGCGGCCGGCTCCGGCCGTCGCGAGGCCGTGGAAGCGTGCGCTGATCTCTTCGTCGGCGGCCTCGTCCGCGAGGGCGGCCAGCCAGGCGCTGAGGGAGTCGTGCACGCATGCGCCGTCGAACGCCGAGTCGGGGTGGTGGGCGCGTAGTCGGGTGAGTACGTCGGAGGTGAGAGCGGGCAGGCGCCGGCGCATGTCATGGGCCGTCCGGGTCAGGAGCGCTCGCGGGTGCTCGGGTGCTGGCAGATCGTCTCGGTGTGGGGGCAAGGCCGGTTTCCTGAGGTGGGAGGAACGGTCGAACTGGCTGGAACGGCGAGGCGTGCACCGGCCGGGCTGGGCGCCAGTGGGCGGTGGCGGCCCACCGGGCCCGTTGCTCCGTCGCCGCCCTGATCAGAGCGAGGTGAAGCAGATGGCAAAGCAGCGGTCCCTTTCCGTCATAAACGTTTAGGAACGGGTCGGTCACAGGCTATGGGTGATCAACGTCTGTCCGTGTCTGCTGATCGAGTGGATCAAGACTGTGTCGGCAGATGATCGACTCCGTTCGGCGAGGTCAGCACCGCTACACTCGCCCGGCGCTTGTCACCCGACGCGGTGGCGCCACAGGGGAGTTGTCCTTCTGGGCGTCCGGATCGTCCCCGCGGAAGTCCGGCAGGCGTACGCCCACCCCGAGCAGTTCGGCGATCGCGGCGGCACTGCGCGCGGCAGCGCGGCCGTCTCCGAACGGGCTGCGCCGGCGTGCCATGGACCGGTAGCGCACGGGGTTGTCCAGCAAGGACAGGCAGTGGCCGAGGATGCTGTCGCTGCCGGTTCCCACCACCTGCGCGACGCCCGCCCGCACCGCCTCGATCCGTTCGGTGCTGTCCCGCAGCACGAGGACGGGCTTGCCGAGGGCGGGAGCCTCCTCCTGGATGCCCCCCGAGTCGGTGAGCACCACGAAGGAACGGGAGATGAGACGGACGAACTCCCCGTACGGCAGCGGATCGACGAGATGCACGTTGGGCAGGTCGCCGAGTGTGGGCACCACCAGGTCACGGACCACCGGGTTGCGGTGCACGGGGAAGACGACGTGTACGGCAGGCCGGCTGCGGGCCAACTCACGGACGGCGGCCATCACCTGGGCCATACGCTCCCCCCACGACTCACGCCGGTGCATGGTCACCACGACCACCTGGCGGTGCGCGGTGACGTCCTCCAGCAGCGGATCGCGGAACGGGGCCGTGTGTCGTACGGCGATGAGCAGGGCGTCGACAACGGTGTTGCCCACGACGGCGATGTCGTCGGGCGGCACGTCCTCGGCGAGCAGGTTGTTCCTGCACGCCACGGTGGGCGCGAGGTGGAGCCTGGCCAGTCGGCCGATCAGCCGCCGGTTGGTCTCCTCCGGGAACGGCGCACCGGGACCCGGCACGCGCAGGCCCGCCTCCAGGTGGACCAAGGGGATCCGGGCGTGGAACGTGGCGAGCGCACCGGCGAGGGCGGTGGTGGTGTCGCCCTGCACCACGACCGCCGCGGGCGCCTCGCGCCGCAGGTGCCGCTCCAGTGCCAGCAGCGCGTGCCCGGCCAGTTCCGACAGTTCCTGCCGGTCGCGCATGAGGTCCAGGTCGTGGTCGGGCACGATGTCGAAGAAGGCGTTGATCTCGTCCAGCATCGTGCGGTGCTGGCCGGTCACCACGACGACGGGGTCGACGTCGGCGCTGCGCCGCAACCGGCTGACGAGGGGGGCCATTTTGACGGCTTCGGGGCGGGTTCCGTAGATGAGCATGACGCGGGCCATGGCGTGCCTTTCTTGGGAGCGGCCGGAGCGGGCGAGTCGTCAGCGGCCGGGAACGGAGCGCCGGCGGCCGGTCGTGCGGCGCAGCAGCAGGGCGAAGACGAGGGCCGCGAGCATGGCGGCGAGGAGCGACAGAGCGGTGCCGACGTACACGTGCGTCAGGTCGAACCAGTTGTCCGCGCCCCACTGCCGGATGGTGAGCGCGATGAGCAGGATGCGCAGCAGATTGACACCGCTGAGCACGGTGGCGGCGGCGACGGCCGCCACCACCACGGCGCTGGCCCTCACCCCTGGCCACAGGATCACGGCACCGGTCAGCAGGAGCAGGACGATGAGGGCGTACGCCGAGGTGCACTCCGCCGTGATCATGACTCCGTCGGCCCTGGCCGTGCCCAGGTCCCAGAACAGTGAGGTGCCGGAGGGCGGAACGCTGACCGCCGCGTCGGTGGACAGGCCCAGGAGCGCACCGGCGGCCCGCGCCTCCCACGCCCGGAACCCGGCCTCCCGGTCGGCCAGGAGAACGGCGCCCACCGTGGCGGCCGCAGCCCCCACCAGTCGGGGGACACGGTCGGCCGGCCCGTTCGTCGCCTGCCACCACCGCCGCAGGATCGTGCGGGGCCTCATGCGGCACCTCCCGTGGTCTCGACGGCCCGGGAGGTCTTCGCCCAGCCGGTCTGACCGCGCAGCATGCGAACCAGGGCCAGCCAAGTCGCCAGATACGTCACATAGTTGGTCAGCAGCAGCAGGTGGCCCAGCGCCACGGAGCGGGCCAGCCCGTAGCCCCGGTCGCGCAGGAAGTACAGGCAGCCCAAGGTGATGTTGGGGGCGCAGGACAGCAGGTAGAAGAAGACCCAGAAGGCCACCGACGCCCACCCCGCGGCCGTCACGTCGACCGGTGTCCTGCCGTCGGCGACACGCACCCCGAACAGCACCAGATTGATGTGCCCCAGGATCGACCAGGGCAGCACCAGCACCCAGGGAATCAGCAGGTAGCAGGTCAACTCCAGCACGGCGAGCCGGCGTAGGCAGGTACTGGACCACACCTCGCCGAGCCGGCCCGTGGCCGTCATCGTGCCCTGGTACCAGCGGGTGCGCTGGCGCACCAGACGCCGCCAGCTGTCCACGCCCTGCTGGTCGACCCAGGCATGTGGTGTCGTGGACATCGACCACCCGCCGACCAGCAGACTGATCGTGAGATCCAGGTCCTCGGTGAGCGACGGCGGCCAGGGACCCTCAAGCTCCAGCAGCGCCCGCAGCCGGACGAACTGTCCGTTTCCCCCCAGGCTGACGCAGGCCAGCGGGACCCGGGCGTGCTGGGAGATCGCCGACAGGGCCCAGAACTCCATGTCCTGGAAGCGGGTGATCAGACGGTCGCGGTTGCGGATGCGCACCGCGAGCTGGACACCGCCCACGCGGGGGTCGGCGAAGCAGGCGGTGACGTGGTCGACGGCGCCGGGGGAAAGGCGGCCGTCGGCGTCCATCACGCAGACCAGTACCGTCTCCGGGTCGAGTCCGCGGGCGTGCACGTCCAGCACCAGATGCCTGAACCCGGCGTTCAGCGCGGGGCCTTTGCCGAGCCGCGCGTCGGGCAGTTCGCGTCGGAGGACGTGCACCCGGGAGGAGCCGAGGGCCTGGCACCGCTCGCCGGTTCCGTCGTCGGAGGCGTCGTCGATCACGATGACGCGGCTCCCGGCGATCTCCGCCAGCCGGGAGACGGTCGGCGCGATCACCGCGCTCTCGTTGAGGCAGGGCACGAGGAAGTAGAGGTGGAAACCTGCGGGCGGCGGCGTGGAGTCCGGTTCCCTGTCAGCACGGGCGGAACGCTCCGGACGCCGATGGCGCCCCTTGCCGGGTCTGAGCCGCCACGCCCCCAGCAGCATGAGGGCGAAGAAGTACGTGAGCCCGAAAGCGATCACGGTCATGCTGACGGCGGCGATGAGCAGGCTGAGCGAAGCAGGCATGGGGCGCTCTCCTCAGGAAGGCTCGGCAGGCGGGCGGAGATCTGGAGATGGCTCGGTTCCGTCCGATCCCGGGCGGCACGGCGGGGCCGGCGGCGGCGGTTCCGGTCGCGGTTCCGGGAAGCCGACGTCATCGGCCGTCGTCCGGCGGCACGGCGAGGCGCGGCGGTGTACGCGGCACAGCCCCAGCGCCATCAGCACGGCGACCACACCGGCCAGCGCCGTCATCACAAGCAGGCCGGCGGGGGACACCACGAGCGTGGTGGCGGCGACAGTGCCACCGGTCCCGACCGCGAAACCTGCCGTAGAGACGTACACGGGCAGTCCTTTCTGGCTGGCGGCAATTCCCCGCACGGCGCGTGGTGCGGGTGGCCGAACCAGTGGAATTCCGCTACGACGGGAATATGGTCCGCATTCCAGGAGCGCCGCCCGTTCCCTGACTTCGGGAGTGGCCCGGATACGGGTCAGGTGTCCCGAATGCAGAAAACAGTGACGCGGAGACCGTCGAAAGGCGGGGGCTGTCCGACCTGTTTCCACAGTGCGGTGACGTCCCCCTGTGCGGCAATGGGCAAAACAGGGAGCGTTGTTGTGCACTTCGACGGGTTCGCCGCCTTGCCAGAATGCGCGGTAGGGCAAATGCGCCGGCCACGCGTCGGCGGTGAGGAGAGTCGCGAACAGCCCCTGGCAGCCGCTGTTTCATGCACCGACCCGAGCACTGCCGAACTGGCTGCCCAGACTGGTTGCCCTTCGGGGCGGCGAGCGGCGCAGAACCTTGCTGACGCGCGGCGGGAGCGGTTCTCCCGGCTGCTCGGCTCGATCCCGGACCACGAGAGAGCGGGCGTACTCCACGTCCTCAACGTGATGGTGGAGGCATTGGATGAACAGCAGCAGGCGCCGCGCCCTGATGGCGGGCGCGGGCGTGATGGCCGTCGGCACGGTGACGGCGGTCGCCCTGCTGGCCGGCGGCTCACAGCGGGACCCGGGCGAGGGTCAGACGAAACGTCAGGCGTTAGTGGCCGAGCGGGGCAGAACAGTGATGCCCTTCGACCTCGAACGAACTGCGGGACGGTTTCGACCGCATCGAAGTTCGCTGCGCGGACCGGGCGGACGGGGCCACCCTGACCTACTCCACGCAGGATTCCGCATGGGTCGACGCCCTGCACGACTGGTTCGAAGCCCAGCTCGGCGACCACGGCGGGCATGCCGAGTCCGGCCATGGATGAACGTAGTCGTCTCTGACCACGCGGAGACCGGAAGTTCGAGATCTGCCGGCAGTTGGTCCGCCGTTAGGTCCTACTCGCCTGCCCGCCCCCTCGGCGTGGACAGCAACTCCTGGCCCCGTTCCAAGGTCAGCAGCGGCCCGAGTACGGGGTCGGCCACCCATCCCAGCGGCGCCACGTGATCCGACCCCAGCGGCTCCCACATGGGCAGAGCGTTCATGAACGTCCGCCATGCCCCGTCGGAGTCCCCCCACCGCGCCAACTCCCGCGTCCTCTCGACCGCTTCCCCGAACGGTCCGGCCGCCGTGTACCGGTACGTGCCGTTCCGCACCTGATCCAGCGTCGCGTAAGCCAGTGCCACGAGGTCGTCGTCGGCGCCCCGCAGATGGAACGTCAGCGTGGAGTCGTCCCGGTAGGAGTGTGCCGCGTGCTCGGCGACCAGCGGTGGCAGCAGCTCGGGAGCGTACCGCGGGTCCGTCACCAGTCCGTCGAAGTAGACCATGTAGGTCTGTCCGAGCAGGCGCCGTATCTGGTCGCCCAGCCCGGCGGCCCGCGGTCTGCCGTACTCCTTGGCCTCGTCCAGCGCTGTCCGGGCCCGTTCCCAGCCGCCTCGCAGTGCCTCCAGCCGGGCCTCCTCCACCTGGGCGTCCAGCTTGCGTGTCGTGTCGTTGGCGAACACCGGCTCTCCGTCGCTCCGGTGCGCCCGCAGCCTGTGGAACTCCCGGTACATGCCCCGCATGAACTCAAGGAAGTTCGCGTGCCGCTCGGGCGGCGCGGCCCGCCAGCTCGCCCACGTGTACACGGCCCACTCACCGTCCTCGTCCACGTCCTCGGGGTCCATGAGGACATGAGTGATGTCGGACTCGACGTCGAGCTGCAGCCCGCGCCGCCAGATGTCCGCCTCCCGCCGCTCCTCGGGCCCGGCGTCCTCGTCCAGGTACTCCTCGACCATGTCCGCGAGTCCCGACTCGTTGTTGTGCCAGTGCGCGTCCTCGGTCCCCGCCAGCAGCCACACGAACCCGCCCGCGTGCCGCCACCCGTCACTGACCTTGAGGAACTCCCGGTACGACGGGGGCACTCGTCGGCCGAGGCGCTTCTCCATGGCTGCGATCCGCTTCTCGGACGCGGGCGGGAAGCCCAGCCAGCGCGCCCGCCGCGCCGTCTCATCGTCCTCGCCCCGCGTCTCGCCGTCCGGCAGGGAATCCGCCCACTCCCCACTCCACCTGAGCAGGAAGGAACGCCAGTCGAATGCCGTGGTGTCCGTCATGCGCCCGATGCTGCCATCCACCACTGACAGTGCTCCGCTGCTTGCTGCGGAGCACTGTCAGTACCCTCGCGTACACGACCACCCCGGCCGGAGCACAGGGGCGCCTGAGGAACGGGCTTTTGAAAGGGAGTGTGAGTCCACCCTCAGATCCAGCTGTCGAGCCACATTCTGGCGCGCCAGTCGGCGTACGGGATCGTCTGCCCGGTGTAGATCGGGAAGAGATGGATGAAGTTCCAGGTGATGAGCAGGACAAGCGCACCTGCGGCCACCGCACCCCGTAGGCGGCGCGTTCCAGTCGCCCCCGGCGGACCCAGCAGCGCGCCCAGCATCATCACCACGGCCAGGCACAGATACGGCACGAAGACGACCGCGTAGAAGGAGAAGGTCGTGCGGTCCTGGTACAGGAACCAGGGCAGGTAACCGGCGGCGACCGCGCACAGGATGGCGCCGGCGCGCCAGTCGCGGCGCAGTGCCCACCGGTAGAGCAGGTACACGAGTGCGCAACATGCCGTCCACCACAGGAGCGGTGTGCCCAGTGCGAGGATCGTCTGCGTGCAGTCGGTGGCCGTGTGGCAGCCGGCCTTGCCGGAGTTCGGTGACTCGTACTGGAACAGCACGGGGCGGCCGAGGACCAGCCAGCTCCAGGGGTTGGACTCGTACTTGTGCGAAGCGTGCAGCCCCACGTTGAACTGGTACACCCCGTGCTCGTAGTGCCACAGGCTGCGGAGCGGAGCCGGAATCCACGCCCAGGTGCCGCCGCGGCCGTCCGCCCAGTGGCGTCCGTAGCCGTTGCCGGACCGGAACCAGCCGGTCCACGTCGCCAGATACGTCACCACGGCGGCCGCGACGAGGGACAGCACCGACCAGCCGAGGTCCTTGCGCAGCACCGCCCGGTACGGGCGGCGCGCCCCCGCGACGCGGCGGGCGCCGACGTCCCACAGCACGGTGAGGATCATGAAGAAGGCGAGGAAATACAGGCCGTTCCATTTGGTCGCGGCCGCCAGGCCCAGGAAGACGCCGGCCGCGAGCCGCCAGGGACGTACTCCCGTCCCGGCGCGGTCGCCGGTGACCTGGTCCGGGCGCACGTGGCCGTCCCCGCTCACCGGGAGGGCTGCCGCGAGCCGGGCGCGTGCGTCGTCCCGGTCGATCAGCAGGCATCCGAACGCCGCCAGGACGAAGAACATGACGATGAGGTCGAGCAGGGCGGTGCGGCTCATCACGTAGTGCAGACCGTCCACCGCCATCAGCGTGCCGGCCAGGCAGCCCAGTGCCGTCGAACGGAACAGGCGGCGTCCTATTCGGCACAGCATCAGCACCGACAGCGTGCCCAACGCCGCTGTCATGAAGCGCCAGCCGAACGAGTTGAGGCCGAACATCCACTCGCCGAGGGCGATCACCCACTTGCCCATCGGAGGGTGCGCGACAAAAGACCCCGTGTCGGAGAGCAAGATCACCTGGGGGTCGGCCAGGATCTGCGGGTCGGAGATCTTACGATCCGGCCAGGTGCCCTCATAGCCCAGTTGCAGCAGGGACCAGGCGTCCTTGGCGTAGTAGGTCTCGTCGAAGACGAGGTCCCGCGGACTACCGAGATGCCAGAACCGGATCGCTCCGGCCAGGACGGCGACGAGCAGCGGCCCCAGCCAGCCCCTCACCGTCGCGCCCCGGTGTGCCAGTGCCGGGCTGAGGCCCATGAACTCCCAGAGACGGGTTGGCGGCGCGGGAAAGGGCGGAACCAGGCTTTCGCGGGTGTCGGTGCGGGGGCGTGCGGCGTATCCGAACCGGCGCAGACGGTCCTGCCAGTGGTGGGGTGCCGTCGGCGGAGGGGTGTCGTCGAGGTGGGCGGAACTCGGCGCGCTGCGGGCCAGGTCACCACCAGGGGGGTGGGGCGTCGTGGTCATGAGGCATCGATCTCGGTGGTCAGTACGGTGAGCCTGGCTGCGGTGGTGTTCGGCCAGCGGGGTTCGGCGTCGAGGTGGTGGAGGTACGCAGCGGGATCGCTGCCGACGAGGATCGCGACGGCGACCTCGGGGAAGACTTCGTTGCTCGTTGACGGCACCGACGGGGCGACCTCAGCCGTCCACTCCGCCGACTCGCGCGTCCCCTCATCGGTCAGGCGGTACACGGTCCGCTGCGGGTGGCGGTCCGAAGCCGCGCCGTCCACCTGGGCCGAGCCGTCGCGGACGAGCCTTTGCAGGGGCATGTGCGCCTGGCCGAAGGCCAGTGGCCGGCCTCTCGGAAAGCGTTCGCCGCAGCGTCGCTTGAGGGCGTAGCCGTGGCTCGGGCCTTCGGCGAGCGGCCCCGGCAGGATCTGGCGGGTGCTCATGGCAACACCGCCTGACCGGGCGTGACGCCTGGGCCGACGCCGTGCCGGCCGGGCTCTGACAGGCCGCCGAGCCGATCGAGGTCGACGGCGGTGTTGGTGGTGACCGTGGGTCCGATTGGACGATGACGCATGGGGGAAGCGGGTTTGCCCTTCCGTGATGTCAAGTCTGACGCTCGCAGGCGGAGTTGGCGATGTCCTGAACGAACCACCGCTGGAGAACGCGATGACGATTCAGCACAAGCAGGACCAGCAGCACGCCCAGGAGAGGACTTGGCCCCAGTCCACGGACCCCTGCCGGGCCTGCGGCACCAGCGGCAGCGTACGCGCACGACTACGCTGCTTCGTTCAGACCATCTGACCGTCGGTCTGGTTGTGTCGCTGACTGACGCGCAGTGGGCGCGGATCGAAAAAGGGGCATCGACAGGCGAGTCCGGCCGACCATGCCATCGGTCGGTCCCGCAGCGGGCTGACCACGAAGGTCCCCTTCGCGGCCGACGGACGCTGCCGCCCGCTGGTGTTCCTCCTGACCTGCGGGGCAGGCCATCGACGCGCCCACCTTCACCCAGGTGATGGCACGTCTGCGTGCGCCCCGTCGACCCGTCGACCCGTCGACGGGGAAGGCCCCGCCACCAGCCGTCGTATCCGGGCGGTCATCCCGATCCGGTCGGACCCAAGCACCCACCTCTTGCGGCGAGGCAGCCGGGGCGGGCGGGCGCCCTCCGGCTTTCGACCGTGAGGCGTACAAGCAGCGCGCCACGGTCGAGCGTGCATCAATCGCCTCAGCCAATGGCGAGGGATCGCCACCCGCTACGAAAAGACCGCCACCGTCTACCTGGCCGGCCTCCACATCGCGGGCATCTTCCTCTGGTCAGCCCGCTGATGCAGGCGAAAGGGCCTGGCGGTACGCGTCGCGATCGAAGCACTACGAGGCGGTTTCGCTCAGATCACTGACACGCGGTGCGCGTGGATCAAGCCGTGCTCTACGTCACCGAACCCTGCATCGCCGCCATCTTCTCTGGTCCGCCCACCCACCCACGAAGACTGTTCCGGTGTCAGTGGTCGTGGACCGATGTGCCCAGTGTCAGAGGCTGCTGGCAGCATCAACCGCTATGAACGTCAACCGGACCACCCCGCCGCGGCCGCTCGACGTCGCCGCGGTCTTTCCTCAACTGGCGCCGCTGGCACGGACGGCGACCCGGTTGCACCCCTCCCCCGGGTCTCCGTCGCCGCGCGACAGTTCGGTCGGCGGGCCGCTGTTGTGGCCAGCCGGCGAGCCGTGGCCGCACTGCGACGGCCCGCACGAGCTGAACGGGGTGGAGCCGGCCATGTCCCTGGCGGACGTGAGGCTGGAGCGACGGATCCGTGCTGCCGCGCAGGGCAGGAGCATGACCCCGCAGGAACGAGAGACCCTCGCCCGAATCCGTCCCCCGAGGAAGTATCCGATCAGGAGGTCGCCGGGCCCTCACTCGTACGACGGTTCGATAGCGATGCTGCCGCTGGCACAACTGTACGTGCGTGACGTGCCCGATCTGCGCGCGCCCGCGGGGACGGATCTGCTTCAGGTGCTGTGGTGCCCTTTCGACCACCCTCCGATGAAGTTCATGCCCAGGACCGCGCTGTTCTGGCGATCCGCGGCCACGGTCACCGACATCCTCACCGCACCCCCGGAGCCGTCCGCGGTGCAGTTCGACCTCTATGTGCCCGAGCCGTGCCTGCTCGCCCCGGAGCAGGTCACCGAGTACCCCAACCCCATGGAGCTGAGCAAAGAACTGCGGGACCCACTCGGGGACTGGAGCAAGTGGCAGGCGGCCGGCGCCGCTGTGGACAGCTCCTATGCCCCCTACCCGGAGGAGTTCTACGGGGACCACCTGTCCGTCGCACCCGGCTGGAAAGTCGGCGGCTGGGCCTCTTGGGGCTACACCGATCCCGTCCCCCAGTTCTGCCCGACCTGCGACACCAAGATGGATCCGCTGCTGACCATCGCCACCTTCGAATGGGACGACAGCACGCGGGGCTGGATACCGGAGGAAGAGTACGAAGACCAAGCCCGCACCAGGCCGTCCCCCTCGCACGCTTACCCGGAGACCCATGCCGTGATCGACTTCTTCCGCGCCAAGGGCATAGAGGTGCATGACCGTGGCCGCGTCCCCAGCGACATCCGCGCCGCGCCGCCCGTCAGCGACCCGGTCCCGAGACAACCGACCGCCGTCCAAATCGGCAGCGGCCACCGACAGCAGCTCTACGTCTGCCCGACGTCACCGGAGCATCCCCACACCGAACTGATGCAGTAGCCGCACAGACGACAACCGATCGCACAGTGGTCGCCCTGACATCCGTGAAGGCAGGGGCGTCGCCTGCCTGGCCTGCAGTGGCCACGAACGCGAGGGGCGTGGCGCCACCGACCTTTCCCCAGGACACAGCACGTGATCGATGCCGGCGACATCGACGTCCATCTCGGCCTGGACGTCGGCAAGGGCAAACACCACCCCACCGCACCCACCCCGACCGGGAGGACGACCTTCGACAGCAGGCTCCCCGAACCGCAGATGCTCGTCGCCTTCTGCGACGACCTCGCCGCCGAGGCCACCCGCCTGTCAGCGCGGCTGTGGACCTGGCGTCATCCGCCGGCCGCCGCCCTCCCACGCAGCAAGGTCATGCGCTTGGGCCGATGCCTGCCCCCCTCACCGCCAACTGTCCCGCGCCACACCGCCCCGACAGATCGCGGGCCGCTCCTCGTCCTGGCCCGCGGGGACAGAGCAAGGACACGTTCGCGGCCCCTCAGTCGAGACAGAACTCGTTGCCCTCGATGTCCTGCATCACGATGCACGACTCGCTGTCACCGTCGGCCGGCAGTAGTCGCACGCGTACCGCGCCGAGCGCGACCAGTCGTGCGCACTCGGCTTCGAGCGCGGCCAGGCGCTGTTCACCCACGAGCCCGGTGCCGACCCGCACGTCGAGATGCAGCCGATTCTTGACGACCTTGCC